>CAXQUZ010000359.1:0-62999 GCA_964226865.1 Myxococcota bacterium | reverse complement strand
GATTCGACCGGCAGAGAGGTGCGAGAGCCAACTACGAGGTCCGATGGCTTCGTACACCACTTCCCGGGACGCGACTGGCGGGCAGGCCGACGATGCGCTCCCGTCGGGTCTCTGTGGCGGCCGTCCTCGGTCGCGATGCTCCCTGCGGGCGGCCGCTTGATGACGGGGGCCGCACAGGAGGCGCGGGACTCACCAAAGGAGCGCGGGGCTATGGGGGGCGTTCCCAGCCCTTCCGGACAAGACGACGTCGAGGGCGGCGGCGATGCATGCGGTTCCGAAGACCTCAGTGAGATCTCTCACGACTGCGAGACCGCAGCCACAACAGTTCCTCCCGAGTGCCCGTCGCGGCTGTCACTCCGTTGGAGCTATGGTAGCGGCTCTCCATCGCTCCGCCGTCTGGCGGGGCGAATTGCCATAGAAGCGAGGTTGCTTTGCAGCATTTTTCATTGGTGATTTGGGCCCTCATTGCCTGCTCTACAGACCCCAGCGGAAAACTCGGTCCCGAAGATGGTGACTCGGACATTCCAGACGACGGGCCCGATTCGTCAGATTCAGGCGATTCCCCAGGAGATGGCGGAGGGACGGGCAACGACGGTGGCGACTCCGGCACATGGACCCCGGCGCCCGAATTGGAATACGCACGGGACTGCCCCGCTTCTGGGTTGATCATGGCGGTAGACTCCGCCGGCCCGGCAACTGAGGAACTGCCGCACAAGTTTAAGGTTGAGATGGACGATGTCGTGTACGACGGAGACGGCGATGTCCTCGCGTCGATCACGATCATTGAGCACTCGACTCCTTGGCTCCCAGCACACCTCAGGGTCTACGAGACGGCGCGCCCCGTGGTCAACGGCGACGCAGTCATCATGATTCAGTCTCGCTACGTGGGGCACTTCGTCGCCGAAGTGACGTTGACCTCCACCGACGGTGGCATCTCAGAGCCTTGGCGCTGTGGTCTGACATGGAAGAACGGCAACCGACTGCGCCTTGAACTGCAGGTAGAGCCCGACGCCGCATCCGATATTGAGTTGCACGGACTGGTCAACGGGGCCGCGATGTACTCAAGCGGAGACGCCACCTGGTGCAATGCCTACGTTTTGGGGCCGGACAAAGACAGCGAGAATGACGACATTCGCTACGACGGGCATCCGGACTGGGACGACTCCCAGATGGCCTGGATCATCACCCCAAGCGGGTCGGACATGACCGTGGATGCGGCGATTTTCGCGCGCTCGGTCTTGGCCTGGGATGACGAAGACCGGTCGATACCTCACGAGGTCAGCGTGAGAGCCTATTCCTACGACACCCTGCTGTTTGACGAGCGCTCTCGTCTCAATGAACGTGACATGTGGACGGTCGGCAGAGTGGTTCTCGGTGATGCCTCGTCCGAAGAAGCTCGTTTGGAGTCCATGATCAATGACGTGTCCCATGCACGTCCCTCTGTGTGTTCGGAGTAGCACAGCCAACTGCTGCGCAACGCCTTCGTGTCCGCCTCCGCCCGGCTGTCCGCCTCGACCTCCGGCCGGGGGGCCTCCATGGGCTCGCCCTTGGGCTTCGCCTCTGGGGCCTCCTTGGCCTCTTCCTCGGACGCGTCTTCGGCGGCCTCTCCGGGAGGAGTCGGCGTCTCGGTCTTCTCGGGCGCCGGGTCGGACTGGGCCTCATCTCCCTTGGGGGGGGCGGAGCAAGCACCGACGACCCGGAAACCTCCGCTTTGGGTCCATGCCCGCGCCACCACCCGGTCGGCAGCTCGTGACCCCTGCGACCTCCTCTCCCACACGGGCCGTGGTGCGGCACGACGAACGGGGGCAGCCACGCTCCGGTGCGCAGGAGCACGGGTGGTTCCTGGCGACACACCCGACCCTGCCCCCAGATCGCAGACCACCGGGTCGGAAGCGTCCCAGGAGACCCCCAGCGCCCGGTAGAGACGGCGGCACACCCTCGGGTGCAAGCAGGAGGCGGTGCGCCTCGTGAGCGAGGAGGGGCTCACCTCCGCGCAGGTCGGCAAGGACCTGGGCGTGAACACGTCCACCATCGGAGACTGGTGCCGCCGAGCGCATGGAGGCGCCCGTGGGGATTCCGGCCAAGCCCCCACAACGCCGTCCATGGAGCGGGAGCTCGCGCGGCTCCGTCGCGAGCACCGGGCCCTCCGAGACGAGCGGGAGAAGCCAACACCGGCCGCGGCCTTCTTCGCAGAGGAGAGCCGGGGACCACCGGCCGGTCCATCCGGTCGGAGGAGGCCAAGCCCAAGGGCAGCAGAGCCGCGAATGTTGCGCTGACAAGCTGCGCGACTCGGGCGGACGAGTCGCCTTGCCATCGTGTTCCGGTTCCCGCCTCAACCACTCCCGCTACCGAGCGATCGGCCCGCGACTGCGGCCCCGTGGGCTGCCCCTGGTGCCTTCGGTCACGCGGCCGGCCCACACACGCCCAGCCGCTGCCCGCCCGGTGCGTCGAGGTGCTCCACCAGCACCCGTGCCACCGCGGCCCGCGACACGGCCCCGCCCCCGCGAGGGAAGACACCGGTGCCCACCCGACAGTCGAGCTCGTCGCCGTCGGTGAGGAAGTCCGTGCGCACGATGGTCCAGTCGACGTCGGCACCGGTGAGGTGGGCCTCCAGCTCGCGGCAGCCGGAGACGATGGCCGGCAGCGCCCGTGCCAGGAGGCCCGACCACCAGGTCTGGGGGGGGAAGAGCAGGCCCGACGAGGTCACCAGCACGCGCCGCACACCGGCCGCCGGCAGCGCACGGGCAAGGGCTGCGCCCGACCGGGGGTAGACCGCGCTCGCTCCGCGGGTGGGCAGCCGCGGCCCGAGCGTGGAGATGACCGCGTCGTGGCCCGGCAGGACCGACGCCAGGAAGGCCGGGTCGCAGGGGTCTCCGACCACGGTGTCGTCGTCGACCACCCGGTCCGCCCCCCGCACCACCGCGGTGGCGTCGTGGCCCGCCTCGTGGAGCGCCGCCAGCACCCGCCGGCCCAGCCGACCGTTCGCACCCAACACCAGGACTCGCATGGGACCTCCGCGTCCAGGGCACCGCACCCGCGGCGCCACACGGCGAGGGTCACACTGCGTGGGCGCACAGACCATGGCGAAGATGCGCGTGCGGTTGTGCGCTACTGCACATCGCCGGGTGCCGAAGCCTCGCCGGCCAGGCGGCTGCGGCCGGCCGCCAGGGCATCGCCCATGTGCGCCATGAACGCCCGCACCCGGTGGTTGGTGCGCAGCTCGTCGGTGGTCAGCACCCACACACCGACCCGAAAGGCGGGGTCGAGTGGCGCGATGCGGCGCAGCGCCGGATCGGCATCGGCGAGAACACAGGGGAGCAGCTGGACGCCGATGCCCTGGCGCACCGCGTGCGACATGAGCAGTCCCCGGTCGTCGAGGCGCATGGCGATGTGGGCACCCGGGGCATGCTCCGCCAGCCAGCGCGCAAACCAGCGCCAGTTGGGCCCACGGTCCCAGCCGATCCAGGGAAAGGCCGCCAGCGGGGCATCTTCGCCAACCCGCTCCACAAGCTGGCGCGCGGCGTAGACGCCGAACTGCATCTCGGCGGCCTTGCGTCCCACCAGGGCCTCCGGGGGATCCGTCGACACCCGCAGCACGACGTCCGCCTCCCGCCGGCTCAGCGAGACGGTCTCTCGCGAGACGTCCACCACCAGCTCGATGCCGGGGAAGCGCTCGATGAAGGCCCGGAGGTCAGCGGCGAAGCACCGGAAGAGAACGTCGACGGTGGACACCCGCAGCGGACCGGTGGGCCGTGCGTCGCGGCCGAGCACCCGCCCCTCGACCGCCAAGACCTCGCCCTCCACCCGCTCGGCGGTGGCCGCGAGGTCGGCGCCTGCCGGGGTCGGCACGAGCCCGCGGGGGGTGCGGTCGAAGAGGCGGACGCCGAGCTGGCGCTCCATGGCCTTGAGGCGGCGCCCGATGGTGGTGTGGGCGACGCCGATGGCGGCCGCGGCGTGGAGGAGGGTCCCGTGGCGCTGGACGGCGAGCACGACCTGCAGGTCGCTCCAGTCGACGCGGCTGCCCATGCGCGCTCCGGATGCGGGGCCAGACGAGGGGGGACCCTATCGCGGGCCCGTCCACCAGGTGCCGCGGGAGGCCCGTTCCCGGGCGCGCCGCGGAAGAGAGCCGGCCGCCACGGCGTGCCACAGGGAGGTGGCGACGCGACCCCCGGCGCCCAGTCGAGGGCCCGCAGCATCTCGACCCGCGCCGCCTCGGCCTTCTTCGACACACTCGGCAGGAAGGGCCAGCCGTAGAAGATCACGAGGCCGGCCACCTTCTTCTGGTGCATCCGCCGCCGCCAGTCCTCGACGTGCAGCGCCGCCTCGCCCTCGCCACAGGCCCGGAGCTGGCTCGACATCGACAGCACGGCGTCGGCCCGCTCCACGTCGAAGGACTGGCCGTTGCGCACAAGGGTGTGGTTCTGGGCGGCGGCCGAGGTGATGCCGTCCCAGGGGCAGGAGCTGGCCGACAGGGTGGTGGCGGCGAGGGGCAGGGCGACGGTGGTGGGCGCGGGGGCCGCGGCGACCACCTTCTCGAGGGGCACGCCCTTGAAGCCGAGGGGACCCTGGGCATCGCTCTCCTGCACGCACTCCGAGCTGGACGATGCCTCGGCCTGGCCGAGCGCCCCCCCCGCCCGACGCGTCCGCGCGGATGCACACAGTGTTCTGGACGATGGCCACGATCACATCGTGGACCACGAAGGCATCGGAGAGGTCGCGAGTGCGCCCAGCGGTCTCGAGCGTGCTGCGGCAGTCATCGGTGGGGGTGAGGTCGCCGAGGGCCAGGCTGCGCTGCTCGGGATCGATGAAGGTCAGGCGCTTCTCGACCCCGGCCTTCGCCGGGGCAGAGGTTGCTGGGCACGCGCACGGCCCCGGGCCGGTAGAGGTCGGACGGGCTCGGGGTGGGCGGGAAGCCCTCCCGCGCCACGACCTCGCGACCGAGGGGACCTCCGCCCTCTTGGGGCTCTGTGCCGCGGCGTCGCCGCGTCCGAGCAGCAGCGAAGCCAACAGGGTCACCAGACCAACCTCCTGGGCGGTGTGCGCGGTTCCCCGTCGGGGGTTGGCAACACCCACGATCCGGGGCGACGGCCGCCGCCTTCCCCGGGCCGACGCGCGGGGTGGTGCCACGGGTGGGGCGCCCGCGCTCGCCGCCCCCTCCGGCGCAAGGCCCCTCCGAATGCACGCCTGCAGGTGGACGGGTCGCTCACCGAGCTCGACAACCCCGGCCGGTGGATGGCCCACTGCCACATCCTCGCGCATGCCGAGCTCGGGAGGATGACCGAGCTGGTCGTGCACGAGTGGCCCCGGGCGGGCGACACCGCTCCGCCTGCGGGCCCCCGCCCCGGGCGCCTCAGGGTCTCCGGTCGCTGATGTGCAGCTCGATGCGGGGGGCACCCGCGCGGCTGGGATCGACCGTGTCCTGGACCTCGATGCGCAGCAGGTGCTCGTCCACCCCGCGCTCCACGAGCTCGGTGCGGATCGCCGCCGCCCGCTGCCGCGCCAGGTGGCGGTCGTCCTCGGAGACGGCACCGGGCCCCAGGTGCGCCACCAGCACCACCACCTTGCCCCCGCGGCCCGCCGTGGCCGCCTCCACGAGCGCGGGCTCGCTGGCCACGGTCCACCGCGTCCCCGAGCCGCGGAAGCGCACCGCGTGGGGGGTGAGCAGCGGCACCACACAGGCATCGGCAGCAGCGGACAAGACCGCCGCGGCCGCCGCCTCGCGGAGCCCCTCCTGGAGCGAGACGCGCGGCTCCTTGCCGCCCAGGATGGTGAGCTCGGCCCGTGCCTTGCGGTGGTCGGCCAGCTCGTCGCCGGGCGCGCCCAGCGCTCCCAGCGTGACGCGCTCGGGGGCGACGCCGAGGTGCTGCAGCATGGTGAAGACCTGCACACGGCGCCGCTCGACGATGTGGTCGGTGAAGGATGCGCCCGCCCGGTCGTGGCTGTGGATGTCGACCTGCAGCGTGGCCCCGTCGTCGCGCGCGAGGGCCTCCGCTGCGGCCTGGAGCGCCGCGACGCCGTCGGCGGAGAGGTCGGCACGGTTGGGCGCGAAGAAGACCGACGGCAGGTGGTGGGCGCGCTTGCCCACGGTGGCGCGGGCGCAGGGCGGGTCGTCGTCGCTGGCGGCCTCCCGGTCATCGCCCGTGGGCCACCCCGGCAGCACCACCAGGGGCGCCCCCCCGCCGGGCAGCGCCGCCCCGGGGATGCCGCCTCCCCCAGGCAGGGCCCCCGCCGCCCCTCCCGCCGCCGCCGCGAGCCAGGCGGCGAGGCGGTCGTCGTCCTCGTCCTCGGGCGGCAGCTCGGTCGCGGCGTAGGGGTCGTCGAGCAGCAGCTCTTCGGGGGGGGCCGGGGGCACCGCTCCGAAGCCACCTCCCAGAAAGACCCGGAACAGGCTCGTGCCGGGGTGGCTGTTCAGGGCGACGGCGCCGCCGATGAGGGCGTGGAGGCCGCGCTCGCTGCCGAGGTGGGCCCAAGACGACAGCTCTGCGGGGGTGCAGGCGCAGCCGTCCCCCCGCAGCGACCACAGGGCCCGCAGCTCGGCGTTGAGAGCCAGGTCGTCCGACAGGCCGTAGGCGACGTGAAGACCAGTGTTCACGCGGGTGTGGTCCAGGTCGTTGGGCGCCGCCGACAGGTCGGGCCCCAGCTCTCCGGTGACGGTGAGCCGCGCCCGCTCCACCTGGGCGGTCGCCAGCAGCCCCCCCCCGAGGCCCGGGCGCCCGACGTAGCGCTCCTCGGCCCCCGTGGGGAGGTCGAGCAGCGGCGACAGGCCGAGCCGCACCGGCCCATCGATCAGTGTGGCCGAGCCCACGAGGCGCAGGTCTCCGACCGCGGCCCCCGTGGTGTCGCCGGGGGCCTGCAGCACCGCAAAGACCGGCACGGCCGCCGTGAGCCGGAGCCGGTCCGTGGGGCGCCAGCTCCCGGCGAGGTTCGCCACCCCGAGCTGGTCGACGATGGACGTGACCGTGCCGTCCGGGCCCACGGCCACGAGGGGGGCCCGGCCGAGCTCTCCCACGAGGCTGGCGCTCCAGTGGGGAGCAGCGGGCGACGGCGGTGCGAGCAGGCGCAGCGGCGAGCGGGGGTCGGAGCTGAGGCCCGTGGCGTGGAGCTGGTGGGCGTCGAAGGCATCCTGGGCAGCGGCGGGGGGCGCAAGCAGCAGCAGGAGCGCCTTCAGCACGGCCCACCTCCCGACCGGCGGCGCCGGCGCAGACCGGCGAGGACCGGCACACCGAAGACCAGCAGCACGGCCCCGGAGGTGCTCCCGCAGCTCGCGAAGCCCCCGCCGTAGCCCCCGGCGGCGGTCGCAGCGGCGGCCCCCGAGTCGACGGCGGCGTCCGGGTCGGTGGGGTCGTCGGTGTCGGTGGGATCGTCGGTGGGATCGTCGGTGGGCTCGTCGGTGTCGGTGGGCTCGCCGGTGTCGACAGGCCCGGTGTCGGTCGGCTCTCCCGGGTCGCCGGAGTCGCCGGGCTCCGTGGAGCTGTCTTCGATGAAGTCCCCGCAGCTGTCGACGTTCTCGGCGGCAAAGAGCAGCAGGCTGCGGGTGACCGACTCGCCGGCGGCCAGCGTGGTGGCGCTGCTGATGTCGGCGCCGAAGGTGTAGAGGACGGCCGAGTCGGCGTCGGGCCCGCTGGCGGGACCTGCCGGAGGGTCGCCCCAGGGGGCGAGGGTGAGCCACGACCAGGTGCCGTAGGCGACGAGGTCGGGCCGGCCCGTCGACGGCAGGGCGTCGAGCGTCGTGGTCGACACCAGCGTCGAGACGAAGGGGCTGGCCGTGTTGTTGACGAGCTGGACGAAGTCTTCGAGCTCGGTGGCCGCCAGGCTGGTCTGCGCCGCGGTGCTGTCGGACAGGCCGAAGGGGTCACAGGTCACGGTCGCCAGCACCGGGCCGTCGTCGTCGGCCGCCCGGTGGTCCACCTGCCAGCGCAGCCCCACGCTGCCGCTGCCGCCCGCTCCGTCGGTGGTGAGGGTCTGGGTGAGCCGGATGCCCGCGTTGTCGTCCGTGTTGCCGAAGGTCACCACCTCGTGGCGCCAGATCCAGGTGGAGCCGGCGGCGTCGACCACCGCCCACTCGGTCTCCACGCCGACGCTGTCGGGCTCGTCGGCCGTGTCGGGCGGGTCGAAGAGGCAGGTCCCGTCCGGCACCGCCTCGGTGGCGTCGGGGGGGAGGCTGCCCCCGGTGCTCGTGCTGAAGTGTTCGCCCGTGCCGTGCACGAAGAACGACAGCTGGGAGTTGGTGCTGTCGGCCAGCTCGCCGAAGATGACGGACTGGGGGGTGGACAGGGACAGGGTGGCCGGGTGCAGGCTGCCGGTCTCGGCCGAGTAGCCCCCCGTCGAGCAGTCGACCTGCAGCGTGTAGTGGCTGCCCGGCTGGATCACCATGCCGCCCACGCCGCAGGGCGTCTCACAGGACAGCCGCGCGTGCGCCACCGCCGGCAGCGCGGCCACGACCGCAGACAGGACAAGAGGGACGACGGACCGCATGGGGCTCCACCCAGACCAAGGGGCAGCCCATTCTGACACGGGACCCGGGGGCGTTGGGCGCACGGAGCGCAGCGCATGCACCGGGGCTTGCGCGCACCGCCGCTCCCAAACCAAACTGGCACCGCGCTCGCGGTGGGCGCCCTGCCAGCCCCCCGGGAAGGGCGACCATGAGCTTCGACTTCTGCGGCACATTCACCTTCGGTGCCGTGCACGACAACGACGTCAAGCAGGGCTTCAACGACGTCGGGCACACCCTCGAGGATGCCGCGATCGCGACCGGCGAGGGCATCAAGGACGCCGCCGTCGCCGTCGGGGAGGGCATCGAGGACGCCGCCGAGGCCGTCGCCGACGGCGTCACCATGGCCGCCAACACCAGCCTCCACGCCTTCGAAGACTTCGGCAACCAGGTGGTGGACGGCATCGAGAACCAGGTCATCGACCCGGTGGGCCACGCCTTCCAAGACCTCGGCAACGCGGTCGACGATGCCTACCACGAGGCCGAGGAGTGCGCGCGGGTCGGGCTGGCTGCGGTGGCCGACGGCGCGGCCGTGGTGGGCGGCGCGGTGGTCGACGCCGCCACCTCCATCGGCGAGGGCATCGAAGACGCCGCCGTCCAGGCCGCCCAGGCCGTGAAGACCGCCGCCGAGTGGATCGAGGAGGTGGGCGAGTCGGCCGTCGACTCCCTGGCCGACGAGCTCGACAGCCTGGGCCACACCCTCGCGTCGGCCCTCGAGGAGATCCGCGCCGCCTGCGAGGCCTTCGTCGAGGAGCTCAAGGAGCTCGCCGAGGCCTTCCTCAACTTCTTCAAGGACCTCGCCAACCTCAAGAAGGCGCTCGAGATCAAGGCCATCCTCGACAGCCTGGTCGACTACGGCTGGCGACAGCTCAAGCGCGGCATCGACCTGATGCTCGGGCTCGCGCCAGCCGTGCTCAAGGAGGGCCGCGACAACCCCAAGCTGCGGGGCGTGCGGGCCATGGTGGTGGGCTTCCAGCCCGTGCTCGACGAGGCGCTCGCCAACGCCGAGACCGCCCTCGGCCCCCTGCACGGCGACAACCAGGCCATGCAGCTGCTCCACCAGGTGCTGGACCAGGCCGAGCGCCTCTTCGCCGACCTCGAGGCCGAGCTGCTGGCCGAGCTGCGGGGCTTCGGGCTCGACACCCGTGCACTCAAAGAGCTCCTCGCCATCCTCGACCCCATCCTGGGCATGGTCTTCGGCGTGCTCGGCAGCAACCCGCTGGCCCTCGACCTGGGCGACCTCTACGACACGATGACCGACGCCATGGCCGAGCTCGGCGACTGGCTCGAGACCTGGGTCGTTGCCTCCGCCCGGTCGCTGGCCCACACCCTCGTCGACACGCTCCGCGGCGCCTTCCAGGCCGAGGTCTACGTGCCCGGGGTCTCTGAGCTCTACAGCCTCGTCACCCTCACGATGACGGGCAAGGCCCGCCACCTGAGCCTCCAGGAGGCCCTCACCGTCTCGGTCGCCTACTTCATCCACGTCTCGTACCGGGTGATGGCGGGCCGCAACCTCGACCCCCGGAACAGCGAGCTGGAGAGCTGGATCCACAGCCTGCCGGACCTCCCCGAGCCGGCCGCGGTGGTCCACTTCTTCGAAGAGGTCATGACGGACACGGTCGACGACGGCTCGATCCAGCGGCTGTTCGCCCGGGACGGCCAGCCCGCCAGCGGCGCCCCGACCCTCTCCCAGCTCTCGGCGGTGTCCCAGTTCGCCCTCGGCATCGTGCTGTCCTTCGTCGAGCTCGTGGGCCTCGTGCTCACCGGCTTCGAGCTGCTGGCGATCACCACGGTGGGGGGCGTGCTCGTGGGGGTCGCCTACACGGTGCGGGGCTTCCTGCGCATGGCCGACATCCTGTCCAACCGCTACTCCGACGCGCGCACGGGGCTCGAGATCACCCAGATGGGCTTCGAGCTGTCCATCCTGCCGCGGGCCCTCGCGGTCTCGCTGGCCAGCTCCCGAGAGGTCAAGGAGCTCAGCAAGCTCGCCGCCGCTGTCCTCTCCCTCATCGACCTCGTCTTGAGCGCGATGGAGAAGGTGGTCTGCATCGCGCTGGAGACCCTCAAGCACGCCAGCGGGCCAGAGCCCACCTCCGACAAGGCCTTCGCTGCCGGCTATGCCGACGCCAGCGCCACGCTGCTGTCGAGCGTGCTGGCCTCGGGGAGCCACATCGTCCAGATCGTCGACGACCCCGTCGTCGAGACCGGTGAGGCCGCCGCCGCTGCACCAGAGACCGACGGCGTGGGCGCCGCGGTGACGCCGCTGGCCACGAAGCTCACCCGGGTGTTCGACGCCTTCGACAAGGTGGCCGTGGGCATCGAGGTGACCCGCGTGTTCACCTCGATCGAGATCTCCATCTCCGACGCCCCCGCCTGAGGCACCCATGATTCTCCCCAAGGACCCGGTGGGCGGACTGGTCGCCCACTTCGACCTCGCCAGCGCCGCCCCCGGCCGCGACCAGGCGAGCCGCTGGGCGGGGCTCCGCGCCGAGGGTCGGCTGCGCTTCACCCCGTGGGGCGTGGCCTTCGGCGAGGGGGGCGCCCTGTCGGCCGAGGGCTACACCGGGCCGCGCCTCAGCGCCTTCGCGCTGTGTGTGTGGGTGCGCCACGACGGCGGCAAGCGCAGCGCCCTCGGCGCGCCCCTCTGGCTGGAGGCCCTGCACACCGACGCCGACGACGAGGCCCGCCGCCAGGCCGGGCGCAGCGGCACCCCCCAGGCGCCGTGGGGCGAGGGCATCGAGTTCCGGAGCACCCGGGCCGGCCTCGCCACCCTGCGGCCTGCCGACCCGGACGCCGCCACCGGCCTCGAGCACCACCTCGACGCGACCGAACAGCAGTGGGGCGGCCACCAGCTCTACGTCGTGAACTACGACGGCGCCCACAGCCGCCGACCGGTCTGGCCCTCCCGCTCCACGGACGACATGGCGGGCGCGCGCCCCACCCGGGCCTTCGAGCCGGGCCAGACGAAGCTGTGGATCGGCCCCCTCGGCGAGAGCGCCGGCTCGGGCGACCTCAGCGGGCTCACCGTGGCCGAGGTGCGCATCTACGACCGCGCGCTCACCGCCGAGGAGCTCGGGCGCCTGCACGATGACTTCGACCACCGCCGCCGGCTGCGGGCCCGCACGGTGGCGGGCTCGCTGCCCCGCTTTGCGGCCATCCACGCCCTCCGCGACGACAACACCTACGCCGCGGGGGTGTGGGTGGGGGCGTGGCAGCATGTGCGCATCGACCCCCTCGAGACGGGCCAGGTCACGATCTCCCAGATCACCGACCGCGGCAACGACTTCCACGGCGACGCCATCGTCTTCCACCACCTCGGCGTGGGCCAGCAAGGGCAGCTCACACCGGGCAGCCCCACCGACGTGCTGCCGCATGAGCGCTTCCACGTGGTCCAGGCCCACTCGGGCCAGCTCATCTTCGCGTCCCACGACTGGTCCCGCCTGCTCACAACGGCCGCTGGCTCGGGGGTCACCGAGTCCAAGCAGGTGCTCACCACCCAGGAGTTCAGCCTCTACGACTGGCCCGAGCTGCAGGTGTGGGGCTCGGCGGGCGGGGTGCGGGCCGCGGTCGACCTGCAGGCCCCCAAGTCCGAGGCGATGCTGCCGCTGGGCTGGTTCCACGACGCCCGCCGCAAGGACAAGGCCCTCCAGCCCGACGGCCCCGTGGCGGCCAGGCGCGACGCCAGCGGCCTCGTGGACGGGGCCTACCGCCGCTTCCTGCCCGACGTGCCGCCCCCCGCCGAGGGCATCACGGTGCTCGTGTGGGTGCGGGTCGAGCCCGAGGCCCCGGTCGGCGGCGGCTCGAGGAGCAAGGTCTTCCAGCTCATGCTGGGGGCACGGGGGGCCTTCTTCCTCACGCTCAACCTGGAGAGCCGGGCGGGCGCCGAGGGCCGCGAGCACTGCTTCTCGGTCTACACCGAGAGGATGGGCCCCACGCCGCTCCAGCCCGTGACCAAGGTCGACCACACCATGCAGCTCGTCGCCATCTGGGTGGACCGGGAGCAGGCGCTGCTGGGGGTGCGGGCCGGCGCGGGCGCGGCCGACAGCGTCGTCCCCCTCCCCGCCGGTGACGTCGCCGCACTGGCGCGGACCGACGTCCGGGGCGGGGCCCTCGACCTCCAGGCCCGGGCGGGGGAGTGGACCCTCGCCGCCGTCGAGGTCCACGCCGGCCGGCTCCCCGACACCGACCTCGCCCTGCGAAACCTCGTGATGCGCCACCGGGTGTACGAGCGCCAGGTGGCCGCCGAGGTCCGCCTGCCCGACACCTTCGCGCTGTATGCCCCCAAGACCGGCCAGTACCTGTCCTGGGCAGCCGCGCCGGCGACCGGCCTGTCGACGACGAGCGACCTCCGCCAGGCGGCCGTGTGGCGGAAGGACGACTTCACCGGCTCGTCCATGACGCTCATCCGGGCGCTCGATCGGGAGCAGTGGCTGCTGCCGGGGGCCGCCGACTCGGCCACCCCGGGGGTGGCAGCCGCGGCCCCGAAGCTCGCGTTCTTGCGGATGATCACCCTGCCCGACGGGCGTCTCGCCTTCCAAGACATGCAGAACCTGTGGCTGCGCGTGCCCGACACCCCCGGTCCGGCCAAGGTGGGCCGCGAGGTCTTCTTTCCCCCCGTGCTCGGCGACGACCACGCCTGGATCGCCAAGCCCGTGCCCGTCCTCGTGCCGGTCACCCCCACGAGCGACCCGCCCGCCCTCCCGCCGGTGCTGGCCCTGGTCAACCAGGAGACCCAGGCCTACCTCTCCAGTCGCGCCGAGTTCGACTTCGCCGACGACATGGACCACCCCCGCTTCGACCCCGGCCCCACATGGTGGGTGCCCGACCGCACCCCCGTGCGCGGCACCGGCGCCGCCGCCAACGCCACCTACTTCCGCGAGAGCGGCACCGGGAAGTGGCTCGGCGCCAACCAGGGGGCCTGGGTGGTGGTGGATCGCCCCGAGGAGGCCGCGCCCGTGGCCTGGGAGAGCCTCGGCGGCCCGACCTTCGCCTTCCGCGACACCGTCAACGGCGACTACCTCGGCCAGTACCTCTCCACGGGCGCGAAGAACCCCTTCGCCCTCGCCGAGCACCGGTGGACCGTGATGGTGGCCCAGTGAGCCGCGCCACCGGCCGTCCGCTGGCCGTCTCTCGCCGCCGGCTGCTCCAGTCCGCCGCGGCCGCCTCCGTCGTGGGCGCCGCACGGCCACCGGTCGCCCGGGCCGCGCCCCCTGCTGACCGGCGCCTGCTCGTGCTGTCGATCCGGGGCGGCTTCGTGCCCACCCTGCTCGACCCCCACTTCGGGCCCGACGGCCACACCCCGCTGCCCGGCGTCCCCGCCGACCCCGGCACCTGCCACCGCGCCTGCGGCGCCCTGTCCTGGTCGGGCGGGCCGGGCCGCCCCGCGCTGGACCGCTACTTCCGCCGCTGGTCGGCGCACACCCTGCTCCTCCGCGGCCTGTGGTCGGATCGACTCGACCACCCCGGCGCCCGCCAGGCCATGCTCGCCGGCACGGCGGCCCCCGGTGCCCCGGAGCTGCTCGCCCACGTGGCCGCGCAGGCCGGCGCCCCCTTCCGCGTCTACAGCAGCTCCCCGTGGCCCGAGGGCTCCGGCGAGGCCTCCCCCGACCGGCTCGACCCGGGCCGCACCGATCGGGACGGCCTGCTGCTGCGCGCGCTGCTGGCGGCCGAAGAGCTGGCCGCGGGCGCCGTGGCCGCAGCGCGGGTGGAGGTGCCCGGTGGCTGGGACGCCCACGACAGCCTGGCCACCGCCGACGCCGACGCCGACGGCCTGTTCTGGGCCCTCGACCGCCTGCTCGACCACCTCTCCACCACCCCCGGCCCCGACGGCATGCCCCTGCTCCACACCGTCACGGTGGCCGTCGTCGGCGACGTGGCCCGCGCCGTCCGCCGCAACCACAAGCACGGCCGAGACCACGGCCGCACCCACTCGGTGCTCGTCGCCGGCGCGGGCGTGGACGGCGGACGGGTGCTGGGCGCGACCGACGCCCGGGGCGCCGCGCTGGCCTGGGACCCGCGCTCGGGCGAGGTGGTCGAAGGCACCGAGCTGGTGGGGGTGGAGAGCGTGGGCGCCGGCCTGCTCGCGCACGTGGGCATCGATCCGGAGGCGGTCATTCCCGGTGTGCGGCCCCTCCACTACGGCGCCGCAGGGGCCCGCCACACCTGAGCCTCCGGGGGCTCCCCCTCAGCCCCGCGTCGCGACCACCGGCACGCTCGGGTAGAGCAGGTGGACCCGGCTCATCCGGGGCGGCAGGGGCCCCTCCAGGCGCAGCGAGACCGTGCCCAGCAGGGTGTCGTGGATGGTCGCCAGCACCTGCTTCACGAAGAACTGGGCCACGCAGGCGAAGGGGCCCGTGCCGAAGAGCAGGGGCAGGGGCGCCCCCGCGGCGTAGCGGCCGGGATCCCAGCGCAGGGGCGCGGGATAGACGGCGGGGTCGCGGTTCAGGCCGTGGGAGAAGACCGTGAGGAAGTGGCCCGCGGGCACCCGGTGGGCGCGGCCGCCGCTGGTCACCTCGACGGGGCGGGCCAGGGCGCGCAGCTGCCACGAGATGGGGTTGAGGCGCATGGTCTCGAGGATGCCCCCGACGAGATGGGCCCGGCGGTCGGGGGCGGCGTCGAGGGCGGCCACGGCGCCGGGCTGGGCGAGCAGGTCGAGAAAGGACCAGGTGCCGTAGGTGCCCATGTAGATGGTGGCGTTCCAGAGGGCGAAGAAGAGCATCCAGACGAGGTCGTCCTCGGGCAGCGAGGGGTGCTCCGCCCGCAGGCCGGCGAGGGTGGGCGTGGCCTGGAGCTGGGGGTCCCGCGCGGCCCGCCGCAGCCGACGGGCGAGGGCCGCGGCGGCCCGGGCCTCGGGCAGCAGCCGCCCGGCGGGGGTCAGCGCGGTCACGGCCCGGGCCGCGTCGACGGCGTTGACCACCGTGCGCACCTCGTCCAGCATGCCGGGCCCGAGGGCATCCACGAGCGCATCGCCGAGCACGAGGCGGGCGCAGCTGTCGTGGATGAGGGTGACCAGACGGTCGGCGAGGTCGAGGGTGGCGGGCCACTGGGCCACGTGGTGGGCGACCCGCGCCCGCAGCCGCGCGTCGATGGTGGCCGAGGGCAGGCCCCGGAGCAGCCGCCCGATGTGGCGCCGGCCCGTGAGCAGCAGCTCCTGGAGGTGCTCGGGGCTCGGGTCGCTCCGGGGGGTCCAGTGGGCCAGGGCGGGCACCCGGTCGATGACCGGGCCGTTGCGGCCGACCGCGGGGTCGAGGCCCAGCACGCTGGCGTAGCCCTCGCGGGTCGTGAGAAAGGTGAAGGGCGGGGTGATGTCGAAGGGGATGCGCACGGTGAAGAGGGAGCCGTGGCGGGCCTGGAGCTCCTCGACGAGGCCGACGGGATCGACCATGAGCTGGCGGAGCAGCCGGGCCTGGCCCCGGGGACCGGCCGGGGCGACCTCGGGTGGCGCCGGCAGGGAGGCCGCGGGCAGCCCGTCCGGCAGCCCCCGGGCGCCCGCCCGTGTGGTCACGAAGGCGAGGGCCTCGGCCAGGGCGGTCTCGAAGCGGGCCTGGACCTCGGGACGGTCGCGGTGCAGGTGCATGTGGCCGCCAGCGACCTCCCACACCCGGAAGTCGGGCTGGCGCCGGCCCGCCCGGCGCACGGGCGGCAGGTGGGAGAGGCGGTCGTCGCTGCCCACGATGAAGGCGTGGGGCGGCTCGTCGTCCCCCAACCCGTCGTAGAAGGCGTTGGTCTCGTGGGCGAGCTTGAGGCCCATGCCCAGGGGGAAGCGGGTCCAGGCGGCCGGGTCGCCCGCGATGAAGTCCGCGTCGTCGACCGAGGCGTGGGTCAGGCGGCGGTGGTCATAGCCGGGCCGGAAGCGGTCGAGGAGGCGCAGCACCCGGTCATGCTGGAGCCCCCTCAGCAGGGGCGCCGGCAGCCGGATGTAGTCGACCGAGTAGAAGATGGCCGGCGGCACCCAGTCGCTGCCCCGGGCGGCCGCGATGATGCGCCGCATCAAGAAGCCCCCGAAGCAGCCCGTCCCCAGCAGCACGGGGCGCTCGTGGGCGTGGCGGGCGTAGACCGAGATGGCCGCCGCCGCCGCCTGGTCCACCGTCGCGCTGTCGAGCACGAAGCCCTCCGCGTCCCCGTGGCCCGGGGCGTCGAAGGTGACCACGTCGTGGCCGAGGCGGTTCACGAGCCCGTAGAGCGGGGTGAACTTGTCGGCGTGGAGCCCGAGCCCGTGGCAGAAGATCACCAGCCCCCGGCTCTCGGGGGCGCGGAGCCGGCGCACGCGGCGGGCAGCAGACCCGGATCCCAGAGCAACCACAGCAGACCTCCCACAAGCGGGGCGCCGCCGCGGCGATCCGGCCGACCGCGCCCGTCGGGACCATCGGCCCGGGGCCCCGTGCCCTGAGGGCGATCCGGCGATCGGGCCTCCCGGCGGTCCCGGGCTCAGGCGGCCGCCCGCGCCCCGGCCTCGGCCCGATCCCGCAGGGCCACGGCCATCTCCTGGAGGCCCGCGTCGAGGGTCGACCGCAGCAGCCGCCGGGTCAGCCCGGCCAGGGGCCCCGTGAAGACCTCGCGGCTCGTGTAGCGGCAGCCCCCGGGGGTGGGGGTGAGCCACTGGCTGCGCACCCCGCGCACGGCCAGCCCCTTGAGGGAGTGGCCGCTCCAGATGAGCAGGTGGCCCGGGCCGACGGCGAAGACATCGGCGGGCTGGCGGCGGGTGTGGCGCCCGAGCCGCACGGTCATGTCGAGCACGGCCCCCACCTCGAGGGGGCCCTCCATGCGCGCCGCCAGGGGGTTCCACGCGCCGTAGCGCGGGAGGTCGACGAGGATGTCCCAGACCCGGTCGGGCGGGGCGGCGATGTCGATGGTCGTCTCGAGGGTCCAGCGCATGGGTCGTCTCCGGCTGTGGCCGCCCATCGGCCCCCCGTCCCCCGGGGTTGACCGAAGATGGAGGGCCGCCCCCGGCCCAACCATGACCCCTGGCAGAAACTGCCACCATCCGCTACCCTCCCCCCATGTCCCCGGTCAGCCTGCCCTTCTTCTCCGCCGACAACGACCGAGAGCAAGCCGTTCTCGACGCGTCCCGTGCCGTGCTGGCGCTCTACCTGCGCGACGGCCACACCGACCACCCCGTCCGGGCCCTCGCCGCCCACACCGGCCTCTCCGAGCGCACCTTCTACCGCTACTTCCCCCGCAAGGAAGACGCCCTGCGCCCCTACCTGGGCGCCGGCCTGGCCCAGGTGGTCGCCGGTCTCACCGCGGCCAGCGCCGACCGCCCCCTGCACGCGGCGCTGCTGCCGGCCCACGCCGGCCTGCTCGACCTGGCCGTCCACTTCGACCTCCCGGCGATCCTCGCCGTGCTCCGGGGCACCGAGCGCCACCGGGCCGTGTGGCTGCAGCTGCTCGACGACGCCGAGCAGGCCTTCACCGCGCTGGTGGCCACGCGGCTGGGGCTGGCGCCGGGCGCCCTCCAGGCCCGCCTCGCCGGTGCCCTCATCGTCGCCGCCGGCCGCACGGCCCTGCTCGGCGACCACCCGGGCCCCCCCAGCGCCGTCTTCGCCGAGGCCCTCGCCCTGGTGGGCGCCCCCCTCCTCACCCCGCCCGGGAGCGCCCGATGACCCCGCCCGGCCCCCGCGCCCTCGTCTTTCTCTACCGCCTCGCCACCCGGGGCTTCCTCGCCACCATCGGCAGCCTCTGGGCCGACCACGGCGACCTGTTCATGGTGCGCATCTTCGGCCGCGGCCTGCTGGTGGCCATCGGCCCCGAGGCCGTGCACCAGGTCAACGTCGAGCGGCGCAAGCGCTACGGCAAGGCCGAGAGCTACGACATGGTGCGCCGCTACCTCGTGGGCAACGGCCTCGTGGCCAGCAACGGCGAGCTCTGGAAGCGCCAGCGGCGGCTGATGGCCCCCTTCTTCACCCGCAGCGGCGTCTGGGCCTTCGCCGCCCTCATGCTGCGCGACACGCTCGGCTTCCTCGACCGCTGGGAGGCCCTCGCCGCGGCGGGCACCGAAGAAGACATGAGCGAAGAGATGACGCGGCTGACGGCCACCATCATCCTGCGCGGCATGTTCACCACCGCCTCCCCCGAAGACATCCACCGGGTCGGCACCTGCGTCCAAGACATGGTCGGCTTCGTCAACCGCCGCATGGTCATGCCCGACATCCCGCTGTGGGTGCCCACCCCGGGCAACCTGCGCTACCGGCGGGCCCGCGACTTCGCCCACGCCTTCACCGCCCGCATCATCGCCGAGCGCCGGGCGATGGACGAGGCCGACTGGCCCGACGACCTGCTCACCCGCCTGATGCGGGCCCGCGACCGCGACACCGGCGCGCCGATGAGTGAGGAGATGCTGCGGGACGAGTCCATCACCATCTTCTTCGCGGGCCACGAGACCACGGCCCGCACGATGACCTTCGCCTGGTACGCCCTGGCGCGCTTTCCCGAGGTCGCCGCCGCCCTCCACGCCGAGCTCGACGAGGTGCTCGGCGACCGGCCCCCGACGACCGACGACCTCCGCCGGCTGCCCTACACCCGCGCCGTCATCCAAGAGGTGCTCCGGCTCTACCCGGCGATTCCCTTCTACGCCCGGGATGCCGTCGAGGACGACGTCATCGGCGACCACGAGGTGCCCCGGGGCACACCGCTGCTCTTCGCCTCCTACTTCACCCACCGCCACCCGGCGCACTGGCCCGCGCCCGAGCGCTTCGACCCGGGGCGCTGGCTGGACGGCGACGACCCGGACCGCCACCCGGGGGCCTACCACCCCTTCGCCGTCGGGCCCCGCACCTGCCTCGGCAACCACTTCTCCCTGCTCGAGAGCCACATCCTGCTCGCCGTGCTGGCCCAGCGCTTCGCCCCCGAGCTGCGCCCCGGCTACCAGGCCCGCTGGGAGATGGAGGGGGTGCTGACCCTCAAGGACGGCCTGCCCATGCGCATCCGGCGCCGCCAGCCCCGGGCCGAGGGCGGCAGCACGGCCGACTGAAGCCGAGCCGACGGGCTTCAGGGCACGACCACCTCGAGGGTCTGGGCGCTGCGCTGGCCCGCCACGTCGGCCACCGAGACCGTGAAGCGGTGGCGACCCGGCGGGAGCTGGAGCCCCGACCGATCCAGGGGCAGGGCCACCGCGCCCAGCCGGGCGGTCAGGTCGCGGCCGCCGTAGCCCAGGCGCAGCGAGCCCGGATCGACCGGCACCCCCTCGGGACCGGGGGTGGCCGAGACCTGGAGCCGCAGCCCGCCGGCCCCGACGGTGGCGCGGACCGAGAGCACGGGGCCCAGCGCCGCCGCCACCGGACCCGTGCCGCGGGTGGTGGGGGCAGCGGCCGGCACCAGCTCACCCGGGGCCAGCAGCACGGTGGGGGCCGGGCGGGGCCACAAGACCACGAGGGCCACCGCCGCCGCGAGCAGGGCCACCCCGACGCGCCACCGGCGCCCCCCGCGGGGGGCGGGGCGGGGCAGGGGCGCGGGCGGGGCGAGGGCCGCGTGCAGGCCGTCGAGCAGGGCCGGCGACACCCCGGCGGGCGCCACGGGCCGGTCGAGCCGGTCGGCGATGCAGGCCCAGCGCCCGGCCGGGTCGTCCGGGGGGGCGGAGACCTCGAGGGCCGCGACCAGGGCACCGAGGGCCGCCTCGTCCGCGAGCAGCGCCGCGACCGCCGGCGGCGGCGGCTCGTCGGGTGCTGCCAGCCAGGCCCAGAGGGCCGCGGCCTCCGTCTCCACCGCTCCGCTCATCGTCCACCTCCGTCCACCAGTGCGAGCAACTTGCCCAAGATGACCTTCTCCACGCGCATCCGGAGCGCATCGGGGCTGCGCTGGGCCCCGGCCTCCACCCGGAAGCGCACCCGCCGGTGGCCCCGCTCGGCGCCGCCGACCACGAGCCGCTCCATCGCCACGCCCCCGTGGTGGACCCGGCGCACCCGCAGCCACGCCACCAGCGCCTCCACGACCCCCTCGGCCCGGGCCGGCCCCAGCTCCGGGCCCTCCGGGGGCGCGCTGCTGCCGTCGGCGGCGAGGCAGAGCCGGGGGCAGAGGGCGAGCTTGCGGGCGGCGGCCGCGAGCCCCGGGGCCCCCTCGGGCAGGGAGGCGGCCCCCGGCGCGAAGCGGAGGTCGTCGGGGGGCTGCACAGGATGGGCCGCCGCCAGCGACTTCCAGGGCACCCGCACCCCGTCGTGGCGGCACTGGAGCCAGGCCACCAGCACGGGCCAGTCCTCGGCGAGGCCCTGCTCGGCGTTGAGGCGCTCGAGCTGGCGCACGAGCCGGGCTGCGTCGATGCCCACCTCGGGGGCGGGCTGGGGGCACTCCTGGGCGGCGACGGGCAGGTCGACCAGCTCGACCTCTCGGGCGGCCCGGCGCCGGTGGTCGACGACCGCGCTGCGGACCAGCCGCAGGAACCAGGCCCGGAAGGGCTGGGCGCTCGCGGCCGGGGCCCGGGCGGGGTCGAAGCTGCCCAGGGCCCGCACGAAGGCCTCGTCGACGATGCCCCGGGCCCGCTCCCAAGGGTTGCTGAGCCCGCCCAGGGCCCGCGCGGCCACGGCCACGGCCAGGCGCTGGCTGCGGCGCCAGAGCTCTTCGGCGGCGGCGTCTTCCCGGTCGTGGGCCCAGCGGGCCCAGAGCTCGGCCTCCTCCGCCGGCAGCGCGGCCATGCCCCCCATCATGCCCCTCCTCCCCAGGCCCCGAAGCACCGGACGAGGGCGACCCGGCTGGTCACCCCGAGCCGACGGTAGACCGCCTTGAGGTGGGAGCGCACGGTCTGCGTGCTGCGGCCGGTCTCGGCCGCGATCTCCGCCACGGTGCACCCCGCCGCCGCCCGGACGGCCACCCGGTACTGGCCGGGGGTGAGGGCCGCCACCGGCGGGGCCGGCACGGGGGCCGAGGGGACGACCGAGATCAGCGCCAGGGCCCCGTCCCGGCCGGCGCCCCAGCCGACGCGCACGGCGGCGCCGTCCACCCAGTGCTGGCGACCGGCCGCGAGCAGGGCCGCCACCTGGGCCCGGCGCCCGGGGGCCGCCATCCAGCGCCGGCCGGGGGGATCGGCCCAGATCACCGCACCGCTGCCGTCGACGAGGGCCTGGGCGGGGCCCGTCCGGGGCCAGGCGGGGCGGGCGGCCAGGGCCGCCGCGGCGGCCGTCCACAGGGCCCGGGGCGCCGGCCCGGCCACGGCCAGCCAGCCCCGCAGCTGGCCGTCCCGCAGCACCATGCCCTCGGCGGCCCGGCCGGCCCAGGCCCCCGCGGCCCCGTCCCGGCCCGAGACCACCCAGCACAGGCCGCCCGCCCCCACCTCGCGGGGGCTGCCGGCGGCGCTCGGACAGCCCGGCCCCCCGGCCCCGGGCCCGCAGAGGGCGCCGGGGGCCCGGGCGAGGGCGGGCCCCGTGACCGCGACCACGAGCAGGGCCGCGGCCCCCGGGAGGGGCCCCCGGTCAGACCACTGCTCGAGCCCCACCCCGACCACCCGGCCCGCGTGGAGGCCGAGCGGGAGCCAGACCGCCCCCTCCGCCCCGCCCGGCACCCACGCGGGCCGCCCAGGCCCCGGACCCGCCGCAGCGCCGGCGCGCCCCTCCCCGGGGGCGGCGCAGGGATCGCGGCGGCATGCGGTGGGGGGGACGGGCGCCAGGCGGGGGGCAGCGGGCAGGGACATGGCACAGCTCCGGGTCTCGGTCGGGCATTCGCTGCGGCGAAGCGGGACGAAACGCCCCCGAAGAAAATCCGGGATTCCCGCCCACGACCGGCCCGGATGGCCCCCAGCGCCCCTGGTCCCCGCGCTATGGTGGGGCCCCCACAGGATCCCGGTGGGGGGCCCGGCGCCCCCGCCCTGCCTGCGGGACCGCGCCCTGGCCCGGCGCCCTGCCCCCCGTCCCCTCCCCTGCCGGGAGCCGCCGCCGCCATGTCCCCGTCCCTGCTCACCGCCGTCCCCTGGCTCGCCCTCTCGGCGGCGGCCGGCCAGCACGCGCTCCTCATGGCCGTGCCCCCGCCCCCCAGCGCGGCCGCCCTCGACCTGGGGCGCGACCTCGATCGCCTCGCCACGGCCGCCGCCGCAGGCCCCCTCGGGCCGACCGCACTGGAGCGCGCCGCGGCCACGGCCGACCCAGCGGCCGCCCTCGCCGCCCAGGCCCGCCGCCTCGCCCCCGGAGATCGGCTGTGGGTCCACATCTCGGGCCACGGCACCCGGGTGGCCGACGACGACCGGGACGAGGCCGACGGCTGGGACGAGGCCCTGCTGCTCACGGACGGCGGGGTGGTGCGCGACGACGCCCTCGGCGCGGCCCTCACCGAGCTGCGGCGCGCCCTGGGGCCCGCGGGCCACCTCGTGCTGACCCTCGACACCTGCCACAGCGGCGGGCTGCTGCGGGGGCTCCAGCCCGCCGCCCGGGGCTCGGGGCCCGCCGTGCCCGGCGCCGACACCCTCGGCCACGAGTGGGTCCGCCCCGCCGACGCCCTCGCCCCGGTCACCATCCTGGCGGCCGCCCGCGCCGACGAGCTGGCCGAGGAGGCCCCCGGCGGCGGCGGGCGCTTCTCCCAGGCCCTCGCCGAGGCCCTCGTCCGGGCGCCCGCCGGGGCCACCTGGTCCACCGTGCACGCACGGATCCAGGCCGCCCTGGCCCAGGCCGCCCCCGCCCAGCACCCCGTGCTCCTGGGCGCCGGCCACCTGCCCCTCGCCCCGGATGCCCCGGCGGCCGGCGGCCTCGCGGTGGACGGCGTCGTGGCCGGCCCGCCCCTCCAGCTGCGCATCGCCGGCGGCACCCTGCTCGGCCTGGACGACCGGGCCCGCTACGCCCTGGTCCTCGAGGACGGCCGCGTCTGCTCCGCCGCGGTCGCCTCCACCACCGCCAGCCAGACCTTCCTCCAGCCCGGCTGCGCGGCGCCCCCCGCGGCCCTGGCGGCCGCCCGGGTGCGGGTCGAGCGCGAGGGTGCGCCCCCCTCCCCCCGCCGCCTCGCCCTGCCCCCGGCCCTCCACGACCGCCTCCTGCCCCTGCTCGCCGCCGAGGGCTGGACCGCCGGCCCCGCCGCGCTGGTGCTCACCACAGAGCCCGGGCCCGAGAGCGAGGCCGGGACCTTGGTGTTGCGGGCGGGCGCGACCGAGCTGGCCCGGTCTCCCGCCGGGGCGCCCTGGTCCACCAGCCCCGTGGCCACGGCCCTGCGCCGCCGCCGCCGGGCCACCGAGCTGGCCGCCCTCGAGCTCGCCGGCGGCCCGTCCCCCTCCCTGCGCCTGCGCGCGGCCGACCCCACCACCTGCGCCCCCGGCGCCGTGCTGGTGCCCGACGCCACCGGCGCCCTCCAGCTGCCCCCCGGGGCCGGCATCACGGTCGAGGTGCGCCACACGGCCCCCGGCCCCCGCCGGATCCACCTCGTCCACTTCGACGCCGACAACCGGGCCACCGCGCTCCTCGACGACGACGAGGCCCCCCTGCTGGCCCCCGGCGAGGCCTGGACCTCGCCCCGCTGCTGGCAGACCGTGCCGCCCTGGGGCACCGAGCGCCTCAAGCTGCTCGCCACCCGGGCCCCGCTGCCGCTGGCCACCTGGCTCGACGGGGCGCCCCTGCGCGGCGACTGGACCGCCGACGGCGCCACCACCACCCTCACCTACACCCTCTCGGCCGTGACCGCCTGGGCCGGAGCCGCCCCGTGACGCCCGCCCTGCTCGCCCTGGCCCTGCGCCTGGCCGCCCCGCTGGCCGCCGCCGCCCCCACCCGCGGCCTCGCACCGGCGGGCCCCGGCGCCGCCCCCCCGGCCCCCCTCTACCAGCGCCAGGTCGCCCTGGTGGTGGGCATCAGCGACTATCCCGGCGAGGCCCTCGACCTCGACCACGCCGTCGCCGATGCCGCGGCCGTCGCCCACCGGCTGCGGACGCGCTTCGGCTTCGACGAGGTCATCGAGCTCTACGACGACGCCGCCACCCGGGCCGGGGTGCTCTCGGCCCTCCAGTCGCTGGCGGCCCTGTCGCCCGACGACGCCCTGGTGGTCTTCTGGGCCGGCCACGGCACCACCACCCACACCGCCAGCGGCGAGGCCCTCGGCTACCTCGTGCCCCACGACGGCAGCCTCGACCCCGAAGAAGCCCTGCTGCACGACATTCCCATGGAGAGTGTCCGCACGCTGATCGGCCGCAGCATCCCCGCCCGCCACCGGCTGCTCGTGGTCGACGCCTGCTACGGCGGCATGCTCGCGACCCGCGGCGCGCCGGACCTGGCGCCCCACGACGCCGCCTGGCTGGCCCGCAACCGCCAGCGCACGGCCTTCCAGGTGCTCGCGGCGGGCCAGGCCGACGAGGCCGTGCTGGACGTGGGGCCCGACGGCCACAGCGTCTTCACCGCCCGGCTGCTCGCGGCCCTCGACGAGCCCGCCCCCTTCCGCACGGCCAGCGAGCTCTCGGTCCAGGTCCAGCGCGAGGTGCGCCAGGACGCCTGGCTGCGCAGCCACCACGACCAGACCCCCGCCTTCGGCCACCTCCAGGGCTCGGGCGAGTTCATCTTCGTGCCCACCGGCGCCCCGCCGCCGCTCGCGGCCCTGCCCCGCCACCGCTCGCGGGGCCTCGCCTGGGCCGCCGGCGGCCTCGCCCTCGTCGGCACCACGGGCCTCGTGCTCGCCGCCACCACCCGGGCCGACTACCGCGCCGGCACCGTCGCCGACGGCCCCGAGGCCGCCCTCGTGCGCCGCAACCACCTCGCCGGGGCCGCGGGCATCACCGGGCTCAGCCTCGCGGGCGCGCTGGGCGCCGGGGCGCTGTGGGTGCACGAGTGGTGAGCCCCGGGCGCGCCCTGCTCGGCGGGGGGGCCCTCGCGCTCGCCGCCACCGGCTGCGCCCCGGCCCCCGCCTCCTGCCGCAGCGCACCGGCCCAGCTCGGGCCCGCCACAGGCCCCCTCGCCCCCGGCCCGACCACCCTGACGGTCGAGACCCGCGGCGACCGGTCCCGGCTGTGGGTCGACGGCGGCGCCACCCCGGGCTGGGTCGCCGTGCCCCCCTCGGGCGCCGTCCCCGTCACCCTCGCCCCCGACACGGTCCACACCGCCCTGCTCGAGCAGTGCGGCGAGGTCCAGGAGCGCTGGACCCTCACCACCACCGGCGCGCCCGCCTCCGCCACCGTGCCGCCCCTCGCCGCCACGAGCTGGGCGGCCGACCTGCTCGACCCCGAGGCCCGCTTCCACAGCTTCACCACGCCCCCCAGCGCCGCGGCCCTGGGCGAGCTCGTGGGCGAGGCGACGGGCATGCTCATCGGGGTCGACGCCACGGGCACGGCCTGGCTGGGCTTCGCCGAGGTCACGGCCGACCGGGCCTGGCAACACAGCTGTGTGGCGCCCGACGCGCTGCCCCTGTCGCGCACCGGCGACGCACTCCAGCTGGGCCCGGCCACCCTCCGCCTCGCCGAGCCCCCCGACCGCCAGTACGACCTCGAGGGGGTCGAGATCACGGCCACCCTCCGCCTCGCCGACGACGGCACCGTCTGGGCGGACGAGCTGCGGCTCCGCATGGACATCGACCTGCGCACCCTGCCCGGCGGCAACGGCGTCAACGCCTGCGCCCAGCTCGCGGCCCTGGGCGCCACCTGCCAGCCCTGCGCCGACCAGCGCGCCACCGGCGACACGGACGACACGGGAGATGCCGGAGACACGGGAGATGCCAGAGACACGGGCGACGCGGGCGCCCCGGCCTGCCTGCCGCTCGACGTGTCCTGGCCCGCCCTCGGCGCCGTGCCCGGGCTCGTCGTCGATCCCCTGCTGGCCCCCGAGCCCCAGTGCTGAGCCGCCCCGCCAGGGCGGCCCTGCTGGGCGCCACGCTGCTGCCGGGCTGTGTCTTCATCACCGCCGAAGACCAGCGGGCAAGAGTCGACGACGACAACGATGGGTTCAGCGTTCTCGACGACTGCGACGACCGCCGGGCCACGGTCCACCCCGGCGCCCCCGAGCGCTGCGACGGCCTCGACAACGACTGCGACGGCGAGCGGGACGAGGGCCTCGCCCCCGACGCGGACGGGGACGGCGTCGGCGGGGTGGCCGCCGGGGCCTGCCAGGTCGGCTGGGTCGCCACCACCGGCGACTGCGACGACACCGATCCCGCCGTCTTCCCCGGCCAGACCGAGCGCTGCAACGGACGCAACGACGGCTGCCGCCCCGGCTGGCAGCCCGCCGACGAGCTGGGCGTCGTGACCTGGACCCCGGACGGCGGCGCGCCCGTCGACCGCAGCGCCGACTTCCCGACCGACAGCCGCGACGCCCCCGTCCGGGTCGAGCTCGCCGCCGCCGGCCGCCTCGACATCTGCCGCGGCGCCGCCCCCTACCGGGTGCGCATCGTCCAGGGCGACGTGGCCGCGCTCCACATCATCGGCCGTGCCGTGCCCCTCGACTCCGGCGACACCGGCGTCCCTCCCGACTCCGCCGACTCCGCCGACTCCGCCGACTCCACCGACTCCGGAGACACCGGAGACACCGGAGACACCGACCGGCTCGCCGCCGCCGACACCTGGCCCGTGCTCAACGGCGCCGCCTCCACCACCGCCGGCCCCACCGTCCAGCTCTCGGGCACGGGCGGCCGGGCCGTGCTCTCGGGCCTCGTGCTCACCGGCGGCGTCACCACCGCCACCGTGCCCGGGGGGGGCCTCCACCTCTCGGGCCTCGCCAGCGCCGAGCTCTCGGCCCTGGTCATCACGGGCAACCACGCCAGCGCCGGCTCGGTGGGGGGCGCCGGTCTCTACGCCGGCAGCGTGGGCCCGCTCGAGCTGGCCGACAGCCGCCTCGCCCACAACACTGGCGGGGACGACACCGCAGGCGGCGGCGCCCTGGTCGAGTTCTCGGGCCTGCGCATGGTCTCGGTGGACTTCGAGAGCAACCGCGCGGCCACCGGCGGGGGCCTGGCCTTCTACGGCAGCGGCTTCCGGCTCGACGCCCGGGCGGTCTCGCTCCACGACAACTGGGGCAACCGCTACGGCGGCGGACTCTACCTGGGGCCCGGCACCGACAGCTTCGTCACGGGGCTCGGGGCCACGGCCAACCGGGCCGACGCCGGCGGCGCCGTCTACACCGAGGGCAACCTGAGCTGCTTTGGCCAGGAGACCGGGCTCGTGTCTGCCTGGGACGACAACTGGGCCGACACGGGCGGCGCCACCGCGGCCATCGCCGGGTCGGGGGCCCTGTCCTTCGCCGGCTGCCAGGCCGCCGGGGCCGCCGTCGCCGCGACCAGCCCGATCGCGGCATGCAGCGCGGCCCCCGACCTCGCCCTCTTCGCCCGCCGCGGCGACACCACGGCCGCGGCCGCCACGATCACCGGCACCGCCTTCTACTGCTCGGTGACCACCTGCCACGGGGAGGTCGCGGTCGCGCCCTGAGCCCCCTGCGGGCCTGCCCCCACCCGCGTCCCCGGCCGGTGCCCCGATCGAGGGGGGCTTCGCACCCGGCCCCGCGGGGCCACCGGGCCGCACAGATCCCGCCCGCTCCCTCGCTTTCGGTGCCCGGCTCCTGCCCATCCCACCCAGATCTTGTCCCCCGCGGGGCGCGACCGGTACAACCGAGCCGCATCCCCGGGACGACACCATGGACCGAGACGAACAGGCGGTGCGCCGGGCCCTCGCCGACGAGGCAGAGCGGGTGGCCGGCCTGGGCAGCTACTCCTGGGACCTCCAGACCGGCGAGGTGCTCTGGTCCGACAACTGCTTCCGGCTGCTGGGCCTCGAGCCCCATGCCGTCCCGCCCTCCCAAGAGCTCTTCTTCACCTGCGTCCACCCCGACGACTTCGACCACTTCCAGTCCGCGCTCCAGGCGACCATCAGCTCGGAGGTGGGGGCCCCGGTCTACTACCGGCTGATCATCGACGGGGCCGTGCGCCACGTCGTCTCGAAGGCCGTGGCCGTGCGCGGTCCCGGCGGCGAGATGCTGCGCATGGTCGGGACCATCCAGGACCGCACCCACATCCACGAGACCCGGGCGGCCCTCGAAGAGCACGCCTACGCCCTCGAGCAGGCCCAGCAGATGGCCCACGTCGGCAGCTGGGTCTGGCGCCCGGGCACCGGCACCGTGACCTGGACCCCCGAGCTGCGGCGCATCGCCGGCCTCGCCCCCGACAGCCCCGTCGACCCCGAGACCTTCCGCGGGCTCATCGTCCCCGAAGATCGCGCCCGCTACGACGCCCTCGTCGCCACCAGCGCCCCGGGGGTCCACCGCTGCGAGCTGCGCATCGCGCGCCCCGACGGGGCCCGGCGCTGGCTCCACCTCAGCCTGCGCCAGGTGCCCGACAACCCCCGCTGGTCGCTGTGTGTGGTCCACGACTCGACCGACCAGCACCGCCTCGCCGAGGCCCAGCAGCGCCAGCTCTCGCTCGCGACCCTCGGCAGCCTCGTGAGCGGGGTGGCCCACGACTTCAACAACCTGCTGACGGTCATCTTGGGCAATGTGATGCTGGCGGATCTCGAGCGCCCCAGCACCGAGCTGGACGAGGCCCTCCAGGCGACCCGCGCCGCGGCCGAGCTCACCCAGCGGCTGCTGGCCCAGGCCCGGCCGGCCCCCGAGCGCCGCGAGCCCCTGGCCATCGACCGGCTGGTCCAGCACAGCCAGCGCCTGCTCCGGACGGCCCTGCCCGAGCGCATCACCCTCACCGTCGACACCTCCGCCGACGCCACCGTGCGGGCCGACCCCCGCCAGCTCGACCAGGTGCTGCTCAACCTCGTGCTCAACGCCCGGGACGCCACACCGGGCGCCGGCCGGGTCACCGTCCAGACCCGGCGGGACGGCGAGACGGTCGTGCTGGCGGTCATCGACCACGGCGCAGGCATGAGCCCCGAGGTGCGGGCCCGGGCGAGCGAGGCCTTCTTCACCACCAAGAGGCCGGGCAAGGGCACGGGGCTGGGCCTGGCCATGGTGCGGCGGGTGGTCGAAGAGATGGACGGCACCCTCGCCTTCGACGAGACCCCGGGCGGGGGGACGACGGTGGTGCTCCGGCTGCCGCCCGCCACGGCGCCCACCGCCGCGGCCGCGGCCCCGGCCGCCCCCCGCTCCAGCGTCGCGGGTCGCACCGTGCTCATCGTCGAGGACGACCCCGCCGTGCGCCGCCTCGCGGCACGGCTCCTCAGCCACGACGGCTGGACGGTGCGCACGGCCGCCGGTCCCGTCGAGGCCCGCGACCACCAAGACACGCCCGTCGACGTCGTGCTCTGCGACCTGTCGATGCCCCGGGGGGGCGGCGCCGCCGTGGTGGCCGACTTCCCGGGGCGGCCCTTCGTGTTCATGACCGCCCACGCCGAGCGCCCCGGGTGGCTGGCCCCCTACCCCGTGCTCGCCAAGCCCTTCCTGCCCGAGGCGCTCTTCACCCTGCTGCGCCAGGCCCTCGCGAGCGGCCCCCCGCGCCCCTGAGGGGGGGCCTCCGGCGAGAGTGGAGGGGGGATGCGCCCCCCGCGCCCCCCGCGCCCCGCGGCGGCCGCCCCTGCGCCCCCGCGTCCCCCGTCGGCCCCGCGGGCGCGCCCCGGGGGCTGTCCGCGCCCCAAGACGGTCTGACAGTGGCCACTTCCGAGCTTGCAGCTCGGTTGTCGGCACGGGCCAGGCGGGCCGGGCGCCGCAATTGTCAGGCGGCTTCTGCGGCCCGGCGCCCCGCAAGCCCCTAGACTCGTCCCCCCCGCGCCGGCGCGCGACCGCTGCCCCTCCCTCTCCGTCTCCGCGACAGAGGCGGTGGCGCCGTGCGCCCCGCACCCGCGACCTGGAGGCGCCCGTGCCCAGCTCCCACCCCCTGTCCCAGCGCGTGCTCCGCCGGGCCACCGAGGCCGTGGCCGCGGCCGAGGCCCGCCTGCGCCTCACCCAGGCGGTGGCCGACGAGGTCGCGGCGGTCTGCGCCGTCTTCGAGGAGGCCCTCGAGGCCTGCGCCGCCGAGCAGGCCAGCGCCCAGCGCGCGCGCGACCAGGCCCAGGCCGAGAGCCGCGCCCTCGCCGCCGAGCTCGCCCAGGTGCGGGCCGAGCGCGACGCCCTCCGGGCCCGCCTCGAGATGGCCCCGTCCCCCGCGACCGCCCCGTCCCCCGCGACCGCCCCGTCCCCTCTCCCGACCGCCCCAGCGACCGCCCCGGCGCCGCCCCGCTCGCCCGTGCCCCTGCCCCCGGCGGCCCTCGCGGCCGAGGCCCCCACCACCGCCGCGAGCGACCCCGCCTGGCACCCCCACGGCGGCGAGCCCTTCCCGGGCAACCCCTTCCGCGAGGTCACCGTGCGCTTCAGGGACGGCGACACGGCGAAGGTGCCCTCGACCCACGACGCCTTCCGCTGGCACCACAACGGCGAGCGCTTCGACATCGTGGCCTGGCGCTACGCCGACGAGCCCAAGGCGCCGGCCCGCCCCCCGAGCGAGCCCACCCCCTTCGCGACCATCGTCTTCGACGACAGCCCCCACCAGCCGACGGTCTGGACCAGCCTGCCCGCCGAGCTGCACGAGCGCCGCGAGACCTGAGCCCCCCGCCCGCCCCGGCTCCCGGCCTCAGCCCGCCCCACCGAAGCGCCCGACGCCCCGGGCCCGGAGGGCGGCCTCGATCTCGCGCAGGATGACCGGGTCGTCGATGGTCGCGGGCACGGCCACGTCGGCGCGGGCCACCATCTGGCGCAGGGTGCGGCGCAGGATCTTGCCCGACCGGGTCTTCGGCAGCCGCCCGACCACCAGCACGGTCTTGAGGGCGGCGATGGGGCCGATCTCGGCCCGCACCGACTGGACCAGGCGGGCCTCGAGGCGCTGGGGGTGGACCGCGGCGCCGTCCTTGAGCACGACGAAGCCCAGCGGCACCTGGCCCTTGAGGCCGTCCTCGATGCCCACCACGGCGCACTCGGCCACGGCGGGATCTGCGCCGACCACCGCCTCCATCTCGCCCGTGCTGAGCCGGTGGCCCGCCACGTTGATGACGTCGTCGGTGCGGCCGAGCACCGTGACATAGCCCTCGGCGTCGATGACCCCGCCGTCGCTGGTCAGGTAGTGGCCCGGGTGGCGGCGCAGGTAGCTGTCGACGAAGCGCGCGTGGTCGCCCCAGAGGGTGCAGAGGTTGCCCGGCGGCAAGGGGGTGCGCACGACGATGTCGCCCGGCTCACCCGGCTCGCAGGGGCTGCCGTCTTCGCGCAGCACCCGCACGTCGTAGCCGGGCACCGGCAGCCCGGCGCTGCCCGCGCGCACCGGCGGCGCCCCGAGGCCGGCGGCGTAGGCGACCATGGGCCAGCCGGTCTCGGTCTGCCACCAGTGGTCGAGCACCGGGCGCGCCACGAGGGCCTCGAGCCAGGCCAGGGTGGGCGGGTCGAGGCGCTCGCCGGCGAGGAAGATGGTGCGCAGCGAAGACAGGTCGTGGCCCGCCAGCCCGCGGCCCTCGGGGTCTTCCTTCTTGATGGCCCGGAAGGCCGTCGGGGCCGTGAAGAAGACGTTGACCCGGTGCTCGGCGATGACCCGCCAGAAGGCGCTGGCGTCGGGGGTGCGCACGGGCTTGCCCTCGTAGACCAGCGTCGTGCAGCCGTGGAGCAGGGGCCCGTAGACGATGTAGCTGTGGCCCACGACCCAGCCCACGTCGCTGGCCGCCCAGTAGACATCGCCGGGACGGGCGCCGTAGACCGCCCCCATGCTGTAGCGCAGGGCGACCGCGTGGCCGCCGTTCTCGCGCACCCCCCCCTTGGGCCGCCCGGTGGTGCCCGAGGTGTAGAGCACGTAGAGCGGGTCGTTGGCGCCGACCGGCACCGGGTCGACGGGCGCGGCCCGGGCGACGAGGGTGTCCCAGTCGAGCTCGGCGGGGGCCGAGAGGCGCACGGGCATGGCGCTGCGCTCGCGCACCAGCACGTGGGCCGGCGGGTGGGCGGAGAGCGCCAGGGCCTCGCGCACCAGCGGCATGTAGGCGATGACCCGGTCGACCTCGATGCCACAGCTCGCCGTCAGCAGCAGCGTGGGCCGGGCATCGTCGATGCGCACGGCCAGCTCCTTGGGCGCGAAGCCCCCGAAGACGACGCTGTGGACCGCGCCGAGGCGGGCACAGGCCAGCATGGCCATCACGGCCTCGGGGATCATGGGCATGTAGATGACGACCCGGTCGCCCTTCTCGACACCCAGGCTGCGGATGGCACCGGCGAGGCGGGCCACCTCGTCCCGCAGCTCGCGGTAGGTCCAGCGGGCCTGGCTGCCGGTCACAGGCGAGTCGTGGATGAGGGCGAGCTGGTCGCCCCGGCCCTGATCGACGTGGTGGTCGAGGGCCAGCGCGCAGGTGTTGAGCTGGCCGTCGGGGAACCAGCGCCAGGTCTCGCCCTCGTCCTCGAGCACGGTCGCCGGCGGCACGATCCAGTCGATGGCCCGGGCCTGCTCGGCCCAGAAGCCCAGCGGGTCGGCCTGCCAGCGGCGGTGGTCGTCACTCAGGAGGGGGGAGGTCGACATCGGGGCTCCGGGCAGGGGGGCGATCCGGACGCGGGCGCAGCCGGGATCCCACCATCGCACCCGCGGCCCCCTGCGCACCAGGGCCCGCCCGGTCTCGCAGGGAGACCCGCACGCACGCTGATCTCCGACACCCGGCGCCCGTCCCGCGGGCGCGGCCCCGCCCCCGTGCCAGCGACGCCCGCGCCGGTAAATCCTGCGCCAGCGCAGGATTTCTGGGCCCGTGCGCTGCCCCGAAGCGGCCACCGATCCGTTCCCGCAGTCCTGGAAGGGAGCAGACCATGACCACACTGCAGCAGTTCGTCCGCAGATGGACCCGCCTGTGTACACCGCGCCACATCCACGAGACCACCGACCCCGAGATTGAACGAAAGGCCGTGCTGGTAACGGTTGTCGGCCTCGTCTTGTTGGTGGCCGCCGTCGCCTACGGCGCCCTCTACGCCGCCCTCGGCATGCACCGCACCGCCGCTGGGGTCGGGGTGGCCGTCGTCGTGCTGGTGCTGTCGATGCGCCGCTTCAAGCGCGACGGCGCGGTCGTCCCGGCGGCCCACGCCCTCTCGGCCACCCTCGCGCTGACCCTCGCCGCCATCATGTTCGGCACGGGCTTCCACCAGTCCATGGCCGTCAGCTGGATGCCCCTGGCGCCGATGATCGCCCTGATGATGGGCGACCGACGCATCATGGCCACCTGGGGTGCCGTCTCGGCCACCGCCGTCATCGGGCTGAGCGTGCTCGGCTGGACCGGCCTCGGCCCGCCCAGCGAGACCCCGGCCTATGCCGAGAACGTCCTCAACCTCGCCATCACGGCCGGGGCCATCGGCGCCTACGGGGCCGTGGCGCTGCTCTACGATGCCAGCCGGGTGCGGGCCATGAGCCTCGTCGACCAGTCCCGGGCGGCGGCCGAGACGGCCCAGCAGACCGCCCAGCGGGCCCACGAAGATGCCCGCCTCGTGCTCGACAACGTCGACCAGGGGCTCATCATGGTCGACCCCAAGGGCAAGCTCTGCGGCGCGCGCAGCGGCGCCACCGCCGACCTGCTCTCGCCCCCCACGACCGGCCAGCGGCTCTGGGACTGGCTGGCCGCCCACGACGCGACCGCAGCGAGCTGGCTCGAGATCGGCTGGGACGAGCTCGACTCGGACTGGATGCCCGAGGACCTCGCCATCGACCAGCTGCCCAAGCGGCTGCGGGCCGGCGACCGCCAGCTCGCCCTCGACTACCGCACCATCCGCGACGACAGCGGCGCGCTGGAGCGGGTGCTCCTCGTCATCAGCGACATCACGGCCACCCTCGCCGCCGCCGAGGCCGAGCGGGCCGGCCGCGAGATGCTCGCCGTCTTCTCCCTGACCCGCCGCGACCCCACGGCCCTGGGCGACTTCCTCGCCGAGGCCCGCCAGCTCGTCGAGGCCATCGCCGGCGCCGCGGGCAGCCCCGCCGACGAGAAGCGCTGGATCCACACCCTCAAGGGCTCCGGCGCGCTGATGGGGCTCGAGCGGCTGGCCGAGGCCCTCCACAGCATCGAAGACCGCCTGGCCGAGGACGGCACGGGCCTCACGGCCAGCGAGCGGGAGGCGGTGCTCCAGCTCTGGGACGAGACGGCCAGCTGGCTCGCCCCCCTGGCCGGCGAGCAGGACGACGAGGCCCTCGTCGTGCACGAAGACGACGTCGAGACCGTGCGCGAGCTGCTGGGCGCCGGCGCCGAGGTGGCCGCCGTGCTCGAGACCCTCGACCGCTGGTCCTGGGACAAGGCCGACCAGCGCCTCGGGCGCCTCGCCGACCAGAGCCGGGCCCTCGCCGATCGGCTGGGCAAGGACCACGTCGAGGTCGAGGTGGCCGCCCCCGGGCTGCGCACGCCCCCCAGCGACGCCTGGCGTGCCCTCTACGGCTCGCTGGTCCACGCCGTCCGCAACGCCCTCGACCACGGCGTCGAGACCGCCGAGGAGCGCCGCCAGCACGGCAAGCCCGCCACCGCCCGCCTCCGCTTCCACGCCGACCAGGACGACGAGTCCGTGCGGCTGCGCATCGAGGACGACGGCCGGGGCATCGCCTGGGAGGCCCTGGTCGAGAAGGCCCGCACCAAGGGCATCGACATCGAGCACCCCGAAGAGCTGCTCTTCATGGACGGCCTCTCCTCCCGCGACGAGGTGAGCAGCGTCAGCGGCCGCGGGGTGGGCATGGCCGCCGTGCGCCAGGCCGCCCGGGCCCTCGGCGGCGAGGTCCACATCGCCTCCACCGCCGGCGCGGGCACGACGGTCGAGATCCGCATCCCGGCAGCCGAGGCGGCCGAGGCGGCGGCGCTCACGGCCTGAGGCCCTCCGTCCCCCCCGCGCCCGGGCCCGCTTCCTTCGGCGCCCGGGCGCGCTCCCTTCAGGGCCCCGCCCGCGCTACCCTCCGCCTCCCTGCCGGCCCCCGCCGGTCCCCCGCCCGGGAGGCCCCATGGTCACGTCTCTGCTCCTCCTCGTCGGCTGCCACAGCGGCGGCAAGGCCCCCGGCGACGACGTCCCCGACGACACGGGCGCCCCCGAGGCCGGCTGCACGGCGGGCCTCGACATGGACGGCGACGGCGTCTGCGACCGGGAGGCCGCCGACTGGTCGGCCGGGGCCACGGTGACCCCCGGCGAGGGCCGTGCCAACATCTACGGGCTCAGCGCCGACGACCTCGCCACGGCCCGCGCCGCCGGCCTCCAGCATGTCTTCCACTGGCCCGTGCCCACGACCCGCATGCTGCTGCCGCTCGGCGCCCTGCGCAACGTCTTCACCGATCCGGACGCCGAGGTGGTGCGCCAGGTGCTCGAGGCCACGACCGGCTTCAGCGACGAGGACGGCATGTACGCGCGCATGGGCCTGTCCCGCTTCCCCGACGGGCCCGCCGCAGCGGCCGTGCCCCCCGACCCCGACCACCCCGGCGACCCGACCTGGGCCCCGCCGCCCCCCGGCCAGGGCCCGGGCGACCCCATGGGCGCCACCTGGCTCGAGACCGACCAGGGCCTCGGCCTCACCTTCTCCTGCGCCGCCTGCCACGTCGGCACCCTCTTCGGCACCCCCGTCGTCGGGCTCCAGAACAAGCGTCCCCGGCCCAACGCGCTCTTCCACGTGGCGGCCACGGCCCTCTCGACCCTCGACGGCGACACCTTCCAGCAGCTCACCGACGCCACCGACGGCGAGCGCGCCATGTACGAAGAGACCATCGCGGCCCTCGGCGCCGTGGGCACCCTGCCCCCCGTGGCGCTGGGCCTCGACACCAGCCTCGCCCAGGTCGCCGGCAGCCTCGCCCGCCGCCGGGACGACGCCGACGCCAGCTTCGACGCCGGCCTCGAGGCCAGCCCCCGCGCGCTGGTGCTCGACGAGGTGGTCGGCGACTCCAAGCCGATGCCCTGGTGGACGATGAAGCACAAGACGCGCTGGCTCTCGGACGGCAGCATCGTCGCGGGCAACCCCATCCTCACCAACTTCCTCTGGAACGAGCTCGGCCGGGGCGCCGACCTGCCCGCGCTCCAGGCCTGGCTCGAGAGCGACGCGGGCATGCGGGTCGTCGACGAGCTCACGGTCACGGTCTTCGCCACCGAGGCCCCCCGCTGGACCGACTTCTTCGGCGCCGAGAGCATCGACGAAGACCGGGCCCAGGCGGGCCAGCTCGCCTTCGAGGCCCGCTGCGCCCGCTGCCACGGCAGCTACGACAAGGGCTGGGACGCCGACGACGCCGACGCGCGCAGCCCGGCAGACCGCCTCGCGACCACGGCCGTGCGCTACCACCCCCAGACCCCCCGGGTCGACGTGGGCACCGACAGCGGCCGCGCCACGGGCATGGTCGACCTCGAGGCCCTCAACGCCCTCGCCGTCTCCCAGTGGATGCAGACCACCGTCGACGCCAGCGAGGCCGGCTACGTGCCGCCGCCCCTCGACGGCATCTGGGCCCGCTACCCCTACTTCCACAACAACGCCGCCCCCACCCTCTGCGACGTGCTGCGCCCGCCCGCCGAGCGCACGGCCTTCTACGTCCAGGGCCCCGCCGACGACCCCGAGACCGACTTCGACGCGGCCTGCGTCGGCTACCCCACGGGCGCGGCCATCCCGGAGGCCTGGCTCGACGACACCGAGGCCCACGTCACCCTCGGCGGCCCCGGCCAGTCCCCGGCCGGCCACGACGAGATGCTCGACGACCTCGACGAGGACGAGAGCATGGCCCTCATCGAGTTCCTCAAGACACTGTAGCCGAGGGCATTCTCAGCATCGTCGGCGGCGGCTTGCGCCTCAGCCGCCGGTCGACTCGGCCACATAGGTCGCCACGTCGCGGATCTGCTCGGGGCGGAGGCGGCCGCCGAAGCCCGGCCTGGCGCCGACGCCGTTGGTGACCGCCGACTCGACCCGGCCGAGCTCGGGGGCGAGGGCGTCGAGGTTGGGCCCGACGGCCCCCTTCGTGCCCGCGTCGGCGAGGGTGTGGCAGACACCACAGCTGGGCTCGGCCTGGGCCAGGAAGACCTCCTTGCCCCGCTCGCCCGCCTCCGAGAGGGTGACCGGCCCCTTGGGCCCCGCCGGGACGGCCGCGGCCGGCTCCTCGGGCAGGGCCTCCCGGGTGGCCGTGACGACGACGGCGAGCCCGTGGTCGAGCCAGCCGTTGTGGCCGTAGCCCCGCTCGTTCTCGACCCGGTCCCGGGGCTGCTGCTCGCCCGCCGTGTCGGTGGCGCGGGTGTGGAGGGTGTGGCGGCCCTCGGCGAGGGTGGTCGAGAACGAGAAGGCCCGCCAGGCGTTGGGCCCGAGGGAGGGGCCCTCGAGGGTGGCCGGGGCCCAGGTCTCGCCGCCGTCCACCGAGACCTCGACCGACTCGACGCCGCGCTCGCCCGACAGGGCGACCCCGTAGAAGACGACCTTGCCCGCCGGCACGGTGTGGCCGTCCGTGCCCGGGCCGTTGAGCCACGACTTCACGGGCATGCGCCACATCGAGGGGTGGGTGTCGCTGCTGCCCTCGCCGATGGGACGGAAGCGGTAGCCCTTCTTCTGGATCTTGGCATTGGTCTGGTCGACGGTCGCCCCGATGCGGCGCACGTACTTGATGTGGTTCACGCCGAAGTAGCCGGGCACGATGAGCCGCAGGGGGCCGCCGTGGGTGAGCGGGATGGGCGCGCCGTTCATCTCCCAGGCGAGCAGCGCGTCGGCCAGCCCCTTCTCGACGGGCACGCTGCGCTCGACCACCACCGTGTCGCGGTCGACGCCCTCGGGCAGCAGCTCACCGCCGGTCGCGGTCAGATAGCGGGCCTCCGGCAGCACCCCGCCGAGGTGGGCCCAGACATCCCGCAGCCGCACCCCCGTCCAGATGGCGCAGCCCGCGGCCCCCGTGGCCCAAGGCGAGCCCGAGGGGCCGTGGGCGAAGAAGGCGCGGCCATTGCCCGAGCACTGGAGGGTGACCGCCTCGGTGGCGACGCCGAGGGTCTTGAGCTCGGCGAGGGTGACCGTGCGGGGCTTGGCCACCCCCTCGAAGGCCACGGCCCAGGCGTCGCGGTCGTCGAGGATGCTCGCGGCCGGCCGGGGCAGGTTGTTGCGCACGAAGAAGCGGTCGTTCGGGGTGAGCAGCCCGCGGCCGTGGGCCCCGCGGCGGGTCTCGAGCGACAGGGGGCCCTCGTTGTGGACGTGGAAGTGGGTGCGGTCGAGGCCGTCGGGAAGTCCGGCGGGGCCCGCGTCGCCGGGGGGCGGGGGCAGGGTCGGGGCGACGGACGGGGCGGCGTCGGCCACCCCCGGGGCCCGCGGGGTGCAGGCGGCCAGGGCCGAGGCGCCGGCGACCTGGGCGACGCGGCGGAGGAAGAGGCGGCGGGCGGGATCGGCCGGGGTGGCGGGCGGCTTCATCGGGACTCCGGGGGGGCGCAGCGCTGCGCCGGTGCGGTGGCGAAGTGGTCGCGCAGCACGGCGGCTGCGGGACGACCGCGCGGGGAGAAGGGGCTGGCGGGGTCGGCGGGGTGGCCGAACCAGTTCCAGGCGAAGGCCGCCTGGGGCCGGGCGCAGGCGAGGGCCGCGAGGGCGACGCCGTAGAGCGCGGCCTGGAGCGCGTCGTCGGCGGGGGCGCCGGTGGTCTCGTCCCAGGGGCGGGCCGCAGCCGAGCCCAGGGCGGGGTAGCCGTACTCGGTGATGACGAGGGGACGGTCGTTCTCGGCAGCCGTGGCGGCGGCGGCGGCGAGGGCCTCGGACCAGGCCGCGGCCGGATCGGCGCCGTCGACGGGGTGGTAGGCGGTGACCCCCACCTCGTCGAGCGCGCCCCAGAAGGGCACGGCCGCGTGGTGGTCCCAGTTGGCCGAGTAGGTGAGGCGGCCGCCGAAGCGGTCGCGGAGGCCGGAGATGAGCGCCGACCAGCGCTCGGCCTCGGCCTCGAGGCTCGACAGCTCGGAGCCCACCACGAGGCGGTCGGCGCCGGCGCCCTCGGCCACCACGGCCACCCGGTCGAGGGCGGCGCCGTAGGCCGACCAGAAGCGATCGGGGGCGGCGGGGGCGAGACGGCCGCGCCAGTCGCCCGCGTGGGCCCGCTGGACCAGGTCGATGACCGGCATCACCGTGGTCTCGAGGCCCTGGACCCGGGCCTGGCGCAGGGTGCGGTCGAGGGTGGGCGGGGGCACGGCGAGCACGGGGGCGCTGGCCTGGGAGTGGTCGAGCCGCCGGGGCACCACCACGAGCAGCGAGCCCGCCCCCAGCTCGGCGATCTCCTCGACCATCGGGCCATAGTCGTAGAAGGCATCCGTCGCGAAGAGGCCGAGCGAGACCCCGTCGGCGGCCGGACCGGACGGCGCCACCGCCGGGGCCGCGCAGCCCCCGAGCCCGAGGGCGAGCAGGGCACCGCGCCCGCCGCGGCGCAGGACGGAGAGGCGACGGGAGCGGCCGCGCCCTCCCCGCTGCAGCGGCAGGCCCGGCCTCACCCGTTCGGGCCCATGGCCACGGGCAGGGCCTCGAGGCGGCTGTACTCGGCCCAGCTGCCGTCGTAGTTGGCCACGGCCTCCATGTCGGCGCCGAGCTGGAGCAGGCTGTAGTAGACCGTCGAGCTGCGGGTGCCGCTCTGGCAGTAGGTCAGCACGGGCCGCGCCGGGTCGATGCCCGCCGCCGCGAAGACCGCCCGGGCGTCGGCCGGATCTCGCAGCACGGGGGCGTCGCCCTCGAGGCGCAGCACGGCCTTCCAGTCGAGGTGGCGGGCGCCGGGGCTGTGGCCGGCACGGGCCGCCTTGCGGTGCTGCTCCTCGCCGGTGAACTCGGGGGCGCCGCGGGTGTCGACGAGCTGGAGGTCGGGGTGGCGGGCCCGGAGGGCCTCGACCTCGGCCCACATGAGGTTGCGGGCCGGCCCACCGGCGAGGGTGACCGTGCCGGCCTCGACCGCGCGGCCGGGGCCCTCGGCGAGGCGCTCCCCGAGGGCCTTCCAGGCGGCGAGACCACCGTCGAGGACACGCGTCTCGAAGCCACCGACCTGGGCCAGGGTCCACCACAGGCGGTAGGGCTCGGGGCCGCCGTCGCCGAGCAGCACCACCACCGAGTCGTCGTCGACGCCCTTCGCCCGCAGCAGGGCCTGGAGCTCGTCCCGGGACCTCGACACCCCGGGCACCTCGCCGCCCGAGTAGTCGCCGCGGGTGACGAGCTGGGCGGAGGGGATGTGGCCCTCGGCGAAGCGGTCTTCGGTGCGCACGTCGAGCACCACGAGCCGCTCGCTGCCCAGGGCCTCGGCGAGCTCGCGGGCGGTCACGGCGACCTCGGGGGCGGCCCAGCCTGCGGCGCGGGCGGCCGTGCCGAAGCGCCCGAGGGCGGCGGTGGCCTCGGCGGGGGTGGCGGCGTGGGCCACGGGGGCCACGTCGGGAGAGACGGCGGGCTGGGAGCTGGCGGCGGGCTCGCCGAACATCGGGGTGTCGACGCTCGGGGCCAGGCTCAGGCTGTAGAGCAGGCCCAGCACCCCCACGCCGGCGACGCTGGCCGAGACCTTCGTGCCCTGGAGCCCCTTCGCCGCCAGGGGCAGGGGCCAGATGAGCTGGCCGAAGAAGTCCTCGGGCAGCTTCTCGACACCGGGGAAGCCGATCTTGGCGGGCGGCTGGTCGGGCAGGTGGGCCGTGCCGAAGATCCAGTCCCAGCAGCTCAGGGTGATGCCGAAGTTCTGGCCGGTGGCCGGCGCCTCCCAGTCGTGGTGGTAGAGGTGCATGCGCGGCGAGTTGAAGACGTAGCGCAGCGGGCCGTAGTCCCAGGTCAGGTTGGCGTGGTTGAGGTGGCCGATGAGGGTGCCGAAGACGGCGTGGAAGAAGAGGGCCTCGGGAGCGAAGCCGAACCACGCGGCCGGCAGGTACATCGCGGCCTTGTAGTAGACGGGCTCGAGCCAGCTGAAGCGGAAGGACACGATCCAGTCCATCTCGCCGTCCTTGACGGAGTGGTGGACCTGGTGGATGCGCCAGAGCGGGCCGATGCGGTGCAGGCTGTTGTGGACGAGCCACTGGACAAAGTCGAGAACAACCAGTGCGACGATGCTCTGGAGCACGATGCCCCAGCCCGAGACGGCGTTCCGGTAGACCATGCCCGACAGGCCCTGCTCGGCCAGCCAGCCGTCCAGCACCGGCAGCACGCGGTACCAGGCGATGCCGTAGAGCAGCAGCCCGAGCACGTGGCCGTTGAAGACGAGGTGGATGGCGTCGGACCACAGCCAGCGCCGCAGCACCTTCTGGGGGCGGGCGGGCCACAGTCGCTCGAAGACCGCGACCAGGAGGCTGAACGCCGCCAGCCACACAAGGTAGTTCATCATGGACAGCTCCGGAGGCTGCGCCGGGGCCCGAGGCGACGGGCGGCGCGTGCAAGACCCAGATGTCATGCAAGCTTCGGGCCATGTCCCACCTGGGCCCTCGGAGTGGGCCAGTGGCCCCGAATCGTCAGAGACCATGCGCCTTTGGGGCCACCGCCCCAGCCGCCGCAGCGGCGGGCCCGCGCGGTCAACATTTCAGATCTTGCGCCATCCATGATTCAGCGCATGAACCATCACCATCGGACCCCGCCTGAAACAACTTGAGACAAGCTCGGCCTGGACTCCGGCCCCCCGTGCCCCGCCGCACCGGTCACCACGATAGCGGCCCCCATGACCACCGCCGATCCCCCGTCCCCGTCCGCCCCGCCTGCCGCCGCCCCGGCCACCTTCGACCAGGTGGGCCTGCGCCCCGAGCTGGTCGAGGCGACCCGCAACCTGGGCTTCACCGAGATGACGCCCGTCCAGCGCCAGGCCCTGCCGCCGGTGCTCGCCGGCCGGGATGTGGTCGCCCAGGCCAAGACCGGCAGCGGCAAGACGGCGGCCTTCGGCCTGGGGCTGCTCCAGCGGCTCGACACCGGCCGTCCCCCGGGGGCCCCGGTGGCCCTCGTGCTCAGCCCCACCCGCGAGCTCGCCCTCCAGGTGGCGGCCGAGCTGCGGCGCCTGGCCCAGCGCCTGCCCAACACCCGGGTGCTCGCGGTCTGTGGCGGCAAGGCCCTGCGCCACCAGCGCAACGCCCTCGACCAGGGGGTCCACGTCGTCGTCGGCACCCCGGGCCGGGTGGCCGACCACCTGCGCCGGGGCAGTCTCGACCTCTCGGCCCTCGCGGCCCTCGTGCTCGACGAGGCCGACCGCATGCTCGACATGGGCTTCATCGACCAGGTCCAGGACATCGTCCGCCAGTGCCCCACCACGGCCCAGCGGCTGCTGTTCTCGGCCACCTTCCCGCCGCGCATCGACGCCCTGAGCGCCGCCGTCCAGGCCACCCCGGTCTCGGTGAAGGTCGAGGCCGCCGTCTCGGCCGAAGATCTGCACGAGGAGCTGGTGCGCTGCCCCCGCGAGGACCGGGCCGACACCGTCGCCCGGCTGCTGTCGTGGCACCGGCCCGCCGCGGCCCTCATCTTCGCCGAGACCCGCCAGAACTGCGAAGACCTCCAGCACCACCTCGCCCGCTGCGGCGCGCCGGTGCTCGCCCTGCACGGCGGCCTCGACCAGCGCGAGCGGGACGACGTGCTCGTCCAGTTCGCCAACGGCAGCGTGCGCTTCCTCGTCGCCACCGACGTCGCCGCGCGGGGCCTCGACATCCCGGCGCTGCCGATGGTCGTCCAGGCCGAGCTGCCCCGCGACCCCGAGGTCCACGTCCACCGCATCGGCCGCACGGCCCGGGCGGGCGAGCAGGGCCGGGCGGTCGCGGTCGTGGCGGCCCCCTGGGAAGAGGAGCGCCTCGTCCGCATCGAGGCGGCCCGGGGGCGGCCCATCCCCGCCGTGCCGCTGCCGCCGGCCGGCCCGCCCCACTTCGCCCCCTCCCCCGTGCGCACCCTGCTCATCCTCGCGGGCCGCAAGCAGAAGCTGCGCAAGGGCGACGTGGTCGGTGCGCTCGTCAAGGACGCGGGCATCCCCCCCGAGGCCATCGGCGACATCCACCTCGCCCAGACCACCTGCGCGGTCGCCCTCGACCGGGCCCACGCCCGCACCGCCCTCCACCACCTGCGCCGGGGCCGCATCAAGAAGGCGCGGGTGCGCGCCACGCTGCTCGGCGACTGAGCGCCGCGGGGCCCGGCTACTCCTCGCCGGCCTCGACCCTGGCCTTGTGGGCCCGGCGGGCGGCCCGCATGGCGTTGCGCCGGGTGTTGCGGGCGCGGCGCTTCTCGTCGGCGATGTAGAGCCGCTCGACCTTCTCGCGCGCCCAGGGGGTCTTGCGGAGGAACTTGAGGCTCGACTTCAGCGAGGGCTCGAACTGGAAGCAGCGCACCGGCACCCGGTCGGCCAGCCCGTCCCAGCCGTAGCGGGCATGGAGGCTCTCGACGATGGCCTTGAGGGTGACGCCGTGGAGGGGGTTGTTGGGCTGGTCCTGAGACACGGGCGCTCCGCGGCGGGGGTGGGCGCAGGCCATAGGCCGGGGGGCCCGCCGCGCCAAGGCACGGGCCGCGGCCCCTACCAGGCGCCGCCCAGGTAGATGCCCACGGTCTCCTGGCCGTAGGCAATGCCCACGACATCGCCGTAGCCGTCGTCGTTCAGGTCGCCGGCCCGCACCTGGCGGCCCATGTAGGCCGTGGCGCCCGGGCCCGCGAGCAGGGCCGCGCCGCCGTTGGTGTCGAAGCTGCCCGAGACCGGCCCGTAGAACACGGCGACCTCGCCGGCCCCGCTGGCCACGTCGTCGTCGCCGTCGTTGCCCACGAGCAGATCGACGAAGCCGTCGGCGTCGAGGTCGGAGCCGGCGATGCCCTCGCCTGCGCCGTCGCTGGCCCCGTCGCCGGTGATGGTCGCCACCGCTGCCGAGACCGCCGTGGCCGTGCCGCTGGCGCGGGTGGTGGAGCCGGCGAGCACGAAGACCCCACCCGAATTGCCGCCCCCCGGGCCGTCGAAGCCCGGCGCGCCCATGCCGAGCTCGTCGGTGCCGTCGCCGTCGAGATCACCCACGAACTCCACGCTCTCGCCGAGGTAGTCCGAGCTGTTGACGCCCTGGAAGATGGCGTCGGCATCCGTGGCGGCCACCGTGGCCGAGAAGCCGGAGCTGGTGCCGTAGAAGACGTAGACCCGACCGGCGCTCGACGCGGCCGTGTCGTTGTAGCGGGAGCCCAGCACGATGTCGTCGATGCCGTCGCCGTCGAGGTCGCCGGCGTCGGCGATGAGGCGGTTGTCGCCGAGGTAGTCGAAGCTCGCCTCGCCCACGAAGACCGTGTCGGCGACGGGCCCCACCGACAGGGCCGAGGTGGCCGTGTGGCCGCTGGTCTGGCCGTAGATCAGGAACACGGCGCCCGCGCTGGTGCCGCCGTCGTCGTCGCCGTCGGCGCCGATGAGCAGGTCGTGGATGCCGTCGCCGTCGACGTCGAGGCCGGTCGCGAGGTCGGTGCCGAGCCGGTCGCTGCCGGCGTTGCCCGTCCAGATGGCGTCGGCACCGCTCGCCAGATCGACCTGGGCCGCCCAGGCCGAGGCCGGCCCGTAGACCAGGTAGACCCCGCCGCTGCCCGTGCCGCCCCAGTCGGCGTCGGGGGCACCGATGACGAGGTCGAGGTGGCCGTCGCCGTCGAGGTCGCCCGTGCGGTTGACGACGCCGGTGTTGTCGCCGCCCTCGGCACCGTCGAGGACCACGTCGGCGTCGGCGGGCAGGGTCAGGTCGCCGGTGAGCGGCCCCCAGTTGATGAAGACCTGGCCCGTCTCGGTGCCGTCCGAGAGGGGCTCGCCGTCGTAGGCCGCCGAGATGAGGTCGGCGGCGCCGTCGCCGTCGAGGTCGGCCACCGTGAGGTCATAGCCCCAGTAGGAGTCGGAGTCGGTGTGGTCGATGATGATGTCGGCATCGACAAAGTCGACGTCGCCCCAGACCGCGCAGTCGTTCGGGCCGCCGTCGCAGTCGTCGTCGAGGCCGTTGCCACAGACCTCGGTGGCGCCCGGGTTCACCGCGGCCTCGGCGTCGTCGCAGTCGCCCCCCACGGCCACCGTGCCCGAGGCGGGGAAGCAGCTGTCGACGGCCGTGCTGTCGTCGCCGTAGCCGTCGCCGTCGGCATCGGTGTAGGAGCGGGAGAGGAGGGCCGGGTCGAGGGAGTCGTCGGCGTCGTCGGTGGCCCCGTCGCAGTCGTTGTCGACGAGGTCGCAGAGCTCGGGGGCGCCCGGGTTGGTGGTGGCCTCGCTGTCGTCGCAGTCGGTCGCGTCGGCCACCGTGCCGCTCGGGGTCTCGCAGCTCGTGGTGGCCGTGTCGGCATCGCCGTAGCCGTCGCCGTCTGTGTCGGCGTACCAGACGCTCGCGGGGCTGCGGGCCGCGTCGGCGTCGTCGCAGTCCCCGTCGACGGCGGCCCCGGTCTCGGGCATCACACAGGACCGCTCGACCGCCCCGGCGCCGTAGCCGTCGCCGTCCGCGTCGGTGTACCAGTCGACCCCGTCGGCGGTGTCGACGCTGTCGTCGGCGTCGTCGATGGCCCCGTCGCAGTCGTTGTCGATCCCGTCGCAGACCTCGGAGGCATCGGGCGAGACCGCCGCGCTGGTGTCGTCACAGTCACCGCCGGCGTCGACCGTGCCGGCCGGGGCCACACAGACCTGGAGCGCGCCGTCGCTGGCCCCGTGGCCGTCGCCGTCGGCGTCCACCCAGACCGTCACCCCCGTGCTGGCGTCGAGGCTGTCGTCGTCGTCGTCGACCGCGCCGTCGCAGTCGTTGTCGACGCCGTCGCAGACCTCGGTGGCGCCGGGAAAGACCGCGGCGTCGGCATCGTCGCAGTCGGTGTCGGCGGTGACCCCGTCGCCGTCCGCATCCTCGGTCTCGTCCGCCCCGTCCTCTCCGCCGTCGACCCCCGTGGGCCCGTCGCTGCCCCCCGCGCCGTCGGCGCCCTTGTCATCGCAGCCGGTGGCGGCCACGAGGGCGAGGGACGAGCAGAGCAGCAGGCGGCGCAGAGACATGGGGGCTCCCGGGTTGCCCAGGTGGGCTATCCCGTCTGGGATGGGGGCCGGATCGCCCGACCCAGACGGGTCAGCCGCCCACCGCCGCCACGAGCTGGGGCAGGAAGCGGGCGGGGGCCTCGACATGGGGCGAGTGGCCCAGGTTGTCGAGCTCGACCAGGGTGCAGTCGGCGATGGCCGCCGCCGTGGCCTTGCCCAGGGCCGGGTAGTCGCCCAGGGACGCACCGAGGGCGGCGTCGACGAAGCCGCGCCCCAGCGCCGTGCGGTCCCGCTGGCCGACGAAGAGGGTGGTCGGGGCCCGGATGCGGTCGAGCTCGTAGACGACGGGCTGGTTGAAGACCATGTCGGCGGTCAGTGCCTGGCTCCAGGCCACCGCCTCGGCCCCCGGGCCCTCGACCATGCCCGCGAGCATGTCGACCCAGCGGTCGTACTCGGGGCGCCAGACGCCGCCGTAGTAGGACGAGAGCTGGTAGGCCCGGATGCCGGCGCGGGTCTTCTTCTGCTCGGCGGCGAGCCAGCGGTCGACCGTCACCGCGGGCACCCCCCGGGCCTTCCAGTCCTCGAGGCCGATGGGGTTGATGAGCAGCAGCCGCGCGGTGCGACCGGGGTGTTCCATGGCGAAGCGCATCGCGAGCATGCCCCCCATGGAGTGGCCCGCCACCACGACCTCTTCGATGCCCAGGCTGTCGAGCAGGGCCGCCGTGTTCAGGGCCAGGGTCTCGAGGCTGTACTGGTAGGCGGCGGGCTTGGAGGACTTGCAGAAGCCGATCTGGTCGGGGGCGATCACCCGGTGGCCCGCCGCGGCGAGGGCAGCGATGGTGTCTTCCCAGGTGGCGGCGCAGAAGTTCTTGCCGTGGAGCAGCAGCACGGTCTGGCCCGAGGGCCGGTCGCTGGACGGGGGCACGTCGAGGTAGGCCATCTCGAGGTCCTGGCGCTGGCTGTGGAGCGCGAAGGTCTTCACGGGATGGGGATAGTCGAAGCCCTCGAGCCGGGGACCGTAGACGGGGGCGGCAGCGAGGGCGGCAGAGACCACCAGAGACAGGAGCATGGGACCTCGGGGGGCAGAGGCGGGGCAAGAGAGAGGGGCGGCCACAGGGGCCGGCCGCCGACCAGAGACAGGGACGCACCGGTCGACCCGGAGCGGCACCGAGCGGGCCGTATCCCAGGGTCGCCGCCCCGCTCGGCGCCCGCCGCTCAGGCCGCGGGGGCCGCGCGGGCCGCCGTGCGGGCGAGCCAGTCGAGCAGCAGGGCGGTCGTCTCGGCGGGCCGCTCCTGCTGGATCCAGTGGCCGCAGTCGAGGCCCACGACCTCGACATCGGGGACGAAGTGGGAGAGGCGCGGGGACCGCGGGATGCTGTCGCGGTCGCCGTGGATCATCAGGGCGGGCTGGCGGACCACGGGGTCGACCGTGCCGAGCAGGCGCCAATTGCGGTCGAGGTTGCGGTACCAGTGGATGCCCGGCCCGAAGCCCGTGGCCTCGAAGGCCGCCTCGTAGACGGCGAGCTCGTCGGCGCCCAGCAGGGGGGTGCCCGGGGCCGTGTCGGCCTTGGCCAGGCACAGGGGCCACACGCCCGGGGCCGGCGGACCCGGGGGCAGATCGCGCCGGAAGAGGTTGCCGAGGAAGCGGCCCACGTTGCGATCGAGCACCGCCTCTGCCACCCCCGGCTGGCGGTTGAAGTGGACGAAGTAGTGGTCGGGACCGAAGAGCTGTTCCAGCTGCTCGATCCAGGGCACGTCGCCGCGCTCCTGGTAGGGCAGGGCCAGGTTCGCCACCCGCTCGACCCGGTCGGGGTGGAGCAGCGCGAGCCCCCAGACCACCATCGCGCCCCAGTCGTGGCCGACGAAGGTGGCGCGCGCATGGCCGAAGTGGTCGAGCAGCCCCACCAGATCCCCCGCGAGGGCGTCGAGCCCGTAGGCCGCCACATCTGCGGGGCAGGACGAGCCCCCGAAGCCCCGCTGGTTGGGCACGATGACATGGTGGCCCGCGGCGACGAGGGCCGGGATCTGGTGGCGCCAGGAGTGGGCGAGCTCGGGCCAGCCGTGGCACAGCACGATGGGCCGGCCCGACCGGGGATCCCCGGCATGAAAGACCTCGAGCACGACGTCGTCGAGGGGGACGAGGGTGGGGGGCGGAAAGGCGACAGGAGCGGACATCGGCGAGACCTCGGGGACAGGAGCGGAGGCCCCGGCACACCGACCCGCCAGGGGGGGCGCCGGGGACCCGTCCGTCGTCACACGAGACCCTGACGGATTCTGTCAGGGATGCCTCCGAGCCCGGCACAATGCTGCCAGCTTCTGTCAGGGTTCAGGGTGAGGATGTCCCCATGAAGACCGCCGCCCGCCGAGAGCGCCTGCTCCACCTGCTCCACCGGGGCACCACCACGGTGCCGGCCATCGCGTCCGCCCTCGGTGTGTCGGCCCGCACGGTCCACCGCGACATCGCCGCCCTGCGGGAGGGCGGCCACAGCATCCGCGCGACGCCCGGTCCCGGCGGCGGCGTGCGCATCGCCCCCGACAGCCGCCCCCGCCCGGTCCACTTCGAGGTGGCCGAGATCGTCGGCCTGGCCCTCTCGGTGGCCGTGCTCAAGGCCACCCCCCACATGCCCTTCGCCGGGCCCGCCGCCGCCGGCCTCGACCGGGCCTGCCGGGCGCTCTCCCCCGAGCGCCGCCGCGCCCTCCGCCGCCTCGAGCGGCGCATCTTCATCGGCGCGCCCGCCAGCGCGCGGGTGGCCCGCTCCCTCGGCGCCGTCGACCACACCGTGCTGCCCGCCTTCGAGCAGTGCTTCACGGGCGGCCGGGCCCTGGCCTTCGCCTACGTCGACGCCGCCGGCGCCGCCTCCTCCCGGCGCATCGAGTGCATGGCCCTCGTGCTCCACCGGCCCGTCTGGTACGTGCTCGCCTGGGATCTCGACAAAGACGCGGCCCGGCTCTTCCGCATGGACCGCATTGCCCGGGCCCGGGCCGGCGCTGCCCTCGACCAGCCCCACCCCCTCGCCCTCGTCATGCCGCGGCTCTCGCCCGCGGACGACCAGTGGCACCGCGCGCCCCTCGCATGAGCGCGGCCGGGGCTCAGGGGGCCGGCGGCGGGCGGGGCGCCGGGGCGGCGGTCTCTGCGGGGGGCGCCGCCGCTGGGGTGACCAGGCGCCGCCAGTCCCGGCGCCCCTGGTGGCCGGTCCAGACCGACACCACCCGCCCGTCGGCGCCCACCACCACGGCGGTGGGCAGGGTGCGCACGGCGAAGGCCCCCGCGGCCGCCGGTCCGCCCCAGCGCAGGGCCCAGCCCGGGTCGCGGGGCACCGTCCGCGCGAGGGCCCGCCGGGCCACGGCACGCTCGTCGTCCACCGACAGCAGGGTCACCGGCCGGCCCGCCGCCCCGGCCGCCTCGACCGCCTGGGCCACCACCGGCAGCTCGGCCACACAGGGCCCACACCAGCCCGCCCACACCACCACCACGCCGCCCCCAGCGGCCCAGGGCGCGTCCGCCGGTGCCCCGTCGAGGGTCGTGAGCGCCGGCTGGGGCGCCGCCGCCCCCACCAGCCAGTGCGCGGTGTCGGGGCCCGGGGCCGCCGCCGCCGGGCGCGCCGTGCCCAGCGCCAGCCCCGCCGCCAGCACCGCCGCCAGCACCGCCGCCAGCACCGCCGCCAGCACCGCCGCCAGCACCGCCGCGCACTGTCCGCCCGTCCCGGAGCCCGCCACGTCCACCTCCCCCGGCGGGGCTATCCCGCCCGTGCCACGCTGGGGCTCCGCCCTGGAGGCCCCCCTGTCCCCTCGCCTGCGCCCCGGCCCCGGGGGCCCCGTGCTCGCCCTCGCCCTCGCCGCCTGTGCCCCCGGCAAGCCGGGCGGATCCGGCGACCGTGTCCCTGCGACCGACAGCGCCGCCCCCGACAGCGCCGCCCCCGACAGCGCCACCTGCCGCCCCAGCCTGCCCCGCCTCCACACCGTGGATCCCGCCGCGGCCGAGGCGGGCCGGGCCCTGCTCGCCACCAGCGCGCTCTCGGCCCCGCTCATCCCCCGGGTGGCCCTCGACAACCTCTACTGGGTCTGGGGCACGGGCCGCCCCGCCGACACGGCCGCCTTCCAGGCCGCCTTCCAGGATCGCTACGGCCTGCTGCCCGATCCGGCGGGCGGGCCCTACGCTCTCGGGGTGCCCGCCCTGAGCGGGAGCATGGCCTCGATCGACTGCCTCATCTGCCACGCCGACGGCGTCGCCGGCGCGGTGGTGGTGGGCGCCGGCTCGAGCCGGGTCGACCTCCAGTCGCTCTTCGACGACCTCGTCGCCCTGGCTGCGCTGGCCGCCTCGGTGGGGCTGCCCCCGGTCGCCCTCCCCTTCTCCCTCGACGACCGCACCCTCGCCGCCGGCACCACCGATGCCTACGGCCTGGGCATGGCCTTCTCCGCGCCCTGGGGCCCCGAGGGCATGGCGCCCGAGACCGACTACGGCGGCCAGCAGCCCGCGGCCTGGTGGCAGGCCGCCCACAAGACCCGCGTCTGTGCCGACGGCCAGGGCCAGGCCGCGGGCCACCGCACGATGGCCGCCATGCTGCTCGCCTTCGGCAACAGCCCCGCCGAGCTCGAGGCCCAGGACGCGGCGCTGGCCGAGCTCTGGGCGGCCATCCAAGAGACCCCGGTGCCGCCCTAGCCCTTCGACCCGCCCGCGCCGGAGGCCGCCGACGCCGGCGCCGCCGTCTATGCCGCCCACTGTGCCGACTGCCACGGCACGGTCTGTGGCCCCGCGGACGACCGCCACCACCCCGACCGGGTCGTGCCGCTCGCCGAAGTGGGCACCGATCCCGTCCGGGCCGGGGCCTTCGGCGAGGCCGAGGCGGCCTGGATCAACGGCAGCTGGTTCGGCGCCGCCCACCCCGTCACGGCCACCGGCGGCTACCTGGCCCCGCCGCTGGTGGGGGTCTGGGCCACAGCGCCCTACCTCCACAACGGCACCGTGCCCGACCTCTCGGCGCTGCTGCGGCCCGACGAGCGGCCGGCGGCCTGGTCGCGCACGGGCTGGGCGGCCGCCGACTACGATCCGGTGCGGGTGGGCTGGCGCACGGTCGCCGAGACCCCCGGCACGCCCCCCGACAGCTGGGCCCGGCGCCGGGTGGTCGACACGACGCGCCGGGGCCTGTCGGCGGCGGGCCACCCCTGGGGCACGGCCCTGGAAGAGGCCGACAAAGACGCACTCATCGCGTTCTTGAAGACACTCTGACGCGCGCCCGCCCCCCGGCCTCTCAGCCCGCCACCAGCAGGGTCGGCTGCTGGTCGGCCGGCATCTCCGCGCGCTCGGCCGGCCGGAGCCGGGCATAGACCTCGACGAGGTTGCCGCCCGGGTCGCGCAGCCAGAGCTCGTGCAGGGGGGTGCCGCGCCAGGTCGTGCGCGCCGGCTTGTGGATCGGCAGGCCTGCCGCCGCGGCCGCGTGGTGGGCGGCCACAACCGCCGCCCGGTCGGGGAGCTCGACACCGACGTGGTAGAGGGTGTCGTGGTGCAGCTCGAGGCCGTCGTCGACGAGCAGCACGAGGTTGGTGCGCAGGGCCGGGCTCACGAAGGTGACGTAGCGGTGGGTCCAGGTCTTGGGGGCCACCCCGAGCAGCCAGGCGTAGAAGCGCGCGGCCGCCGGCAGGTCCGGCACCCGGATGCTCGCGTGGAACTCGGTGGGCGCCAGCGGCGGCGGCCCGTCCCGGAGGGCGGCGAGCACGGCGATGCGGGCGTCGATGGCCGCGCGGGCCTGGCGGAAGCGCGCCATGCGGGCCCCCGCGTCCTCTCCCGGGGCCGCCGCCGCCGGGTCGGCCAGGGGCCAGTCGAGCCGGGCCACCCCCGGCGGCAGCACGGGACAGGCCGCCTCGGCGCAGAGGGTGACGATGAGGTCGACCTCGTCCAGATCAATGGAGTCGAGGCCCTTTGCGTGCTGGCCCTCGGTCGACAGGCCGTGCTCGGCGAGGGCGGCCGTCGCGAGGGGGTGGAGGGCCGCGGGGGCCGAGCCGGCGGACTGCACCCGCACGGCCCCGCCGAAGCGGTGGCGGGCCAGGGCCTCGGCGAGCTGGCTGCGGGCGGCGTTGGCGACACAGACGAAGAGAACGCTGTCGAAGCGCATGGGGACCTCAGGCGGCGCGGGCCGCGAAGGCGGGCCGGGTGCGGTTGGCGAAGGCGACGAAGGCGAGCATCACGGGCACCTCGATGAGCACCCCCACCACCGTCGCGAGGGCGGCCCCCGAGCCGAGGCCGAAGAGGCTGATGGCCACGGCGACGGCCAGCTCGAAGAAGTTCGAGGTGGCGATCATGGCGGCCGGGGCGGCCACCGCGTGGCGGACCCGCAGCAGCCAGGCGAGGCCATAGGCGAGGGCGAAGATGCCGACCGACTGGAGCAGCAGGGGCAGGGCGATGAGCCCGATGAGCCCCGGCCGGGCGAGGATGGTCGGGGCCTGGAGCCCGAAGATGAGCACGATGGTCGCGAGCAGGCCCACGATGCCCACCGGCTGGAGCCGGGCCGTGAGCCGCGCCAGGGGGCCGGCGGGGTCGTCGGGGGCCTGGCCGGCGGCGGCGCCCTGGGCCAGCAGCCGGCGCCGGATGGCCGCCCCCGCCACCAGCGGCACCACGACGAAGAGGCCCACCGACAGCACCAGCGTGCCCCAGGGCACGACCACTTCGCTCACACCGAGCAGCAGCCCGGCCAGGGGCGCGAAGGCGACCACCATGATGAGGTCGTTGACCGAGACCTGGACCAGCGTGTAGTTCGGGTCGCCGCGGGTGAGCTGGCTCCAGACAAAGACCATGGCCGTGCAGGGGGCGACGCCGAGCAGCACCATGCCCGCGATGATCTCGTCGGCCTCTCCAGGCGTCACCAGCCCCGCATAGAGCCCCCGGAAGAACAGCGCCCCGAGCAGGGCCATCGAGAAGGGCTTCACCAGCCAGTTCAGCACGAGGGTCAGCACGAGGCCCGTGGGCCGGCGGCCGACGTCGCGCACACGGCCCAGGTCGACCTGGATCATCATGGGCACGATCATCAGCCAGATGAGCACGGCCACGACGAGGTTGACCGAGGCCAGCTCGGCCTGGGCCACGGCGGCAAAGAGCCCCGGCACGAGGGCGCCGAGGCCCACGCCCGCCGCGATGCACAGACCGACCCAGACCGAGAGGTAGCGGCCGAAGAGGCCGAGGGCATCACCGTCGACAACGTCCTCGGCCACGACATCTTGGGGCCCACTGCCCGGGGCCGCGCTCACAGGGCCCCCACGGCGGCCTGGAGCTCGGCGAGGGCCCCGGGGGCCACGCAGTAGCAGCGCCGGGGCCCCTCCACCTCGCCCTGGATCAGCCCCGCGTCGCGGAGGATGCGCAGGTGCTGGCTGACGGTGGAGGCGGCGATGGGCAGCTGATCGGCGATGTCGCCGGCGTAGCAGCGGTCGCTGCCCATGGCGCGGAGCACCCGCAGGATGCGCACCCGGTGGGGGTGGGCGAGGGCCTTGCAGAGCGCGGCCAGCCGGGCGTCAGCGACCGCATCGGGCGCGCCCCCGGGCACCGTGCCCTCGGGGGGCGCAGGCAGGCAGGCCGCCGGCGGGCAGCAAGGAGAGGAGGACACAGGGGCTCCGGGGTGCGGCACTTCGTTGTTCGACGAATAACGAAATGGCGACCCGGCGACCACCCCCCGGCACCCGCGCGGCGGCCCGCGTCCCCTCAGCAGGCGGGCGGGAAGTGGCGCTCCACCAGCGTTGTCGCCCAGGCCGCCGCCGTGCCCGTGAGCTCGTAGTCGACCATGGCCCCGGCGAAGTACGTGCCCCGCTTGCCCTGCATCTTCGCCAGCTTGTCGAAGTGGCCGGCCTTGAGGGCCTTCCGGCCGACCCGCGGGAAGTAGTCGGGCCAGAACTCCTGGTGGACCAGCGCTGTGACCTCGCCGCCCACCTTGGCCACGTCCTCGCGCAGGGCTTGCGCCAGCGCCGGCCCCTCGTCCTCTCGGCCGAGCTGCCAGCCCAGGAAGAGATCCCGGTCGGTGTGGGGCTGGGAGTAGATCATCAGCCGCCCGCGGGTGTCGGGGGTCGAGTGCTGGCCGAGGTAGGCCGTGACGCCCTCGGCGAGGCCCCGGGCCCGGAAGATGCTCGTGACGTAGGGGCTGAAGCGCAGGGCGCCGAAGACCTGGCGCTCGCGGTCGGTGGCGTCGAGCACGTCGGCCATCTCGGAGCGGGAGACCGTCGTGATGAGCCGGTCGTAGACCTCGTCCTGGCCGTTGGCCGTCACGGTGATGCGCCAGCGACCCGGCCCCTGCTTCTCGCGGCGCACGGCCTGCACCCGGTGGCCCAGCCGCACGTCGTGGTCCCGGGCGACGGCCTCCCAGAGGCGCTGGAAGCCCGCCGTGACCATGTCGACCTTCGCGTCGCGGTCGAGCAAGGTGCGCACGAGCACGGCCAGCTTGGCCGGGTCGATGAAGCGCATGGCGTAGAGGGCCGGGGTCTGCTCGTAGAAGCCGTAGCCGAGGCCCGCCATGATGGGCTGGTAGAGCCAGGCCACCGGCCCGAGCTCGTGCGCGGCGAAGAAGCGGTGGGCCCGCCGGAACAGCGCGGGATCGGCACCGGCGTAGCCCCCGGGGCGGAAGATCTTGCGGTGGCGGGCGCAGAGCAGCAGGTAGCGGGCCGCCGCCGCCGCGGTCTCGGCCTTGGTGTAGCGCTTGGCCTGCCAGGCCTCGAAGTCGATGAGCTGGCCGTCGGCGTCGAGGTCGTGGACCATGCGGGGCAGGGCCGGACGCAGGGCCAGGCCGTGGTCGGCGACCAGCCGCGCCACCTCGTCGTCGCTCTCGAAGCTGATGTAGGCGCCCAGCTCGTAGGGCCGGCCGTCCACCACCTTGGTGCGGACCTTGCCCCCGACCTGGTCGCGGGCCTCGTAGACGACCACATCGGTGTGGCCCCGGCGCCGCAGCGCCTCAGCAGCGGAGAGGCCGGCGACCCCGGCCCCGATGATGGCGATGCGCATGCGACGGCCCTCCCGGAGAGGGTCCGTTCTAGCACGGGTCTGGGCGGTCGGGGGCGGGGCGGCAGGCCCGGGACCACCGGGGGTGGGACGCGCACCGCCCCCGCCAGCCCCGCACCCGGCGGCACCGGTCTCAGACCGCCACAGCCAGGGCCTCCGGCGGCGGCAACGCGAGCGCGATGCGGGTGCCCCGGCCCGGGGTGCTCTGGATGTCGATGCGGCCCCCGGCGCGGCGCACGGCCTCGCGCACGGCCGACATGCCCACGCCGCGGCCCGAGATGTCGGTGGCGGCCGCCTTCGAGGACAGCCCGTCGAGGAAGATGAGCCCGAGCTTCTCGCTGCGGGACAGGGCGGCGGCCGCAGCGGCCTCGACGTGGCCCTTGCTGATGGCCTTCTCGACCACGGCCTCCACGTCGATGCCCCGGCCGTCGTCCTCGACCGCGATCACCGTGCCCGACGGGCCGTCGGCGATCGAGAGGCGCAGCTGGCCCACCTCGGCCTTGTCGCCCCGCTCCTCGGGGGGCTCGAGGCCGTGGTCGACCGCGTTGCGGATGAGGTGGCTGAGGTTCCGGAGCACCCCGCCGAGGAGCTCGGGATCGACGGTCACATCCGCGCCCTCGAAGCTGAAGTCGACCCGGCGGCCCAGGCGCTCGGTGAGCCGATCGACGAAGACCTCGACCGGCCCGACGAGCTCCCGCGCCGGGCGCTTGACCACCTCGGCCCCCCAGCGGGCGAGGCCCGGGGGATCCAGGGGGTTGAGCAGGGTGCGCAGCTCGACGAGCACCCCGGCGGGCACCTCGACCGTGCCGCCGCTGGCGCCGAGGCCCAGCACGGCCTCGTTGTCGGCCAGGAAGCCCTCGAGGGCCGCGCGGATCTGATCGAGGCCCGCGGCGGTGATGGCCGGCTCGGCCTCGACCGCGTGGGCGACCCGCGCCACGGCGTCGAGGCCGTAGCTGGCGGCGTTGCCCTTGACCGTGTGCACGGCCCGGCGCACGAAGGCGGCATCGGCGAGCCCCTCCGCGGCGGCCGCGAGCCGGCCCCGGGCGTCCTCGACGAAGCTGACGAAGGCCGACTTCTGGCGAAGAATACCGACAAGCACGGCATTCTTGCGCGACTCGATCCGGGCCGCCTCGAGGTCGCTGATGTCGGAGAGGGTGAAGAGGATGGCATCGACGGCGCCCGCGGCGTCGCGGATGACCCGCCCCTCGAGCTTGAGCACCCGGCCCTCCCGGGCGAAGCGCCAGGGGATCTGGGCCAGGGTCAGCTCTTCGGGCAGGAAGTCCTCAAAGACCTGGTCGAGCCCCAGCAGCAGCTCACCGCCCGCCGCCGTGTCGCCCACCCCGAGCACATCGAGCAGGCTGTCGCCCGCGGCCACCGGGCGGCCCGTGAGCACGGCCGTCGAGCGGGTGCACTCGCGGATGGTGCCCTCGCGGCCCACGATGGCGAAGCCGAAGATGACGTTGTCGAGGATGGTTCGGATGTGGCGGGTGCGGGCCTCGACCTCGGCCTCGAGCCGCTCGGAGTGCTTCTGGAGGGCCTGGCTGCGGGCCTCGGCCATGGCCCGGCGCCGCAGGGCCTCCTCCTGGCGCCGCTGGGCCCGGTCGAGCTGCTGGTGGATCGCGGTCTGGGCGCCCTCGTTGTAGAGCGAGCGGACCCGCGTCTTGAGGATGTCGACGGTCTTCTCGGCAGCGCGGGCGCGCCGCTCCCAGCTGGGGGTGGGGGACGGGGACATGGGGGCCTCCTCAGGCAGCGCAGCCGAAGCCGACGGCGACGAGGGTCTGGTTGATGTGGAGTCCGTTGAGCTGCTCGCCATAGGTGTCGAAGCCGATCAGCGCGTCGCAGGACTGCTGGAGAATGGCGCTCTGCTCGGGGTGGAGCGCGCTGCCGGTGGCCTCGAGGGCCCGCAGGATGCAGTTGAAGCCCACGACGAGGGCCGGCCGCTGGGACCACTTCAGCCCCTCGGCCAGGGCGGCCGACATGTCGGCCCGGTCGCCGATGTCGAGCACCATGCCCTCCTCGACGGCGCAGTAGAAGGAGATGGAGCCGTCGTCGTGGATGGCCTGGATGCTGCGCACGTAGAGCTCGCCGTTGCAGGCGAAGGTCACGGGCTTCTGGAAGGTGAGCTCGGCGCTGACCGCTTCGGGGGCGACGCCGAGGGCCCGGGCGTAGCCCTCGAGGGCCGGGTAGCCGTCGAGCTCGTAGACCCGCCGGCCCTCGACCCGGGTGACGGCGACGCTCGCGTCGGTGGTCGTGAAGTGCTGGTGCTTGCGCACCTGGAGGGGCGCGCCGTCGTGGGCGTGGACCATCACGAGGGTCGCCGTGCCGCTCTGGGCGCCCGCGGCGCTGTAGACCCGGGTCTGGGCGAACTGGAGGTCGTCGCCCGCGCTGCCGCCGGCCAGGGCCACCCCCTGGAGCGCGTCGGCCAGCACGGCCGAGGCCCGCTCCTCGGCGCCCGAGAGGCCGTCGATGAACAGCAAGCACACGAGCGTCTCGGCGTCCATGCCCTCCGGGTCGACCCCCACTTCGGCAAAGAGGCGGCCCGCCGCCGCCTCCGCCGCAGCCGGGTCGAGCCCGTCCAGCACGACGTCGGTCGTGGCCCAGCGGTACTCCGGGGCCTGGACCCCCGTGACCACCAGGCCGCCCGTGCTGTGGGCGCCGCTGATGTGCTCGCCGGCCGTCGTGCAGCCCGCGAGGGGCACCCCGGGGAAGCGCGCCGCGAGGGCGGCGGCCACCCCGTCCGGGTCCTGGGCCGTGGACGAGAAGACGAAGAGGATGTCGAGGTCGGACGGAAAGCCTTCCGTCGCCTCGGCCACCGCGGCGGCGGCATCGTGCTGGGCCGAGTGGCCTTGATGGGTCTGCATGGTCGCTCCGGTCTTGGGGGGGCCATCGGCGGGCCGCCGTCCGGAGTTGACCCGATCTTGCCAGGGCATGACCGCGCCCGGCGCCTCCCCTGCCGCTCGGCGGGGCGCGCGTGCCGGCCCGCCCGCCCCGTGGTGGCCGGGAGTGCCGCCGCAGCGACGCCCACAGCCCGGCAAAGCAAGGAGCGACCTGCACTCTCGCCGGGTGACCTTTGCGGGCCAGCCCCGGTCCGTGCCGCATGCCCCCCAATTCCCGGCGCGCCCCGTGCCCGGCCGTCCCCGCAAGATGTGCCGCGATCGTGGCGTCTCTGGGGGGACGCCCCCGCTCAGGTGCGCACGGCGCCCGCGCCCGTGTACTCGCCCGCCACGGGCCGATCGCGGATGCCGAGACCGTCCTCGAGCTCCTGCTCCAGCCAGAGGGCCTGGTCGAGGTCGTCGAGGCCCGTGACGAGGGGCAGCCCGCTGTGGTCGCGGGTCACGGCCAGCAGGTTCCACGAGACGGTCGTGCCGTTCTTGCCGCGCTTGACCTTGCGCTCGACGTAGAGCTGCTCGAGGGCGGCGACCGGCACGGTCGGCTGGGGCCACCAGGGCAGCGGCCCGTGGCGCACCCGCAGGGCCATGCCGTCGCAGTCCACCGTCGTGCGGTTCAGCAGCTTGGCCACGGCGGTGTAGGTGATGGCCACCCCCACGGCGACGTGGACGAGGGGGAACACGGCCATGATCCACGGCACGTCGGGCATCGTGAAGACGATGCCGTACCAGAAGACCAGGAAGCTGTCCCAGGCGACGGCGAAGAAGAGCAGGAACACGGCGGGCCACTGGAACCAGCGCCAGCGCACGGCGAGGCGCCCCGGGCCCTGGCGGTCGACCACCATGCCCGCCGGCAGGGCCACCGGCGCCCGGGCGCCCCCCGCGGCCTTGCCCGCCGGGGCCACGGGCAGCTCGGGCAGCACCGCCTCCCGATCGGCCCGACGGGTCAGGTCGAAGATGGCGCCGCAGTGGGCACAGACGACCACGCCCAGGCGGCGGTCGAAGCCGTCCCCTCGCATGGCCGCGCCGCAGGACTTGCAGGAGAGCGCGTGCATGGCCCGGCTGTATCGCGGCGCCCCGGGCGGCTCAGCCCCCGGCGCAGCGCCAGGCGGCCGCGGCATCCTGCACCCGGCCGCCGAGGACCATGGTGTTGACGAGCAGCTCGTCGAGACCGCTCCCCTCGAGGGACTGGGCGGCGGGGCTCTCCGGGTCGAGGGCGAAGAGCGCCGTGGCCGTGTCGAAGCCGCCGTCCGGGCAGGCCACGTCGACCTCGAAGCGGGCCACCATGCCCAGCCCGGCGGCCTCGGCGCCGCCAGCGAGGCAGTCGGCCGCGGCCTCCGAGAGCCCGACCGCCGGGGCCAGCCCCACACAGGGCCACTGGGCGCAGTCGACCACGGGCAGGCCACCCTCGAGCCCACAGTCGGCCACGATCTCGCGCAGGGCCGTTGTCCAGGCCTCCGGGGCCTCGCTGGCGCTGGGCGGCTCGACCACCGGCGCCAGCCGCACCCGGGCCCGGGGACCCGCATCAGCGGCAGCGCGCCCCCCGGCACCGGTCGGGGGGACCGGGGTCGGCGCCGGGGCCGGGGGGGCGGGGCGCGGCGCCACCGCGGCCGGGCCGGCCGGCGCCGCGGAGGGAGCGGCGGCCGGGGCGTCGAGGGGAGCGGAGGCCGGGCCCCGGTAGGCCACCCCGACGCCGAAGCCGACGAGCAGGGTCGCGAGGTGGACGAGGACGGTGGGCAGGACGGGGCGGGCGGCTGAAGACATGCCCCATTGAAGCAGAGCCGCGCCCCCAGACCAATGCCGCGGCCCCAGACCAACGCCCCGGCACCCTCTTTCCGGCGCCCCGGGCTACGCTGGCCCCGTGCCCCTCCACTGCGAGCGCTGCCTGCGTGCCCTGCCCCGTCCCCCGGCGGCGGGCCCCGCGCCCCGGTGCCCCGACCACCCGAGCCAGGCGCTGCTCGACCCCCGCCACCCCGACGACGCGGCCCTGCTCGCCACCCGCCACGCCCTGCGCCAGCGGGTGCCCCGGGCCCTCGCGCTGGCCCTCGCGGCCCTCGTGACCGTGCTGCTGCTCGGCGTCACGGCCACCATCCGGATCGAGGGCTGGGCGGCCCTGCGCCTCGGCCAGCCCATCGCCCTGCTCTTCGTGCCCGTGGCCCTCGCCTGGGTCGCCAGCCTCGCCGGCGCCGCCTGGCTGCACCGGCCCTGGCCGCCCGCGCCCGCCGCCGAGACGTCCCCCGTGGGCGCGGTCTCCCCCGTGGGCGCGGTCTCCCCCGTGGACGCGGCGTCCTCCGAGGTCGCGCCTCCCGCCGCGGTCCCCCTCGCCGCGGCCGCCCCCCGCGAGACGGTCCCCGCGGCCTCCCGGTCCCGCCGCCCCGAGACCCAGCGCTCGACCTGAGCCGGGGGGCCCGATGTCAGCAGGCTGTCGCAGGCAGTGGGCGTCCGGCGTGCCATGCTGCGCACCTGTCCGTGGAGTCCCCATGCGCCCCCGCATCGCCGCCCTTGCTGTCGTTCTCGCCGCCCTGCCCGCCTGCCGCACCGCCCCCGTCGGCGACGAGGGCAAGGAGGGCCTGCTCGGAGACGGCGGCGACGACGCCACCGCCGATGCCGACGGCGACGGGGTGGCCGCAGCCGACGACTGCGACGACGCCAGCGCCTCGGTCTACCCGGGGGCCGAAGAGCTCTGTGACGGCCTCGACAACGACTGCGACGGCGAGATCGACGAGGGGGTGCTGTCGACCTGGTACACCGACGCCGACGGCGACGGCTTCGGCAGCGCCGGCGCGCCGGTCGAGGCCTGCGACGAGCCCCCGGGCGCCGTGCTCACGTCCACCGACTGCGACGACGACGACCCCGACAGCTACCCCGACGCCGCCGAGCGCTGCGACGAGCGCGACAACGACTGCGACGGCGAGGTCGACGAGGGGGTGACCTCGGTCTGGTACGCCGACCGGGACGAGGACGGCCACGGCGACCCCGACGCCCGGGTTGTGAGCTGCGATCCGGACGCCGGTGTGGTGGCCTCGGCCACCGACTGCGACGACGCCGACCCCGCGGTGAACCCCGACGCCACCGAGATCTGCGACGAGCAAGACAACGACTGCGACGGCGAGACCGACGAGGGCACCCTCACCACCTTCTACGCCGACATCGACGGCGACAGCTACGGCGACCTGGGCGCCACCACCGAGGCCTGCGCCGAGCCCGCCGGCTACGCGGCCCGCGGCGGCGACTGCGACCCGGACGAGGCCACCGTCTACCCGGGCGCCCCCGAGGTCTGCGACGGGGTCGACCAGGACTGCGACGGCACCATCGACAACGGCGTGCTGTCGGTCTTCTACGCCGACACCGACGGCGACGGCCACGGCGACGCCGCCGTCTCGGTCGAGGCCTGCAGCGCCCCCTCCGGCCACGTCGCCGACGCCACCGACTGCGACGACGCCGACGGCGCCATCAGCCCCAGCGCGACCGAGATCTGCGACGGCCAAGACTACGACTGCGACGGCGACATCGACGACGACGACGCCTCGCTGGACCTCGCCACCGCCAGCGCCTGGTACGCCGACAGCGACGGCGACGGCCACGGCGACGCCAGCGTGGCCACGACCGCCTGCAGCGCCCCCTCGGCCACGGTCGCCGACAGCACCGACTGCGACGACAGCACCAGCGCCGTGCACCCGGGCGCCGCCGAGGTCTGCGACGGCCAAGACAACGACTGTGACGGCGTCGGCGACCCCATGGACGGCAGTGATGCCGCCTGTCCCGCCGTCGACTGTCTCGACGTGATGGCCCACGCCTCGACCGACGGCACCTACTACATCGACCCGGCCGGCAGCGGCGCCTACGCGGTGTGGTGCGACCTCACCACCGAGGGCGGCGGCTGGACCCTCGCGATGGTCGTCGCCGACGACGGCCAAGACAGCTGGACCTGGGACGACCGCGACCTCATGGGCAGCGACCCCACCCTGCTCGGCACGGTCTCCGACCTCAGCGCCGACATGAAGTCCCCCGCCCACCACGAGCTGCTCTTCGAAGACCTGCTCTTCGTCCACAGCCCCTCGGGCGTGACCGCCGAGTACGAGGGCGTGGGCGACGGCACCCTCGACCTCGGCAGCCACATCGACAGCATCGCCAGCCCCAACTGCGACCTCTCGATGGCCGGCAACGGCCACCCCCTCACCGGCGGCACGCTGACCCTCGGCGGCAACCTCTGTGACACCGACCTCTACTTCAACCTCGGCGACCACGAGGCCGGGGTCAGCACCTGCCGCAACCTCAGCGCGACCTACAACCACGCGAGCTTCGGCCCCATGTGGAGCCACGGCTACAACAACGGCTGCCCCTTCGACGACCCGTCCAGCGGCGCCCTCGGCCCCCAGAACACCTGCGGCGCCTGCAGCGCGACGACCTCCCAGACCGAGGGCAACCGCCTCGGCTTCGCCCAGACCCTCGGGCTGAACACGGGCACCAGCGGCGCCGGCCAGAACACCATGCGCATCTACGTGCGCTGAGCCCCCCGGGCGCCCCCGCCCTCAGCGCCCCTGCGGCAGCGGCGGCGCGCCCCCGGGACCGCGCGCCCGCACGGGCCGGTGGGGCATGGTCTGGTGGCTGTGGGCGACCAGGTGCGCGCCCAGCTCGGACTCGCTCAAGACGCCGTCATGGTCGACATCCACATCGACCGTTGCCCGCGTGCCCTCCTCGGGAAGGGCCGGCAGCTCGCCGAGCCGGAGCTGGCCGTCATGGTCCCGGTCGAGCTGGTGGTGGAGGCTCGCCACCGGGGCGGGCAGCGGGAAGGCCCCGGGCTCCGGGCGGGGTGTGCCCGGGCGGCAGCCCGGCAGGGTGATCGTAAAGATTCAGTTTTATCTGGAATCCCGATCGCGATCAAGGACCTGACCGACGTCGCGGGAGTCAGAACAACTCTAGGCTCGGTGCTTTACGCAAATTGCGTCCCGCAAAAATCCGATATTCTGGTCGAGCGGATTGAAGCCAATGGTGGCA
>CAXQUZ010000358.1:0-12275 GCA_964226865.1 Myxococcota bacterium | reverse complement strand
GGTTCACGTCCCACTTGCGCCGCCGCTGGTGGGCGTCGCCGGCCTCGTCCTTCCAGACCTCGCCGGCCACACCTCCCAGCTGGTCGGCCCCGAGAAGGCGACCAGCTCGCTGAGGATGCGCCCGGGCAGCCCGCCGATGGCCAGGGTGGGCTCGCCGGCGCGGAAGATGTGGACGCTGTCGTACTGGGCCACGATGCGCAGGGGCAGGCTCATGCCCTGGGCGCCGCGGGTGGCCGAGCGACCGGCCGACGACAGCGAGACCGCCACCACCGCCACCGCCAGCCCGTCCACCTCGACCGTGTCGCCGGCCCGCAGCCGCCGGGGCGCCCCGTCCCCCACCTTGACCGACCACTCGGCCCCCTGGGACCAGAAGGAGGCGGCGGCATGGGGCGGGTGGCCGGGCACCAGGGCCGGCACGGGGGCCGTCACCAGGGCGCAGACCCCCGAGAGCACCCGCCGGGCCAGCCGGGGGGCCTGGATGGCGAGAACACTGTCAGGAAGGACAACATCGACCACCTCGACGGCATAGTCGCGGGCGAGGCGGATGCGCTGGCCGGGGGCGAGGGTGAGCTGGGAGACGGGGGTGTCGTCGAGGGCGAAGCGGCCCCGCAGCCCGAGCAGCTGGAGCTCGTCGCCCCGGAGGCTGACCATGGCGTGGGCCTCGCTGATGCGCCCGTCGTCGATGCAGAGGGCCGCCGTCCACAGCCGGCCGATGAGGTCGCCGTGGCCGAGGTGGTGGCGGCCGCCGTCGGGGGTCTGGAGGGTGACGTGGGCCCGCATGCCCGCTCCTGGGGTGGGGGGGGCCCGGGGCCCCGGTGGTTCGCCGCCTCCACCTTAGCCCACCGGCCGCCCGGGGCGCCGGCCGCCGCTCAGACCTCGCCCCCGTGCTCTGCGATGACCTCCAGCAGGGCGTCCCGGAGCACGGCCACCCGCCGGGAGGGCGGGCCTGGGGGCCACACAAGCCAGAGCTGGCCCCGCATCTCGGTGAGGGCCGGCAGCACCCGCTCGACCGCCCCCCGGGCCAAGGCGCCGGCGCAGAGGCCACAAGGCAGCATGCCGATGCCCGCGCCGGCCTCGACCATGGCCAGCCCGGCGATGGAGTCGTCGACGGCCACCCGGGGGCGGTCGATGGTGCCCGCCACCCCGATGCGATCGTGGGCCGCGAGGGCGGCGGCGTCGGCGGGGCGGCCCCGGCGGGCGAGGTAGGCCGGGGAGGCGAACCAGCCGAAGGCCAGGGTGCCCACCCGCCGGCCCTGGAGGGCCTCGGCCGGGGGCCCGTGGCGGTAGACCCGCAGGGCCGCGTCGACCTGCTCGCCGACGAGGTCGACCGCCCGCAGCGTCAGCACGGTCTCGATCTCCAGCGCGGGCCAGCGCTGGACCAGCCGGGCCACCACCGGCGCGAGCAGGCTGAGGGCGAGGTCGGTCGAGGTGGTGACCCGGAGCCGCCCCCGGGGGGCCTCGGCCCGGGCGCCCAGGTCGCGCAGGGCCGTGCCGAGGCGGTCGAGGGCGGGCCCCACCTCGGCCAGCAGGGCGGCGCCGTCGGCGCTCAGGGCCACCCGCCGGGTCGTGCGGTGGAGCAGCTGGGTGCCCGTCGCCGCCTCGAGGCGGGCCACCACCCGGCTCAGGGTCGACCGGGGCACGCCAGCGGCGCGGGCGGCGGCCGTGAAGCTGGCGTGGTGGGCCACCGCGGCGAAGAGGCGGAGGTCGTCGAGGCTGGCGGGGGGCAGCGCGAGGGACGGGGCAGCATCGGCCACGGGGGCCTCCGGGCGCCCCGTCTCGAGGGCCCCCGGGACCGGGAGCCCGGGACCGGGCGGCACATTGTTCCATGAGTGGGATTCTCAAGCGCCATCTTGCCCCATTCGTCCCCCAGTGGACAGACATAGACCGGTGCTGTGCCCTGGGGCTGCCGCACCGGCGCGCCCCGTCCCCCGAACCGCAAGGTGTCCCCCATGTCTGCCTCCTCGACCGCTCCTGTCTTCGTCTCCGGTGCCTCGGGCCAGCTCGGCCGCCAGGTCGTCGCCCTCCTCCTCGCCCAGGGGGTGCCGGTCATCGCCGGCAGCCGCCGCCCCGAGGCGCTGGCCGAGCTCGCCGAGGCCGGGGCCACCCTGCGCACCATCGACTTCAGCCGCCCCGAGACCGTGACCGCGGCCCTCGCCGGCGTCTCGCGCGCCCTCTTCATCAGCACCGACGCCGTCGGCGCCCGCCTCGACGCCCAGCGCGCCGCCGTGGCCGCCGCCGCCGCCGCCGGCGTGCAGCACCTCGTCTACACCTCGGTGGTCGCCGCCGAGAGCCCCCTGCTGCTCATCGGTCCGGAGCACCTCGGCACCGAGGCCGCCATTCGCGAGAACTTCGACAGCTACACCATTCTGCGCAACAACCTCTACGCTGAGCTCGCCGTGGGCGCCCTCGACCAGGCCGCCGCCTCGGGCCAGCTCATCACCGCCCGGGGCGAGGGCGCCATCGCCTGGGTCTCGCGCGCGGACTGCGCCCGGGCGGCAGCGGCGGCCCTCACCGACGGCCACACCGGGGCCCGCACCCTCGACATCACGGGCCCCGAGGCCCTCACCGGCGACGCCCTCGCCGCCCTGGCCAGCGCCCGCAGCGCCACCCCGGTCGTGCATGTCTCCGTGCCCGCCGCGGCCCTCGAGCAGGGCCTCGTCGAGGCCGGGCTGCCGGCACCGGTCGCCGGGCTGCTGGCCAACTTCGACAGCGCCGCCGCCACCGGGCTGCTGGGCACGGTCTCCGGCGACTTCGCGGCCCTGACCGGCCAGCCGGCCACGCCCCTCGCCGACCTGCTCCCCCCGGCCTGAGCCGCCCGGCTGCGGTGCCCCGGAGCGCCGACTGGCACGTCACAGTCCGGCCCTCCGGGCGCCCCCCGCCCCGCGGGGCCGTGTCCCAGAAGCCCCCCGCTGGCGCCGCCACAGCCAGGGGCCCTCCCGCCCCCCGTCTCCTGCCGGCCGAGAAGAGGCGCGCCGCCCCCGTCCCCACGGGATACCCGGCGGCTCCCGCCAGCCCCGAGACGGTGACGGCCATGGCCTCCGACCCTTCCGCGTCCTCCGCCCCCGCGGGCGATCCCGAGATCGCCGCCCTCCAGCACCGCCGCCGCCAGCAGCAGGCGCTGGTGCTGCTGGTGCCCCTCTTCATCTTCAGCGGGGCCACCTCCCTCGTCTACGAGACGCTCTGGGAGCGCCAGCTCCACCTCGTCGTGGGCACCTCCCAGCTCGGTGTGATCACCGTGCTGACGGCCTTCATGGCGGGCCTGGCCGGCGGCGGCTTCCTCGCCAGCAAGCGGGCCGACACCATCGCCCGGCCCCTGCTGGCCTACGCGCTGCTCGAGGGGGCCATCGGCGTCTATGCCGTGATCTTCCCCTTCCTCATCGCCGCGCTGGTGCCGGTCTACACGAGCATCTACGCGATGTTCTCGCTGTCGCCGACGGCCTTCGCCGTGGTCCAGTTCCTGTTGCTGGGGCTGTTCCTGCTGCCGCCCACCATCTGCATGGGCGCCACCCTGCCCATCCTCGCCCGCTTCGCCCAGGCCGCCTCGGCTGCGGGCGGGGCCGACGCCGGCCGCCAGGTGGGCCGCCTCTACAGCGCCAACACCATCGGCGCCGTCTGCGGGGTGGGGCTCGCGGGCTTCGTGCTGCTGCCGGGCCACGGCCTCAACGCCACCACCTGGATCACCGCCTCGGGCAACGTGCTGCTCTGCGCCATGGCCTTCGGCCTCGACCGCTGGAGCGGCGGCCTCGTCGCGACCGCCGCGGCCCCCGCGGCCCCCACCGCGCCCCTGGCCCCGGCGGCGAACCCGGCCTGGATGCGGCTGCTCGGCCCCCTCGCCGCCCTGGCCGGCATGACCGCCCTCATCTACGAGGTGAGCTGGTTCCGGGTCATGGTGCTCACCCTCGGCGGCTCGGCCTACGCCTTCTCCATCATGCTGCTCAGCTTCCTGCTCGGCATCGGCAGCGGCGGCTGGGTGGGCGGCCGCATCGCCGACGCCGCCTGGGCCAAGGGCGGCGCGCGCAGCACCCTCGCGGCCTTCGCCGTGCTCCAGCTCTGTGTGGGGCTGCTCGCCTACGCCGTCATGTGGCAGTACGGCGAGCTGCCCTACTGGTTCATCGAGATGTACGCCGTGGTCAAGGACTACCCGGGCCACTGGCTCTGGGTGGGCAAGCTCGGCCTCTCGATGCTCATCATGGTGCCCCCGGCGCTGTTCATGGGCGCCAGCTTCCCCGTGCTGGTGCGCGCCGCGACCGTGGGCGAGGGCCTCGGCAAGCCCGTGGGCCGCATCTACGGCTGGAACACGGTCGGCAGCATCCTCGGCGCCAGCCTCGGCGGGCTGCTGCTCCTGCCCACCCTCTTCGTCACCAGCACCGTGCTGCTGGCCGTGAGCCTCAACCTCGTGGCGGGCGGCATCGCGATGTGGGCCGCCGGCCAGGCGGGCCGCGACAAGGCCCGGGGCGCCGCCTCGGTCGGCTGGCTCGTCGCCGCCGCCTGGGCCATCGGCCTCATCCAGTGGGCCCGGCCGCCCTGGAACCCGCTGCTGATGACCGCCGGCATGTACAAGTACGCCAGCCACATGGAAGAGGAAGACCTCAACCGCGCCGGCGTCGACGCCTTCGCCCTCGACCCCTACGAGCTGGTCTACTACGCCGAGGGGCTCTCGAGCGTCGTCACCGTGGCCCGCTCGGTCGACTCGTCGAACATGTGGCTCGCCAACAACGGCAAGGTCGACGCCTCGACCCAGATCGACATGCCCACCCAGGTCATGGTCGCCCACCTGCCCTTCGTCTTCGCCCCCGAGCCCGAAGACGTCCTCGTCATCGGCCTCGCCAGCGGCATCACGGCGGGCTCGGCCGTGCTCCACTCCGACGCCGGCCACTTCGAGATCATCGAGCTCGAGCCCGCCATCGTCGAGGCCTCCCACTTCTTCGACGAACACAACCACCGGCCCCTCGAAGATCCCCGGGTCGAGCTCATCGCCAACGACGGCCGCAACCACCTCTTCCTCCAGCCCGACGGCCGCTACGAGCTCATCATCTCCGAGCCCAGCAACCCCTGGCTCACGGGGGTGAGCAACCTGTTCACCCACGAGTTCTTCGCGCTGGGCAAGTCGAAGCTCGCCCCGGGCGGCGTCTGGGCCCAGTGGGTCCAGATGTACGGCATGGACCACGAAGACCTGCGCTCGCTGCTGCGCACCTTCACGAGCACCTACCGCTACGTCCACCTGTTCAGCACCATCGAAGACGCCGACCTCGTGCTCATCGGCAGCGACAGCCCCCTCGACCTGAGCGCGGACCGCATCGGCGCGATGATGAACCGCGACCAGGCCGTGCGCGACGACTTCAAGATGATCGACGTCGAGAGCCCCGAGGACGTGCTCACCCGCTACCTCGTCGACCAGGACAAGATCCTCCAGTTCGCCGGCGACGCCCCCCTGAACACCGACGACAACATGCGCATCGAGTACTCGGCGCCCCGCCACCTCCACGAGGAGACGGCCGACGAGAACTTCGTGAAGCTGCTCGACGGCAGCGACGCGCGCAACGCCGTCCCCCTGCAGTTCATCAAGGACGTGCCCGGCATGATGGACCTCGCCGAGGCCTACACCCGCCGGGACGACTACCTCAAGGCCACCCTGGTCATGAAGGAGGCCCTGGCCCGGGCCCCCGAAGACCCCGCCGTCTTCGCCCGCTTCCAGGAGTACCAGGACGAGCTCATCATGCAGCTCGAGGCCCAGGAGTACGAGGACGAGGACGAGGATGCCGACGGGGGCGAGGATGCCGACGGGGACGCCGCCGAGGACGGGGACGACAACAGCGAGAACGACGACCAGTAGACCACTCCCAGCCACGCGAGGCGCCCATGCCAGCCCCCCTGCCCACCCCCGCCACGGCCCTGCCCTGGGCCCGGCGGGTCGTCGCCCACGAGCTGGCCATCGCCGCCCCCGCCGACCGGGTCTGGTCGCTCGTCAGCACCCCCGCGCGCTACGGCGAGTGGAACCCCTTCATCCCCCGCATCGACGCCCCCGACGGCCTCGCGCCCGGGGCCGAGCTGCTGCTCCACGTCGACATGGGCCGCTTCCGGACCACCTCGCCCGAGCGGGTGCTGCGCTGCGAGGCCCCCGCCGGCGACGCGCCCGGCGCCCTGGTCTACGTCCTCAGCGGCCGCATGGGACGCCTGGGCCTCGTGCGCGCCGAGCGCCACCAGTACGTCGTGCCCACGGGCCCCGCGAGCTGTCGCTGGCACAGCTTCGAGGGCTTCGCCGGCCGGCTCTGGCGGCTGCTGCCCTATGGCGGCATCGAGGCCGGCTTCCACACCCACGCCGCGGCCCTAAAGCGGGCGGCCGAGGCGCCGGCGGGCTGAGGGCCCGGGCTCAGCCCGCCGCGCCGGTCCCGTCCCCCGCGGCCGTCTCGGGCACCGGCAGCGCGAAGAGCTGGCGCACCGTGCGCAGCCCGTCCACCTCCCCCCAGAGCGGCCCGGCCAGCGGACCGCTCGCCGCCCGCAGCAGCGCGTCGGTGCCGATCTGCAGCAGCGCCGCCCGCACCGAGATGCGACCGGGCAGGGCATCGGCCGCCCGGATGACCGCCTCGAGCCGGTCCAGGAAGGGCAGGAGCTGGTCTTCGAGCCGGGCGCGGACCGGTCCCTGGCCGTCGATGATGCCCCGCAGCAGCAAGGGCGCGAAGGCCGGCCGGGCGTCGAGGAAGCCCATCCAGGCCACAAAGAGCCCGTCGACGGTCTCGGCCGCGGAGCCCCCCTCTGCGGCGGCGGCCGCCATGCAGGCGCCGAGGTCGGCGAAGAGGCGGTCGACCACCGCGGCGTAGAGCAGATCCTTCGTGGCGAAGTGGTAGAGCAGGCTCGGCCGGCGGACCTTCGCGGCGGCGGCGATGTCGGCGAGGCTGGCGGCAGCGAAGGGGTGGGCGCCGAAGGCGGACTCGGCGGCCGCGAGGATGCGCTCCGGGGTGGGCACACGGTGGGCGTCGGCGCGGGGGCGTCCCATGGTCGTCTCCCGAGAGATCTGGACAAGCGCGGGGGCCAACATTATCTACCCGAGAGTAGAATCTACTCGCGAGTAGAATGCGAACCGGAGGACAGGGTCGATGGAACGGACGCTTCGACTGTGGGCAGTGCTCGGACTCTCGGCGTGCGCCGCCGCCCCCCTCGACCGGGCCCGCCCCAAGCCCGGCCCCGCTGCGGGCGCCGACACGGGGGCCCCCGACCCGGGCGACACCGGCGCCCTCCCCGACGAGGGCGGCCCGGACGACACCGGCGCGCCCCCCGAGACCGACGGCCCCGAGACCCACCCCGACGGAGAGACCGGCGAAGACGCGGCGCGCCCCGACCCCTTCGCCCCCCGCGCCGACACCAGCGAGGGCCTCGTGAACGCCGACGCCGACCTCCTCGCCGTGCTGGAGGGGGGCCACCTCCGGGGCGCCTGCGCGGCCTCCGCCGCCGACCCCAGCGACCGCCGCAAGGAGCTGCTCTGCGGCAAGGAGATGTTCTTCTATGAGAGCTTCGGCACGGCCGGCGTGCCCCGCGGCCTGGTCGACCTGCTGCTGCGCAGCTTCGAGGACGAGGTCTTCGGCCCGGCCTTCTCCGCCTACGGCCTGGTGCCCGATCCCGACTCCCCCGAGGGCTACCCCCTGGGCATGGCGCTGTCGGACGACGAGCAGAGCGTGGTGTTCACCTGCGCGAGCTGCCACTTCTCACAGCTTCCCGACGGCCGCTATGCCGTCGGCGCCCCGAACCACCGCTACGAATACGGCGTCCACAACCTCGCCATGGGCGTGTTCCCGCTCGCGGCCACCGGCGGCCTCGTCGCGCCCGTCGACCCCCTGGCCGAGGCGGCCATCCAGCCCCTGCTCGACGCCTACTGGGCCGACTGGGGCGCCCAGGCCCAGCTCGTGGGCTGGATGCTCACCATGCTCGACCAGGAGATCCCCCAGTTCAGCACCGAGAACCAGCGCCACTACGCCCAGTGGCTGCCCGGCACGATGGACTTCTTCATCGAGCCCCTGCCCATCGACGACGGGGTCCACACCGTGTCGAAGATCCAGGCGCTCTGGGGCATCCCCACCCCGGCCGAGGAGGCCGCCGCCGGCATGGACCACGCGATGCTCGGCTGCACCGGCAACACCCGGTCGCTGTCGAACTTCGCCCGCGCCTTCGCCGCGCTCGGGGGCGGAGACGCCGCGGCCTGGGGGCCCGACGAGGTGGCCCCGCTCGTCGCCTACCTCGAGAGCCTCGACGCCCCCGCCGCCCCCGTCCCGGATCCCGCCGCCGCAGAGCGCGGGGCCGACCTCTTCTTCTCGGCGGGGTGCATCGACTGCCACGCCGGGCCCCGCGGCAGCGGCCTCACCCTCTACAGCTTCGCCGAGCTCGGCACCGACGACGCCATGCGGTACTGGATGGATCCCGAGGCCGACGGCACCCCCCTGACCGGGGTCGACATGGGCGAAGACACCGTGACCAACGCCCTGAAGGCCCCGCGCCTCGTGGGCCTGTGGACCATGGAGCGCTTCCTCCACAACGGCGCGGTCGCGAGCCTCGACGAGCTGCTGTGCCGGGACGGCGCGCGGCCCGAGGCGCCCCTCGACGCCATGGGCAACGGCGGCCACACCTATGGCTGCGACACGCTGAGCTGGGACGAGAAGAACGACCTCATCGCCTACCTCGAGAGCCACTGAGGCCGCGGGCCGGGCGAGTCCCGGCGCCGCCGCTCAGGCCGCGAAGCGCCCCGCCCAGTCCCAGTAGGCCGACAAGGTCTCGTTGCGGCGGTCGGCCTGCTCGCCCTTGACCGACTCCCAGAGCCGGGCGTCCATGCGCACGTCCTTGACGAAGGCGTCGCGCACGAAGCGCCGCAGCAGCCGCCGGGGGCCCGGGATGCGCCCGGCCCGCGAGTCGAGGCGCACCTCGACCCCGAGGGTCACCCGGCAGCGGCCCGGGGTGGTGGGGGTCGGCATCACCCGGTGGCGCGAGTGGATGCCCCCGGGGGCGTCGACCTGGGTGATCTGGTAGCCCACGCCCCAGCAGGTGCTCTCGAAGCGGCTGGGCAGGGAGGTCTGGGCCATGCCGGGCACCACCTCGCGCAGGAAGCGCACGGCGAGGTGGCAGCGGTGGTCTTCGGAGGAGAAGCCCTGCTCGATGTCGATGCCGCCGTACTCGTGGATGGCCGAGAAGTGGCCGTAGTCGGCCAGATCCCGCATCACCAGCTCGGGGCGGGTCTCGAGCTCGAGCGTGTCGAAGCGGCTCGACGACCAGCCCGGCTGGGAGAGGTTGGGCAGGGAGAAGGCCGGATCGGTCTCGTCGGGGTGGAACCAGACCATCACGGCCTCGTCCATCACGACGACGGGCACCTCGATCTCGTCGAGCCAGGCCCGCAGGGTGCCCGTGCGCTGGTCGAGCACGAGGCGCCGGTGGCAGAAGGGGCGGGCGAGGCGCGGCTGGCGGGCCAGCTCGTGGGCCGTGGCCGCGCAGTACCAGCTGGCGAGGGGGGGCGAGGGGCTCATCCGGCACTCCGGGCAGCAGGGGCGGGCGCCACCGGGACGGCGTCCGCGGCGGGGTAGAACTGGCGGCAGTAGCGGCGGTAGGGACCGATGGGCCCGTCGCCCCGGGCCAGGGCCGGGGGCGAGAGGTAGGCCTTGTGGTTCCAGATCTCGAAGTCGTCGGCCACGTCGGCGGCGGCGGCGGCCCCGACCGTGCGGTTGAGCAGGGTCGTGAGGAAGCCCGTGGGCAGCCGCTGGAGCCGGCCGGGCAGCCCCGCCGAGAGGTGGCGGGTGGCCGTGGCGATGCGCAGCACGATGCCCGTGCCGTCGGTGGGCTGGGGCAGCACGAAGAGCCGCGAGTGGAGGCCCAGCCCGTCGACCGAGATCTCGACGAGGGAGTAGCCGAGGCCCCAGACATGGACCTGGAAGCGGCTGCGGATGGGGGGCAGCCCCGGCAGGAAGGGGTTGTCGCGCAGCATGGTGTAGGTGGCCGTGAGGTAGGCCCCGTCGGCCACCATCGGCGAGAGGGTGCCCACCGAGCGATAGCCGTGGACCTCGGTGAAGTGGCCCACGTCGACGCTGTTCTCGGTGGTCTCCTGGGGGTGGGAGTCGAGGGCCCAGTCGTAGTGGCGGAGGGGGGTCCAGCCGGTGGTCTCGATGGCCGGCGGCACGAACCAGGGGTCGGCCCCCGTGCGGTCGCCCCAGGCGAGGATCCAGCCGTTGCGGTCCATCACGGGCAGGGTGCGCAGGCCGCGCTTGATGGGGCCCTCGCCGTAGGCCCGCCGGCAGCGGCCCGCGCCGTCGAAGCTGAAGCCGTGGAAGGGGCAGCGCAGGGTCTCGCCCTCGACGCGGCCGCCCCGGCCGAGGTGGGCGCCGAGGTGGGGGCACCAGGCCGACGAGAGCTGGACCGCGCCCGTCTCGCTGCGCCAGAGCACCCACTCCTCCCCGAAGAAGCGCACCGTGCGCATGTCGCCGGCGGCGAGGCCGTCGCTGGGGCCCAGGGCGTACCAGCCGGAGGGGAAGGGGTCGAGCCCGGCCCGTCCGGCGGGCTGTGGTCGTGGCGACATGCGGTCTCCGCAGGGTCGATGGGGGCGAGGGTCCCGAGCGCAGCGGGCCGGGCGACGGGGCCGCGCCCGCGAGAGCGCCGGTGTGCCGTGCCCACTCGAACGGCAGACCCAGTCTTCCACATGAGACGAGAACATGTTCTCGTTTCCGCAAATTTGCGAGAACATGTTCTCGTGCGGCCGCCAGGACCGGCCAGGCACCGGGCCCCCACCCGCGACATCCCCCACCACCAGGCCACTCTCTGCCCGCACCGGTCGCCCCGGTGCCGCGGGCTCAGCGGCCGGCGTCCTCGTCCTGGGCGATGCGGGTGGCCACCCAGTCGAAGCCCCCCTGGCTGACCTTGCTGTGGCAGTGGCCGCAGATCCCCGTCTCGCCCAGGGCCGTGAGCGGCGCCCCACAGCTCGGGCAGTGGAGCGGATCGGCGTCGTGGCGCCGGGCGCCCACGGCCCGCATGAAGGTCCAGTACTCCGAGAAGCGGCGGGGCTCGCTCTTGCTGCCCCCCACCACCCGGCCGTCCGCCCGGCGCTCGGTCCAGTCGAGGCAGCGGGCGAAGATGCGCACGGTGAGGGTCTCGACCCAGGCGTCGGTCTCGACGTCGACCAGCTCCAGCCGCTCGACGGTGACCGCCTCCGTCCGGTTCTGGAAGCCCTGGTCGGCGAGGCGGGCGAGCCAGGCCTGGTTGGCCGTGAACAGGGCATCCGAGAGGAAGGGCCGGGCCCGGTGCCAGCGCCCCCCGCTCCAGGCCTCTTGGAGCTGGACGAAGATGCCGCCGAGGCGGGCCAGCTCGGCATCGAGCGACAGCGAGGGGTTCCGGGCCAGGAAGGCCTTGCGGCGGGCCGCCAGCGCCGGGTGGACCACGGTGGGGCGCTCCAGCCCCGGCTCGTCGCCGCCCCCGAGCGCGAAGTCGGGCGCCGGCACGATGCTGCTGTTGCGCACCCGCACCCCCGTCACCCGCCACTGGGCGCCGCCGTCCGTGCGGGCCGCCCCGCAGGCCTGGCAGGTGCCCGTGGGGGTCGGGGCCTCGGCGCTGCCGCAGGCCACACAGGCATGGGCCCGCAGCCGCTCGGGGGCCGCGCTCTCGGCGCCCGCCGGCCGGCTGAAGGTCCACTCCTCCTCCCGGTCCAGCAGGGGCCCGCCCTCGGCCTGGAGGTTGGCGAAGAAGGTCACGATGAGCCGGTTCCGGTCGGGAACATCCACCGCCCGCACGGTGGTCGCGCCGATGGTCAGCAGCACGACGGGGCCGCCGCTGGGCTGGGCCCCCCGCAGCTCGCGCAGGGCCGCGGCGCTGGCGAGGGTCGCGAGCCGGGCGGGCGCCGCGTCCCGGTCGCCCTGGGAGAGCAGGTCCCACACCCGGGCATAGGTCAGCTCGGCGTACTCCTGGAACAGGGCCCCGCTGAACAGCGGATCCACCGCGCGCACGGCCTCGGGGAAGCGCAGCGCCGGCGCCCGGGGCCGCGGATCGGGCGCGAAGTCGGGGTCGTCGAGCAGGTCGCGCACCCGCCGGCGCCGCCGCTCCTCGAGCTGCTGGAAGGCCACCGCGCCGATGAAGCCGAAGATGATGAGCACGGCCAGCAGCCCCTTCACTGGTACGCTGACTGCGTCACTTATCGCACGCGTAAGCTCCAGATCAAAACCTATTTTAGTTCCATCACGATCCATACTGGTGAGCAAAATTTCTCCTGCTCCATAATCCACCATTTTTTTCGCCCACTCGACAGCATCAATTCCCGT
>CAXQUZ010000357.1:0-6775 GCA_964226865.1 Myxococcota bacterium | reverse complement strand
AGTGAATACACTATCACCCATAACCCAGAGCAAATCACGCTTTCTTACACAACCTTTAATGTTGCCAACGATAGTTCGCCTGTGTTCTTTTTCTGTACTAAAATCTGGTCTATACTTAGGAATGTTGTTATGCCCTAAATGTAACGGGGGCGGCCAGGGCAGCCCCCAGCTCAGGCGCTGGTGGTCCCGGGTGGGGGCGAGGCCCTGGGCCACGCCGAAGGCCTGGATGGCCGGCACGAGGGCGAGCATGGCGCGCTGGTGGGCATCGAGGCGGGGGTCGGTCGCGCTGCGGGCCGGGGCCTGGCGCGACAAGGCCACCCGCAGCTGGGTCTGGAGGCCCGAGAGGGCGGCACCCGCGCGGCAGCCGACAGAGAGGACGGTGGCGACGACAGCAAGGGCGATCCCCCGCCCACAGCGGCCCGCCCCCAACCAGCGGCGGGGCCCCCGGGGCAGGCCCGCGCGGGCTCGCGGGTTGGCGCGCATCACTCCCCCTCCCGGGCCAGCGTCCCCCGGGCGACCACCGGTGCCAGCCCGGCGGCCGCCCAACGGGATACCCGCTCCCGGCACCCCCCTGCACCCTCTGTGGAGGCATCCGTGAGCGAGTTGGTCGGCTTCCTGCAGTCCGGCGGACCGGTGATGGTCCCCATCGGGCTCGTGAGCCTCGTGGCGCTCACGGTCTTCCTGTGGCGCATCGCCGTGCTCCGGCGGGCCCGGGTGGCGCCGCGGGCCTTCGTGGTCGAGCTCGAAGAGCTGATCAAGCAGGAGCGCTTTGCCGATGCCCTCACCCTCTGCCGCAAGACCGAGGGGGTCGCCGCCGCCCGGGTGGTGGCCGTGGCGATCGAGGCCCGGGGCCGGGCGCGCGGGGCCATCAAGGAGCGGCTCGAAGAGCTCGGGCGCCGCGAGGCCGCCGAGCTGGAGCAGGGGGCCGACGTGCTCGGCACCATGGCCGCCATCGCGCCGCTGCTCGGGCTGCTCGGCACGGTCTGGGGCATGATCCAGACCTTCGAGGTCATCCAGGACCAGGGCATGGGCATGGTCGGCAGCCTCGCCGGCGGCATCTCCCAGGCCCTCATCACGACCCTCGCGGGCCTCAGCGTCGGCATCCCGACCGTCGTGGCCCACCGGTGGGTGCTGGGGCTGGTCGACGGGCTCATCCTCGAGCTCGAGGAGGTCTCGCTCCACGTGCTCGACCTCGTGGCCGCCCCCGAGGCCAGCGGGAGCGGCGCGTGAACTTCTCCACCGGACGGCGCCCGGCCACGGTGGTGGACGTCACGCCCCTCATCGACATCATCTTCCAGCTCGTCATCTTCTTCATGGTCTCGACGACCTTCATCACCTCGCCCGGCATCGAGGTCGAGCTGCCCGAGTCGTCGGCCGACACCATCATCCGCGAGCGCGACGACGTGAAGGTCTGGGTGCGGGCGGACGGCACGGTCCACCTCGACCAGGAGCCCGCCTCCCTCGCCGAGCTGCGCAGCCGGCTGCAGGACGTGGCCAAGAAGGACAAGAACACGATGATCGTCATCAAGGCCGACAAGCAGGTCGATCCCGGCCGGGACGTCGCCGTGATGGACCTCGCCCGGGGCTTCGGGCTGAACCGCCTGGCCATCGCGACCGAGGCCAACGTGGCGGGCGGCGGCGGCGACGAGGACTGAGCGGGGGCGCCCCGGCCGCCGGCTCAGCGCCAGCGCCGCAGGCCCGAGGCGGGCAGGGTCCACCAGTCGAGCGAGAGGCCGGCGGTGGGGCTCCAGGGCCACCAGCCGTCGATCGGGCCGTGGTGGACGTGGAAGTCCTGGGCCGGCATGAAGCCCTCGCCGAAGATCACGAGCAGCTGGCCCTCGGCGTCGCGGGCCACGTCGAGGAGCAGCACGGCATGGCCCGGGGAGCCCGGCGCCACCACCACGTCACCGGCCCGGGGCACGCCGTCGGCCACGGGCACCGTGTCGTGGGCCGCCAGGGAGCGGGTGCCCGCGTAGGTGAAGAGGGTGCGCAGCCAGGCCTCCCACTGGGCGTCGTCTGTGCCGGCCGGCCCGGGCTCCCACACGAGCCGGTCGCCGCGCAGGCGGGCGCGCTCGCCGCGGGACCAGCGACCCCAGGGCAGCGCCTGGCCGTTGGTGGCGTGGAAGGGGATGTCGGACGCGCCCTGGGCCCGCAGGAAGTCGGCGCGCAGCCGGTAGGCCGCGTCGGCACACTGCTGGAGGTCGCCGGCCACCAGCGGCAGGACGAGCACACGGGCCGTGGGGGGTGCGTGGGGGGCGGCGACCGGGTGGCCGTCGTGGGTGCGCACGGGGGTGGCGGGGTCCGCGAGGGGGCGGTCGCCCAGCCAGTCGCCGAAGGCGTCGGTGGGCAGGCGGGTGGCGCCGGCCGGCAGGGGGAGGGCGCTGCGCACGGTGGCGGGCGCCCGGTCGGTCGCCGGGGCGGGGGGCGCGCCGGCCGGTCCCGGATCGGCGGTGGCACAGCCCAGGGCGAAGACGGCGGCGAGCATGGCCTGGGGCACGGGGTCTCCGGAGTCGGGCGGGGGCAGGGCTGTATGCTGGCGGCCCCCCTCCGCCGAGCACCGGCTGCCGAGGCCGCCCATGACCCCACCCGCCCTCGCCCTCGCCCTCGCCGCCGTCGAGGCCCAGCCCGACCGGGCAGGGGCCTGGACCGCCCTGGCCGTGGCCTTTCTCGATGCGGGCCAGCCAGAGGGTGCCGCTGCGGCCGCCACCCAGGCCCTCGCCCGGGCCCCCCGCAGCGTCGACGCCTGGGCCGCCCGCATCCAGTCCCACCGGGCCCGGGGCGACCACGCCGGCGCCCGGCGCCAGGCCCAGCCGGCCCTGGCCGTGGTCGGTGAGCATGACGTGCTGGTCGGCGCCCTCGGCGGGGCCTGCTGGGCCCTGGCGGAGCTGCCTGCGGCGGCGGCGGCCCACCGGCGGGCGACCGAGCTGGCCCCCGCCGTGGTGGGCCACCACGCCAACCTCGCGACCGTGCTCACGGCCGCGGGCGACACGGCCGGCGCCCTGGCCGCCCTCGACCGGGCCCGGTCGCTCGCGCCCGGGGACCCGCGCCTCGAGACCAACCGGGCCATGGCCCTGCTCGGGGCCGGCGACTTCGCCCGGGGCTTCCCGGCCCACGAGGCGCGCCTGGACCGGCCGGGGGTGGCGCCGCTGCCGGGGCCCCGGTGGACGGGGGCGCCCCTGGACGGGCCCCTGCTGGTCATCGCCGAGCAAGGCTTCGGGGACGCCCTCCAGTGGGCCCGCTTCCTGCCCCGCCTCGCGGGCCGGGCGCCTGAGGTGCACGTGGCCGTCCACCCCCGGCTCCAGGCGCTCTTCCGCCAGCTGCCCGGGGTGGACGCGGTCTGCGATCGGCGGGCGGCCCTCGCCGGCTCGCTGCCGCCGGGCTGTGCCGGTGTGGTCGCCCTGATGAGCCTGCCGGCCGTGCTCGGCGAAGACGGCAGCCGCCTCGCGGAGGGGCTGCCCCTGTGGACCGTGCCCCCGGCACGGCGCGCCGCCTGGCAGGCCCGCCTGGGCGCCGACCGCTCCGGGCTCCGGGTGGCCCTCGCCTGGTCCGGCAACCCGGCCTACCCCCTCGACCACCTCCGCTCGGCGCCCCTCTCCGCCCTCGCGCCGCTGGCCACGGTGCCGGGCCTGCGGCTGTGGTCGGTCCAGAAGCAATACGGCCGTGAGGCCCTCGCCCGGCCGGGGGTGCCGGGGGGGCTGGTCGATCTCGGCCCCTCCCTCGACACGGGCCCCGACGCCTTCGTCGACACCATGGCCGTCATGCAGCTCGCCGACCTCGTGCTCACCACCGACACCGCCACGGCCCACCTCGCCGGCAGCCTGGGCTGCGAGACCTGGCTGATGCTCTCGCGCCCGGCCGACTGGCGGTGGGGCCAGTCGGGCCAGCGGTGCCCCTGGTACCCCTCCATGCGGGTCTTTCGGCAGCCCCGGCCCGGCGACTGGGCCGGCCTCGTGGCCGCGGTCGTCGCCGCCGCCACCGAGCGGATACAGCAGACCCCCGCTGGCTAGGGAGCCCCCATGAAGGTCGAGATGTCCCTCGGCGACGTGGTCGACCGCGTCACCATCCTCCGCATCAAGTCGGTGCGCATCCCCGATCCCGCGAAGGTGGCCAACGTGCGCCGCGAGCTCGCCGTGCTCGTGGACGGCTGGGCCGCGGCCGGGCTGCCGCCGATGGAGAGCCTCGACGAGTGGGCGGGTCTCCGCACGGTCAACGAGCAGCTCTGGGACGTCGAGGACGCCCTGCGGGACCACGAGCGCGACCAGGACTTCGGCGCCGAATTCGTGCGGCTGGCGCGCAGCGTCTACCACCTCAACGACCGCCGCGCGGCCCGCAAGCGGGCCATCAACCTCGCCCTGGGCAGCAGCCTCGTCGAGGAGAAGTCCTACGCCGACTACGGCAGCGGCGCCGGGCTGCCCGGGCTGGACTGATCGCAGCGGGGTCGGCCCGCTCTGGGTTGAGTCTTGCCACGTCAAGTGTTACGCTGCGCTCCCGCCCAGGGCAGCCGGTCGTGCTGCCCGCTCTGGCCACGCCCCGGCCGCCCCTCCTGGCTCGGTCCTGCCGCCTGCGCAGGTCGACAGCGAGCGTCGATGTCCCTCCAGCCCGCCCTGCTGCGTCGACTCATCTGGAACGTCCTGCCCGCCACGGTGGTGGTGGGGGCAGTCTGGTTTGCGCTCGCCGGGGAAGAGGGGCTGCTGCGGCGCCATGAGCTCAAGCAGCAGCTCATCGCCATCGAGACCCACCAGCGCCAGGTCGAGGCCGACAACGCGGCCCTGCGGCGCCAGATCCGGGGCCTCCAGAGCGAGGTGCGGGCCGTCGAGCGCGAGGCTGCGGGCCAGCTGCTGCTCGCCCAGCCGGGCAGCACCATCTACCGCTTCAACTGAGGCCCGCGGGCCGCGTGGCGCGGCCAGGCCGGCGAGAGAGCGGCACAGCTGGGCCTCCGGTTGTGCTCAGTGGCCCGAGCTGCCGCTGGTGATGCTGCGGGCCACGCGGAAGCCGACGTTTGCGGCCGTGCGGCTGCTCGACAGCGCCGAGCGGGCGGCCACCCGACAGGCGTCGGCGGCGAGGTCCCAGGCCCCGCCGCGGATGGCCCGCCGCGGGGCGTGCGGGCGGGGCACGATGTCGCCGGCGGTGGGGGAGGGGGGCTCGATGGCGGTGCGGCCCCGGCGGGGGGGGCCGGAGGGACGCCAGGTCTCGGCGCACCAGTCCTGGCTGCCGCCGCCGAGCCCGTGCACCCCGTAGGGGCTGATGTCGACAGGGAAGGCCTCGGCGGGCGGCGGCCCCGCGTAGGGCAGGGCCGAGTCCTGCATGCAGTGGAAGACGGGGTCGGAGAGGGGGCCCCAGGGGAAGGGGCGGTCGTCGGCGCCCCGGCCGGCCTTCTCCCACTCGAGCTCGCCGGGCAGCCGCCAGGGCCCCCGGGTGCGGGCGGCCAGCCAGAGGCAGTAGGCCTGGGCGTCGTGCCACGAGACCCCGACGACCGGTCCGGCCGGGTCGAGGCGCAGCCCCTGGGACTGGGCGGGAATGGTCCAGGAGCCGTCGCCCTGGGGCTGGTAGAGGGGCAGCAGCTGGCGGCTCTGGCGGTCGGTGAGCCGGGGCACCCGCGCCGCGGCGGCCTGGGGGCCCAGCTCGCGGGCCAGGGCGTTGAGGAAGGCCAGGTAGTCGTGGTTGTTGACCGGGCGGTGGGCCAGGGCGAAGCCGCCGACCCAGGTGCGCTGGCGGGGCAGGGCGCCGGGGGCACCGCTGTCGCCGCCGATGGCGATCCAGCCCGCCGGCACGTAGCGCTCGAAGGGCAGCAGCCGGCGCTTGGCGGGCAGGTGGATCGGTGCGGGCTCGCTGGCGCCCGGCGGCACGGTGGACCAGGTCTCGCCCCGGCGCACATGCACCGGCAGCCGCACGATCTCGCAGCCCGGGTGGTGGATCTCGAAGAGGTAGCTGCCGACGGGCAGCCGGATCGCGGCGAGGGGGGTCGGCCCCAGATCCCGCAGCGGTGCGAGCTGGAGGCGGCGGGCCCGCAGCTCGTAGCGCATCACCCGCACCATCGCGCCCGCCGGGCGGGTGTGGAGCTCGACCTTGCCGTCGGCCCGGAGGTAGTCGGCGTGCTGGCCGTCGTCGTAGGCGCGGAGCTGCTCGGTGTGGTCGCGGGCGGAGCGGAGGTCGCCCTGGGACTCGGCCTCTTCGGCCCGCTCGCGGTAGACCGCCGCCAGCAGCGCCCGGGCCTCGGCCAGATCCGGCACCTGGGTGAGGGCGAGGCGGGCCTTGGTCGCCAGCTCTTCGTAGAGCCCCACCACCACGTCGCTCTGCTGGGTTGCGGCGTCCTCGAGGGCCCAGGCCTTCTCCTTGACCTGGAGCGAGTCGCCGTTGCGCAGGCCCACGAGCGCCGCCCGGGCCCGCTCCCGTGCGCGCACGGCCTCTTCCCGGGCCTCGTCGAGCGCCGGGCGCAGGCCCCGGGCGGCCTCGACCAGGGTGAGCGCCTTCTCGCGGGCCAGGGCGCCCTCGAGCCAGCTTCCGAGCTCGTGGGCCAGGGCCGCGGCGTCGGGGTAGCGGTCGGCCGGATCCATCTGCATGCAGCGGGCGCGGATCTGCTCGAGGTCGGGGGGAATGGGGGCCCGCTTGGGCACCCGGGGCGGGCCCGCCTGGACCTGGTCGAGCACGTCGTTGGGGGTCTCGCCCCGGTAGGGCGGGCGGCCGTAGAGCATGGCGTAGAGGGTGGCGCCGAGCGACCAGACGTCCGACCAGGGGCCGAGCTGGTCGCGCTCGCCCCGGGCCTGCTCGGGGGGCA
>CAXQUZ010000356.1:0-12802 GCA_964226865.1 Myxococcota bacterium | reverse complement strand
TCGCGGGCACCCTGGTCGCCGCCCTGCTCGCCGTCTTCGTCCAGGACGCCAGCCTCGCGACCCTCGTGTCCAGCGCCATGGGCGGCCACGTCTCCGAGACGGGCAACGCGGCGGTCGACAAGCTCCTGTCGCGGGGCGGCCTCGGCGGCATGCTCGAGACCATCGCCCTCATCGTGTCCGCGCTCGCCTTCGCCGGGGTCATGGAGGCGGCCGGCATGCTCGACACCCTCGCCGCCACCGTGCTGCGGCGCGCCCGGAGCACCGGGGGCCTCATCGCCGCCACGGCCCTGTCCTCGGTGGGGCTGAACATCCTCGCGAGTGACCAGTACATCGCGATCATCGTTCCCGGCCGCATGTACCGCACGGCCTTTGTCGAGCGGGGCCTCCACCCCAAGAACCTGAGCCGGGCCCTCGAGGACGCGGGCACCATGACCTCGCCCCTCGTGCCCTGGAACACCTGCGGCGCCTACATGAGCGGGGTGCTCGGCGTCGCCACGGCCGCCTACTGGCCCTTCGCGCTGATGAACCTCTTCACCCCCCTGCTCACCATCCTCTACGGCATCACCCGCTTCAGCATCGTGCCGCTCAGCGACGAAGAGCGAGAGCGGCTGATCCGCACGGGCACGGCATGAGCGCCGACACGGGCCCCACGGTGGCCGTCGTCGGCGCCGGCTGCATCGGGGCCTGGGTGGGCGCCCGGCTGGCGGCCACGGGCACCCGGGTGCGCCTCGTGACCCGGCCGGGGCCCCGCGCCGCGGCCCTCGCTGCCGCCCCCCTGCGGGCGACCACCCTCGCGGGCCACCGGGCCGAGACCACCGCCGCGACCGTGCACGACAGCCCCGCGGCCTGTGCCGGCGCCGACGCCGTGCTCCTCGCCGTCAAGGGCGCGGCCACGACCGCCGCCGCTGCCGGCCTCGCCCCCCACCTCGCCCCGGGCACCCCCGTGCTCAGCCTCCAGAACGGGCTGCGCAACCCCGCGCGCATCGCCGCCGCCCTGCCCGCGGCCGACGTGGTGCCCGGCATGGTCAGCTTCAACGTCGTCTGGACCACCGGTGCCGACGGCGGGGCCGACCTGCGCCAGACCACGAGCGGGCCGGTGGTGCTCGGCGACCGCGCCCCCGCGGCGGTCGTCCAGGCCTTCGTCCGGGCGGGCATTCCCACCCTCTGCCACCCCGACATGCCCAGGGTCCAGTGGGCCAAGCTGCTGCTCAACCTCAACAACGCCGTCAACGCGCTGTCGGGGCGCCCCCTCCGCGACCAGCTCTCCGACCGGGGCTACCGCCGGGTGCTCGCCGCCGCCATGGGCGAGGCCTGGTCCGCCCTCGACGCCGCGGGCATCCGCCCCCAGCCGGTCGGCCGCATGCGTCCCCGCCTGGCCCCGCGCATCCTGCCCCTGCCCGACCTCGTGTTCCGGATCCTCGCCGCCCCGATGATCCGCATCGACCCCCAGGCCCGGTCGAGCATGGCCGACGACCTCGACCGGGGCCGCCCCACCGAGATCGACGACATCAACGGCGAGGTCGTGGCCCTCGGCCAGCGGGTGGGGGTGGCCACCCCGGTCAACGCCCACCTCGTCGGCCTCGTCCATGCCGCTGCGCAGCAGGGCCGCCGCCCGCGCCTGGCCCCGGCCGCCCTCTGGCCCTGAAGGCTCAGGCCGCCGCCGCTCCTGCGCAGCGGGCCAGGGCGTCGAGGCCCGGCCCCACGATCCGGGCCAGCACGGCCGCCCGGATGCCCGCCCGGCGGTCGGCATGGAGCAGCCCCAGGGCCCGCAGCTCGGGGGGGTTCTGGGCGTCACTCTCCACCGCCGGCTCGAGGGCCAGCCCGGCCCGCACCTCGTGCAGGGCGCCGGCGAGCCAGGGGTGGGCCCCGAGCATCCACCGGGCCGCCGCCCAGGCCAGCTCGGCGTGGCGGGCCTCGTCTGCGGCGATGGTCTCGAGGGTCGCGACGACCCGGGGCGCCGTGGCGGCAGCGCACATCTCCCGGGCGAGCACGGCCGAGACGGTCTCGTCCACACAGCCCTCGCGCACGAGGCGCAGGAAGACGTCGAGCACCGTGTCGTCGCCCGGGGCAGCCACATCGAGGGGCCCGGGCGCCCAGCGGCCGCCGCCGAGGGCCGCCACGATGGCGAAGGCCCGCTCGGCGTGGTCGACCTCGTCCGCCGCCGCCCGGGCGCTCTGGGCGAGCAGCTCTGGCGGGGCCCCGAGACGCAGCAGATCCAGCGAGAAGCGCGCGAAGGAGGCCACCGAGGCGTGCTCGGCCCGGGCCGCCCGGCGCCAGGCCGCCACCGCCTGCGCCCGCTGCTCCCCGGTCAAGCCCTGCCCGAGAACACTGCACGCATCAGCATCTTGGGACATCGCCCCACACCAGCTGTCGCCCGGCCAGAGCGGGGCCAGCCGGGCCGCGCCGTCGACGGTGTAGGGCCGGCCCTCGTAGCCGTAGTAGTAGCTGACCTCGTAGGCGAAGAGCTCGCCGTCGTAGACGACGCTGCCCATGCTCGCGCCCACGTCGAAGGCCTCGCTGCCGAAGACGAGGCGCTCGCCCGACCAGGCGCCCGTGGCCGCCCAGGCCGCGACCAGCGGGCCCCCGGTGGTGTCGACCGCGCCGCCGCCGGTCACGGCCACGCTGCGCCAGCTCGTCTCGAGGGCATCGCAGCCGGCCCCGGCCCCGTCCACCACCACCACCGGGGTCTGGGTTGCGAAGGTGAAGTCGCAGCCGGCGCAGGGGTAGGTCCAGTCGGTGACCTCGGCGCTGCGCATGGCCATCGTGGCCACACACTCCCCCGCCGTGCCCCCCGAGAAGGAGGCGACCAGGCAGGAGCGCAGCCCGTCGCAGTCGTTGTCGATGCCGTCCAGGCAGCGCTCGTCGGCGTCGGGGTTCACCGCCGGGTCGCTGTCGTCGCAGTCGTTGACGTTGTCGGCGTAGCCCTCCGGTGGCGGACCACAGCCCGGCAGCCCGTCCCCCGGGGCCCCGAAGCCGTCGCCGTCCTCGTCGGGCCAGTGGCCGATGACCTCGTCCACCTCGCCGTTGCAGTCGTTGTCGAGCTCGTCACAGACCTCGACGCCCCCCGGCAGGGCCGCGTCGCTCGTGTCGTCGCAGTCGTCGGCGTTGGTCACGTAGCCCGAGACCAGCCCGCAGCTCTCGGTGCTGGCCTCCGGATCGCCGTAGCCGTCGCCGTCCGCGTCCCGGTAGAAGACGGCCCGCACCCCCTCGTCCACCTCGTTGTCGCAGTCGTCGTCCCGGTCGTTGCAGTCCTCGGGGGCCCCCGTGTAGACGGTGGGGTCGTGGTCGTTGCAGTCGGTGGCGGCCGTCTCGCCGTCCCCGTCCGCGTCGACCGCGTCGAAGAGCCCGTCCTTGCCAGCGGTGTCGATGGCGGAGGGGGCGCAGCCGGCGCCGGTGAGGGCGAGCAGAGCAAAGATGCGGGACGCGAGGGGGTCCATGGACGGTCCGGGGGCAGGGGCGGGCGGCAGTATGGCCCAGCCCCCGCCGACCCGCTGCTCAGGCGCCGGCGGCCTCGGCCCAGACCCGCTCGTAGTGGTCGATGATGGAGCGCACCCAGGCGCGCTTCTCGAGGTAGGTGCCCGGGAAGAAGCTGCGCTTGAAGCCGTAGATGATGGTGTTGAAGACCTGCTTGGGGCTCATGTCGAAGGCCTCGATGGCCAGGGCATACTCCCGCGAGACGGTGGTGTGGGAGACCAGCCGGTTGTCGGTGCAGATGGTCGCCGACAGCTTCTCCTCCAGCATCTTCCCGAAGACGTGGTTCTTCACGTCGCCGATGGTCGGGTTGGTCTGGAGGTTGGAGGTGATGCAGACCTCGACGGTCACCCGCCGGTCGGCGATGTACTGGGCGAGCCGGCCGACGTAGGTGTCGGGATCGACCACCCCCGTGCCGCAGAGCTCGGACGAGAAGAGGTGGTAGCCGTGGCCGATGCGGTCGGCATTCAGCGAGGTGATGGCGTCGAAGATGCTCTCGGGGCCGTAGGCCTCGCCGGCGTGCACGGTCTTCTTGAGGAAGTGCTTGTGGGCGACCCGGAAGGCCTCGCGGTGGGCGCCCGCCGGGTAGCCGTCCTCGCGGCCGGCGAGGTCGAAGCCGATGATGGGCAGTCCCTTCTCGTCGCGGCAGCGCACGGCGGCCCGGGCCAGCTCGAGGCTCGCCAGGGCGAAGACCTCCTCGTCGGGGGCGTCCTGGAAGGCGTCGGTGAGCTGCTTGAACCAGGCCGAGAAGCCGCCCGTGAACCAGCGCAGGGCGCAGACGATGATGCCGTAGCGGAAGGCGGGAACACCCTTGTTGACGACATCCTCGGAGGCCGCATGGGCCTCGGCGGCGGCCCGCAGGCCCCGGTCCACGGCGACCATCACCGCGTCGAAGTCGAGGCCGGCGTGCATGTGGAGCTGGGGGGCGAAGCGGAGCTCGACGTAGAGCACCCCGTCGGCGATGCAGTCTTCGGCGAACTCCCGGGCGGTGCGCTCGAGGGCGGCGGCGTCCTGGAGCACGGCACAGGTGTAGGCGAAGCCGTGGAGGTACTCTTCGAGGCTGGCGTAGCTGGGCTTGAAGACGGTCTCGACGAGGCCCTCGGGGGTGGTGGCCGGCAGCGCGACCCCCCGCTCCTGGGCAAGCTCGAGCAGGGTCTGGAGCCGCATGGAGCCGTCGAGGTGGACGTGGAGGTCGGTCTTCGGGAGCCGGCGGAGGAGGTCGAGGTCGGCGGCCATCGGGCCGGAGTCCTGGTGGTTGCGGGGGAGTGTGGGGACCGACATCGCGCCTCCGGGGGCAGAACAGGGAATGGCCCCTGATAGCGCCCCGCGGGCGGCCGGGGGCCGACGCCGACAACTCGGCACAGACTCGCCCAACACGCTTGCCCCACCCTGGCTGCTTCGCTATGCGGGGCGCCACACCTCAGGAGGTAGAGTGGTCGAGTTTCCGCACAGCATGCGCGTCTTGCTCGTCGATGAGCTGGACGAGTTCTGCGAGACCATCGACGAGACCTCCAGCCCCGAGGCCGTCGCCGAGGCCGTGGTCGAGGCCCTCGAGTCCGTGGCCACCCAGGTCTCGGGTGTCGACGCCGAGTGCATCCTCGCCGACCTCGAAGAGAGCGGTGAGCTCGAGGGCAGCCTGGTCGAGGCCCTCGAGGCCCGGTTCCTCCGGGGCTTCGACTACACGGGCGAGTCGGTGGTGGCCTTCCTCGAGCGGCGCACCGAGATCGAGTGGTCCGACGAGGACGACAACAGCGACACGGTGGGCGACTTCGGCGGCGACGACCTCTACGGTCTCGAGGACTGAGCGCCCGGGGCGGAAACCCTTGGGAGGGCACGGTGTCGGCCGATAGGGGCCCGACTCGCAGTCCACGCCGGTCCCGCCCGCGCAGGAGGCCCCGCTGACTCCCCTCGTCGCCCTGTTCCTGGCCGCGGTCCCCGCCCACGCCGCGGCGCCCGCCCCGCCCGCACCGGCCGCCCCCGATGCGCTGATGGCGGCCCTCGACACCGAGCTGGCCCGCATCGGGACGGTCCTCGCCACGGCCCCCGAGCCGCCCCACTGGATGCAGGTGGGGGTGGTCGACCGCCGGGCCATCGACATCCTCGCGACCCACGGCGCCCTCGCGGCGCCCCCGCGCTGGAACCACTCGCGCCAGGGCGACATCGACGTGCGGGTGGGCACCCCGGCCCTCGACAACACCCACAAGCTGCGCGACGCGGGCTGGTTCGACGAGCCGACCCGCTTCACCCTCGACCTGCCGCTGACCGACGACGACCCCCGGGTCGCCCAGCTCGCCCTGTGGCAGGCCGCCGAAGAGACCTACCGCGAGGCCGCGCGCCGGCTCATCCGGGTGAAGGCCAACGACGCCGTCAAGGTCGAGCGCGAAGACCGCAGCCACGACTTCTCGGCCGCCCCCGCCGTCCAGAGCCTCGCGGCCACGGCCCCCCTCCGCCTGCCGGTCGACACCTGGACCGACGTGGTCCGGGCCGCCTCCGCCCGCTTCCTCGACCACCCGGCCGTGCTCGACTCCAACGTGAGCCTCCACGCCCAGGATGACGTCCACTACGTCATCACCACCGACGGCAGCCGCATTCGCCACCAGCGCTGGCGGCTGCGCCTGAGCGTCTGGGGCACGACGGTCGCCGACGACGGCCAGGAGCTCTCGGTCTACGAGTACGTCGACACGGCGAGCCCCGACGGGCTGCCCACCGCCGCCGAGGTGGACGAGATGGTCGACCTCGTGGCCCTGCGCCTCGAGCAGCTCCGCGAGGCCCCCCTCGTCGACCCCTACGTCGGGCCCGCCATCCTCCGGGGCCGGGCGGCGGGGGTCTTCTTCCACGAGATCCTGGGCCACCGGGTCGAGGGCCACCGCCAGAAGGACGAGGACGAGGGCCAGACCCTCACCGACAAGGTGGGGCGCGAGATCTTCCCCTCCTTCATCAGCGTGGTCGACGACCCCACCCTCGCCCAGTGGCCCGCCCCGGGCCGGCCGGTCGACCTCAACGGCTTCTACCCCTACGACGACGAGGGCGTCGCCGCCGAGGCGGTGCCGGTGGTCGAGAACGGCGTGCTGCGAAGCTTTCTCATGAGCCGGGCCCCCATCGAGGGCCAGGGACGCTCGAACGGGCACGGCCGGCGCCAGCCCGGCAACAGCGTGGTCGCCCGCCAGGGCAACCTCATCGTCTCGGCCGACCCGGAGCTCGTCGTGCCCTATGCCGAGCTGCGGGCCCGGCTGGTGGGGCTGCTCGAAGAGCAAGACAAGCCCTTCGGCCTCATCTTCGACGACATCTCGGGCGGCTTCACCCTGACCGGCCGGGGCACGCCGAACAGCTACGCCGTCCAGCCCGTGACGGTCTGGCGGGTCTGGCGGGACGGCCGGCCCGACGAGCTGGGGCGCGGCGTCGACCTCATCGGCACCCCCCTCGTGACCTTCTCCCGCATCGCCGGTGCCAGCGACCAGACCCAGGTCTTCAACGGCATGTGTGGCGCAGAGAGCGGCTGGGTGCCCGTCTCGGCCGTGGCCCCCGACCTGCTGGTCACCGAGCTCGAGGTCCAGCGCCGCGAGAAACAGAACGACCGGCCGCCGCTGCTGCCGCCGCCCCTGCCTGCCCCCACCGACCGCGCCACCGCCTCGGCGCGCGGGAGCCAGCCATGACGGCCCCTGTCTGGCGCCGGTGCCTCCGGCTGCCCCCGGTTCTCGCCGCCCTCGCTGCGGGCGCCCCGGCCGCCGCCGCCCCCGAGGGCAACGTGGCCTCGCCCGACCAAGACACCGTCGCAGAGACCATTCTCGAAGCGGTCGACACCGAGCTGGAGCGGGCCATGGGCCTCTCCCTGCCCGACCAGCCGGCGCCCTGGTACGTGCGCATGTCGGTGGTGGACGGCGCCGTCGTGACCGGCGGCACGAAGCTCGGCCAGCGCTCCTTCTTCGACGCGGCCCCCCACCGCCAGGCCCGCATCGAGGTGCGGGTGGGCACCCCGGCCCTCGACAACGCCCACTTCGACAGCGGCTACGGCAACCGCGACAGCCGCGACGCCCGCAACCTGCCCGTCGAGCCCAGCGTGCTGGCCACCCGCCGCGAGCTCTGGCTCGCCACCGACTCCGCCTACAAGGGCGCGACCGAGCAGTACAGCGCCAAGCTGGCCGCCCGGGAGGGGCGCACGGCCGACACCGCGCCGCTGCCCAGCATGTACCCCGAGCCGCCCCGCAGCACGCCCCCCGTGCCCGTGGTGGTGCCCGACGCCGCCGCCCTCGAGGCCCGCCTCACCGCCGCCAGCGCCCCCTTCGCGGCGATGCCCTGGATCGAGGACGGCAGCGCCATCGGCCGGGTCTGGAGCGGGCGCCGGCTGCTCGCCGACAGCGAGGGCATGCGGGTCTGGATGCCCGCGGGCCTCGCCGTGCTGCGCATCGAGGCCGAGACCCAGGCCCCCGACGGCGCCCGGCTGCGGGACGCCCGCTGGTGGGTGGGCCGCACCGAGGCCGACCTGCCGAGCCCCGACGAGATCGCCGCCGCCTCGGCCGAGCTCGGTGCCTGGCTCGAGGCCCTGCGCGCGGCGCCCGTCGAGCGCGACTACCTCGGCCCCGTGCTCTTCGAGGCCCCGGCCGCCGCCGAGCTCTTCCGCCAGCTGCTCCACGGCGAGCTCAGCGGCACCCCGCCCGCCGAGCAGGCGCCCGATCCCTACAACATGGACAACCAGCCGCCGCCGACCGCCCGCAAGGGGCGCCGGCTGCTGCCCGAGGGCTGGTGGCTCGTCGACGACCCCGCCAACACACCCGGCTGCGCCGGCGCCTATGCGGTCGACCACGAGGGGGTCGCCGCCACCCGGGTCGAAGCCATCCAAGATGGCGTGCTGCGCGAGGTCTTGATGAGCCGCAGCCCCCGGGCTGGCGAGGCGGGCTCGACCGGCCACGGCCGGGGCCTCGGCGTCGACCCGAAGGCCGCCCTTCCGGCAGCGGTGACCATCCGGCCCAAGCGCAGCGCCAGCGCCGCCCGGATGCGCAAGAAGGGCCTGGCCCTCGCCCGCCAGGCGGGCCTCGACTACGTCCTCGTGGTGCGGCGCCTCACCCCGCCCGCGGTCGCCGAGGACTTCCAGATCGCGTTCACGGGCGACGGCCCCCTCGCCGGCCTCACCCGGCCCCTCGAGGCCTACCGCCTCTACGCCGACGGCACCGAAGAGCCCGTGCGCGGGCTGCGCTTCGTCGGCGTCGACCGGCGAGCCCTCCGCGACATCGCCCTGGCCGGTGCGACCCAGCCGCCCGTCGACGTGCTCGACACCACCCCGGGCGGGGGCCGCTTCTCGATCGGACCGGTCGGCGGGCTGCCCGCCTGCTGGGCCGTGCCGCCCGTGCTCATCACCGAGCTGGAGCTCCGGGGCTCCGGCGGCCAGCAGCCCCACATCATCCCCGCGCCGTGAGCGGCCGGGAGGGGACGCGCCCGGGCCCCGGCATCCGCCGGCTCGCCGGCGCCCTCGGCCTCGCCGCCGCCCTCGTGGCCACCCGCGCACAGGCGGCGCCGGTGGCCCTGCCCCCGGGCGAAGACCCCGAAGACTGGGCCGAGCCCCTGATGCTCGCCGGACTCGAGCCCGGCGAGCCCGGGGCCGGCACGGGCGCCCTCATCATGGCCAGCGCCGGCGGCTGGACCCTGCTCGTGCGCGACCGGGCGGGCGTGGTCCACGAGGTGGCCGTCGCCGCCCCGACCGACGCCGCCGGCCGGGAGGAGCTGGCCTTCCTGGCCGCCAGCCTGCTCGAGCCCGTGGTCGTGGCCCCGCCCGCACCGGCGGCCGCACCGGCCCCCGCTACCGCACCGGCGCCCGCCCCCGCCCCGCCGCCCGCGCCCCCGCCCGCCCCGGCGCCGGCACCGGCCCCGCCCCCCGCGCCCGCGCCCCCTCCGGCCCCCCCGCCCGCGCCCCCGCCGGTCCCCCGCCTCTCCTTCGGCGGTGGCCCCCTCGGGCGCCTCTCGGCGGGCCCCCGGCCGGCCTTCGGCTTTGCCGCCCACGCCCGCTACGGTCTCGGGACGCGCAGCTTCGTCGCCACCCACGCCCGCCTCGGCACGGCCAGCGGCCTGCGCAACCAGCCCGCGCTGCGGGTGGTGTCGACCAGCGAGCTCGACCTCAGCGCCGGGCTGCGGCCCGTGCCCACCCTGCCGGTCGAGCTGGGCCTCGCCCTCGGGCTCTCGTGGCGCGCCTATGCCGAGGACGGGGTCCAGATCGCCCGGGTGCTCGTGCCCATCGCGGGCCTGGGCGCCGCTGCCCCCCTCGCCCTGGACGCCGGCACGGGGCTCGGGCTCCGGCCCTGGCTGCTGCTCACCGGCGACCTCCGGGGGGTGCGCATCCGCGAGGCCGGCGAGACCGGCGAGCTCGGCGCCCGGAGCGCCCTCCAGCTGGGCCTCGACCTGAGCTGGCGGCCCCCGGCGGCCGCGCCCGCGCCCCCCCCACGGGACGCCCGGCCCAGCGACACCGGCGGGCCGGAGGATTAGGGGCCGGTCCCCGTCCCGGCTCGCCGGCCGCTGGTGACCCGGATGTGGGACTTTCTGTGATCGATCCGCTGAGGTCTCGGCATGGCAGACGTGAACGACATCGTGCCCGGGGTCCACTCCTGGGACGACGTCCGCAACGGTGAGCCCCATGCGATCGATCGACTCTGTGCGCGCTGGATGCCGGAGGTCCTGCAGTGGTGCAGGCGCCTCGGCGGCCCACGGGTCGATCCCGACCATGCCGCCCAAGACGTCTTTCTCGTCGTGCTGCGGCGGGTCGGCACGGTCACGGCCCCGGGCCAGCTCCCGAACTGGCTCTTCTCGGTCACCCGCCGGGTGCTCGCCCAGCACCGCCGCCAGGCCTGGGTCCGGCGCTGGCTGCCCGGCACCGGCCTCTCGCTCGACCACCGCCTCGGGGCCTCGCCCGCCGACGGCCCCGACCGGCTGGTCGAGCGCGACGAGACCATCCACGCGGTCCACGCTGTGCTCGACGAGCTCCCGGTCGAGCTGCGCGAGGTGCTCGTGCTCTGCGACATGGAGCAGCGCACCGACCCGGAGGCCGCCGCCCTGCTGGGCCTCAAGGTCGGCACCGCAAAGAGCCGTCTTCGACGTGCACGTCAACGTTTTCGCGAACTGGCCAGCGCCCGCGGCCTCGATCCCGGCGCGCCGGAGGCCACATGACCAGCCCTGAATTCCCCGACCAGCCCCTGCCGCTGCTCGCCCGGGTCGCCCCTGCCTCGGCCGCCTCTCCGGCCGACGTCGCGCGCCTGCGGGCCGCCCTGCCCGCCCGGTCCCGCGCCCGCCGCACCACCCGGGTGGTCGCCGGCGGGGCCGCCCTCGCCAGCGCCGCCGCGGCCGCCCTGCTCGCCGTCCAGCTCGGCGCCCCCCCCGCCGCGCCGACCGCCGCCGCCCCCGTGGCCCTCGCCGCCACCGTCACGGCCGAGGCCCCCCTCGCCCACCCCACCGAGGTCTCCCCCGGGGTGCGCATGACGGCCACCGGCAAGGGCACCCTCAGCGGCACCAGCGCCGCCCCGCGCCTCGCCTGGTCCGCCGGCGCCGTCGAGCTCGAGGTCCAGCCCGGCGCGGGCATCGACCTGCGGGTCGAGACCAAGGAGGCCGAGGTGCGCGTGGTCGGCACGGTCTTCTCGGTCGACCGCAGCCCCCTCGGCACCACCGTCGGCGTGACCCGCGGCAAGGTCGCGGTCGACTGCAAGACCGGCGGCGCGGGCATGCTCACGGCCGGCGAGACCCGCACCTGCTGGCCCACCACCCCCGGCGGGCTGCTCGGCCGGGCCCGGGCCCTCGCGGGCGCAGAGGCCCTGGCCGCCACCGTGCTCGCCACGGTCGACGCCGGCCTCGGCGCCGCCCCCGCCTCCGGCCCCATCCACGACGAGCTGGCCGTGCTCCGCATCCAACAGCTCGACCGCGCCGATCGCCGCCCGGAGGCCATCGCCGCCGCCCGGGCCCACCTCGCGAGCGGCACCCCCCTGCGCCGGGCCGAGGTGGCGCTCCTGGGCGCACGAATGGTCGCGCCCACGGCGACGGATGCAAGCGGATGTGAAGAAGCCCGGCCCTTCCTGGCTGCCGTCTCGGAATCCGCTACGCTACCCTCGGATCTGGCCCCCCTGGCCCGCCGCTGCGCCGCGCAGCCCTGAGCGCGGACCCAGGGCCCCCGACCCGAGGTCTGCGTGAAGCTGTCCACCGCCATGCTGCTGCTCCCCATGGCGGGCTGCGGCGTGGCCGAGGTGGTCTTCCCGGGCGACGCGGGCACGACGGGCATCTCCCTGGCGGGCGACGGCCAAGGCGGCGCTGAGGCCAGCATCGTCACCGTCGAGGCCGACAGCATCACCGGCGCGAGCGCCGGCGCGGCCGTGGGCACGGGGCTGCTCGCGCCCCTCGACGCCTCGGTCGAGGCCCGGCTCCTCGTCGGCGCCCCCGGGGACGACGGCCAGGCCGGCATGGTCGGCGCCACCCCCCTGCCCGAGAGCGGCACCACCCTCTCCCTCGACGCGGCCGCCGCCGGCGCCTGGGGCGAGCCCTGGTCCCAGCTCGGCTGTGCCGCCACCACCTTCACGGGCGCCCTCGACCACCGGCTCATCGCCATCGGCGCCTGCACCGGTGCCGGCGAGCACGCCCCGGGCGCGGTCTACGTCTTCCCCATCGAAGAGCTCAGCGGCCAGCGCTGGACCCGCGCCGCCGCCATGACCCGCATCGACGGCGAGGGCGCCGACAGCCGCTTCGGCGCGGCACTGGCGGCGGGCGACCTCGACGGCGACGGCGTGGACGACCTGCTCATCGGTGCCCCGGAGGACGCGGACGGTGCCGGCCGGGTCTCCCTGCTCGCCGCCGACGGCGCCCTCGACGTGCGCGCCGCCCAAGAGACCCTCGTGCCCGACGCGGCCCTCGACGCCGGCGCCCTGGGCACCAACATCGCCGTGCCCGGCGACCTCACGGGCGACGGCTACCCCGACGCCGTGACCTGCGCGGGCGACGCCACCGTCGGCCCCGCCGCGGGGGCGGGCCTCTGCCGGGTGCTCGCGGGCGGGCTCTCGCTGCTGCGCGCGGGCGGGGTTCTCGCGGCCTCCGAGCACGCCGTCATCCGGGGCAGCGACCCGGGCGACGGCCTCGGCCGGGGCCACCAGTCCATCGTCGCCGGCGACTTCGACGGCAACGGCCGCCTCGACCTGGCCATCGGCGCCCCCGGCCGCGCCCTCGGCGCCGCGGGCGACGGGGTGGTCGGCATCTGGACGGACGAGGTGCTGGAGGGCCAGCACAGCATCCGCGACGCCTCCATCCTCGTGGCCGGCAGCGGCGCGGTCGGCACCAGCCTCGCCCGGGTGCCCGACGCCGACGGCGACGGCCA
>CAXQUZ010000355.1:0-2179 GCA_964226865.1 Myxococcota bacterium | reverse complement strand
CCTCGCAGGGGCGCCCCACGGGAGCGGAGATGACTCCCCCGGCAACAGCGGTTCCGCCGCGGGTGTCGTGGAGGTGCACGCTGTGGCCGCGACTGTCGACGACGTTGAGAACCAGCTCCACTTCGTCGCTGGCTCCAAAGGCCAGCGTCTCCTGCTCCCGTTTGACAACCAGCCGGATGCAGTGTCGGCCCATCAAGGGAGTCCCAGCGATGGCGTTGAGGGAGTACCGCGTCGTGTCGCCCCCTGCCGGGCTGCGGTGCTCCAGTGTGAAGACCGGAATGATGCGTTCCTGGAGGCTGTTTCCACCGTGCACGAAGGACATGGGTTTGCTGCCGCGGTGAAAGACCTTCACCGAGTCGGGAACCATCAAGTGCAGCGGTGGGGCATCGTAGCCGAGCTCGGCCAGGGGCACCCGGAGCTCATTGGGATGGTCTGCCGCGGCTGGCGAGAGCACGTGGCGTCGGTGGGGCGTCGTCTTCTGGCCATGGGGCTGGCGCAACTTGGTGTCGCTCTTGTCGAGCAACAGAAACCCATGATCGGCGGTGAACACGAAGCGGCGAACGCCTGCCTCCCGCAGGGCGTGCCATGCAGCGCGGAGTTGCTGCAATGTGGAGGCGAAGGTGGCGGGCCCCGCTCCGTTCTCTCCGGCCTTGTCGATTTCGTCGCTCCAGACGACCAGCAGGTGCGACTGTGCGATGCGCCGCCGCAGCCCCTCGGGGGTCTCCGCCAACACTTCATCCAAGCGCAGCAGCGGACAGGTCCGGCCACCGACGCGGGCAGCGATGGCGCGGCGTCGCGTCTCGGGGTCGCGCACGACGAACTCGCCTGCGCGGAAGCCGTCGATGTCCTTGCCTCCCTTGATGACGGGCTGTAGACGACCGTTCTCGCACACCGGCGCCAGCACGTTCATGCCCACCTCAGTGTTGGTGGGCAGCTCGGCGAGGCGCGCCTCCAGGCGTGGAACGGTGGCGGGTTGGTCGCCGAGGGACTCTGCCAGCTCCTGGGCCAGCTCAAACCGGAACGCATCGACCATGAAGTAGGCGGTGACGCCTCGGCCTTCGGCCATGGGGCGCACAACCTCGTCGAAAAGGGTGCGCTGCTGAAGCGACGGCGGTGGGAGCGCACCCGCTTCACGACACAGCTGGGCGAAGTCGCGCGCCCACTCGCTGGCCCACCAGTGCCACCGCTCCCGAATCGACCGTTGGAGGCGCCGCAACTCTTCGTACCGGGGCACCCGAACGTCGTAGGCATGCAGGACTCGAAGCTGCTCCAGGTGACGATGGGCACGGTCCACCGCGGCGCCATGATCGACGTAGCGCTGGATGGCACCCGCGTGCTGACCGAGCGCCTCCAAGCGCGGACCGGCGTTCACGATGGCCCGGCCCAGGCGCGCCATGGCGTCGATGAGGCGCCACGCTGTGCGCCGCTCTGGTTCCCGGTCGAGCCAAAAGGAACCCTGCTCCAGTCGGCGCTCCGACCACTCGATGAGCTGCTCCCATGGTGCAGCGTTCTCGGCATCTTGGGTTTCGAGAATGTTGATTGCGGCGGCGAGAACGCTGTCCTCCTCGAACCGAAAGGTGTCGACCTGGCCGAGGTCTTCTGCCTGCGCGGCCCGGACCTCCTCTTGCAGGCGCTCCTCCATCTCCAGTGCGGCCTGCTCATAGAGTTCCCGGTGGTTGGTGCGCAGGGTCCGGGACAGCGTGCGGCAGCTCTGGACGACGGCGGCGGACAGGCTCTGGATGGGACGAAGCACAGGCGCGACGGGCTCCCGCTTTAGGTCATCGACGTACTCGACCGACAACGCCCAGGTCGCAATGGTGTGGGCAAGGCCCGTTCGCCGGTCGTGGTCGCTGGCCCCGTCGCCGAGCCCGGGCCCCCAGCCATTTGGCAGCCCCAGGGCGGCGTCGAGGTGGCCTGCGATGGTGCGCGCGCCGGCGGGTGTGGACAGGGCGGCCGCGACGGCTCCACCCCGCAGCAAGTCGTCCACCAGCGACGACACAGAGAGGGACCGCAGCAGGGCGGCGAGCTCTCCCCCACCGGAGAGCTTGTCGTGCAGCCACTGGTCGGCCTGCGCCAGCGACAGCTCCGGAGACGCGACCAGCTCCGCCAGCTCGGAGGCTGGAACCTTGCCAGTGGCGGCCCGCTCCACGAGCGTGGGGAGCGCCCGCCGATACCGTCG
>CAXQUZ010000354.1:0-7255 GCA_964226865.1 Myxococcota bacterium | reverse complement strand
CCAGGCGGTGGCGACCGCCGACTTCAGGCCCGCGGTGCTGCTCGTCCCGGGGGTGCGCGGGGCGCTGGGCGCGGCCCGAGCGCGGCGGCCGGGGGCCATGCTCGCCTGGGCCCTCGTCGCGAACCTGGGCCGCCAGGAGGCCCCCTACCTGCTCGGGGCGGCGGCGCTGGCGCTCTGTCTGCTGCCCTGGGGGCCGCCCCAGTCTCGCGCGGGGCGGCGTGAACATGGCCTGTTCATCAGTGTTTTGGTGGGGTGGTGGGCCCGGCTGCGGCTGCGGGAGGGGCTCGTGCTCGGGGCGGCCGCGGCGCTCTGTCTCGGGGCCTGGGTTGCCCTGAAGCCCGCGATGTTCTACCACTTCGACCCCCTCCACCGGGCCCTGCCCGCCGCCCTGCCGCCGGATCACCTCGCCGACCGCCTCGGGGTGCTGGCCCGCCTCGGCCGCTCGGGCATGGGCCTCGGGCTGCTGGCGCCCGGGGCCCTGGGCGGGGCCCTGCCGCTGGTGCGCGAGCTGTGCGAGACCGGGCGCGAGTGGGGGCCCCTGGTCGGTCCGGCCGCCCACTACCACGCCTTCTGGCTGCCCTTTCTCGTGGCCGCCTCCGTCGCCGGCGCCGGGCGCCTGGGCTGGCCGGGGCTGGTGCTCTGGGGGCTGCTCAACGCCGGGGCCTTCCCCTGGCCCGGCCCCCGCCAGGGCCCGGTGGCCCTCCGAGCCCTGGTCGCACAGATCGGGCCCGACGAGCGCGTGGCCGCCGACTACGACACCATCCACGCCCTCGCGGGCCGGCCGGTGCTCTGGAACACGGCCCAGCTCTGGATGCGGGCCGACGAGCGCCCCCGGGGCTGGACGGCGGCCTGGCCGGTGCCTGTCTCGGCGGTGGACGTCATCGTGGTGCGGGCGGACGAGGGCTTTGTGGCGGCGGCGCTGGGGGACTGGCGGATCCGGGCCCGGACGGAGACCCACCTGGTGCTGGAGGCGCCGGACCGGCCAGCTCCGGCGGACACACGGCAAAGCCCCGCCCGGCGCTGAGCATGGGCGTCATGCGGCCCGTCGCCAGGGTGTGGGCGCGCAGGGCCTGCCAGGCGGCCTCTTCCGCGGCGAGGCGGGGGGCCCCCGTGGCCCAGCCGGGATCCGGATCGGCACAGATCAGGGGCTGGTCGTCGTGGCCCATGTCGTCACAGCCGGCGGGGCTGGGGGTGCCGTGGTCGTGCCAGGTGTGGGGGCTCAGGGGGGCCTGGCGGGTCTGGAGCCGGCCCGTGCCCCCGCCCACCACGAGGGCCCCGGGCTGGAGCAGGCGCCGGCCCGCCCCGCGGCAGGGCGGCTGGTCGCAGGCGTGGGCCACGAACTCGGCGTCGGCGACCACCCAGTGGCTGTGGACGGCGCCGAGCTCGTGCACCCCCGTCTCGGGGTTGGCACAGCGGGGATCGGCGCCGATGGGCTGGTCGGGCGGGCAGCGCGCGGGGTCGTGGGCGCGGCCGTAGACGATGGGCAGGTTCGCGTCGAGTCCCGCCGCCGCGGCCTGGAGCTCGGTCATCGTGCACAGGCGCCGGCCCCCGAGGCCGCCCCCGGCGAGCAGGGCCTGGAGCTGGGTGGCGTCCCAGGTGGTCATGCCGTCGGTGGTGTAGGGGTGGCCGGCCCCCGGGTAGGGGTGGGACTCCACACAGAAGGGCGCCACGGTCACCGGGCGCGGGCGCAGCACCGGGTCGACCAGATCGGTCTGGATCCAGCAGGCCACCGCACCGGGGCGGGCGGCGAGGGCGGCCGGGCAGCGCCGCTCGGGGGCGTCCTCGCCGGGGATCGTCGGGACCGTGGCGTGGGCCCCGGGGGCGAGGCCGAGGGTGCCCGTGCCGCCGACGAGCACCATGCCGGGCGGGCAGGGGGGCGCGTCGGGCGCGGAGTCACAGGCGGGGCCCGCGAGCGCGAGGGCGACCACGGGGGCCCGGGCCGGCCTCACGCCAGCAGGGCCTCGACCTCGTCGGGCAGCCAGAGGCCGTCGAGGGCGTCGCGGGCCCAGGCAACCTCGCGGGCGCGCAGGGCCCGGCAGATGCGCACGGCCGAGAGCTGGATGGGGGGCAGCTCGGACCAGATGGCCTGCTCGGCAAAGCGCAGCTCGTCGGTGTTGACGCGCTTGGGCAGGCCGTTGTCGACAATGCCGCCACAGCGATCGCAGAGCAGGGCGGCCCGGTCTTCGTGGGGCTCGTCGAGGGTGGGCGCGACCTCGTGCACCCGGAGGGTGCCCGTGGCCTCGCAGAGCTCGCAGCGGCTCGAGGCCCGGCGGGAGAGCTGCCGCCCGAGGGCAGCGACGGCGGCCTGGTGGGCCTGGTGGGCGTCACGACCGCGCGCCATGGTGCCTCCGAGCGGAGCGGGGGAGCCGAGCCCGGGGGCTCAGCCCTTGCTGCCCCAGTTGGTGAGCTTGCTGAACAGCTCGGTGCGGGAGTGCACGCCCAGCTTGCGGTAGATGGCCTTGAGGTGGTTGCGCACCGTGTGCTCGCTGATGAACAGCTTGTCGGCCAGCTCGCGGGTGGAAGCGCCCTCGGCCAGGGCCACGAGGACCTCCTGCTCGCGGGGCGAGAGGCTGGCCCGGGCGTCGTCGTCCAGGGCGGCGAGGGGATCGTTGACGATGGGGCCGCGGCCCTCGTTCTCTTCGACCACGTGGGGGACGAGGGCCTCCTGGAGGCCGCGCAGGGTCGAGGACCACTCGTCGAGCTGCTCGCGGGCCCGGGAGACCGCCTGGACCTTGCGGCCGCGCTCGATGGCCCGATCGACCGCCTGGCCGAGCTGGGCGAAGTCGATGGGCTTGGTGAGGTAGTCGACCGCGTCGCGCCGGAGGCTCGTGACCGCCGTCTGGAGGGTCGGGTTGCCGGTCACCACGATGACGGGCAGGGGGTAGGTCGACTCGCGGAGAACGTCGAGCAGCTCGAGCGACTCGTTGCCGGGCATCGAGATGTCGGTGACCAGCACGTCCCAGCGCTGGGACTGCATCGCGTGGGTCACTTCGGCGGCGTTCTCGGCCGAGCCGACGGTGTGGCCGCGGCTCTCGAGGAAGCTGCGGATGGCTTCGCGAAAGACCGGGTCGTCGTCAGCCACGAGGATGTTGGTCGACATCGGGGCAGCTCCATCAGGAAGGTCCGCGACCCCTCGGGGGGCGGTCCCCGATGCCTCGGGGACGGTGTGGATCGCGGTGTCGAAGACGTGTTGGTGGGATCCCTTGGTAGGGCGTTCGGCCCCGAAACACAAGGGTCGGTCAGCTGACACCTTCGGCACCCGGGCCGCCGATCCGGAGGAAAGGTGCCAGATGCGGCGCAGCGGGCGAACTTCGGGGCGGTCTTGTCCGTGTGACAGGCGCGAAAAAGCCGAAGATGGGCCGCCGACACCCCAGGGGTGCGAGGTAGTCCACCGCGTTCGCTCGACCCCTGCCCGCGCGGTGGCCTCCCCCTCCGGGAGCCCCCGTCCGGGCCGTCCCTGGAGCGCCCGGTGGCTGGACCCGACTCTGCTCCCCACACCCCTCCGGTGCCCACGGCGACCCTGCCGGCGGGCGCGGTCGTCTCGGTGCTGGGCCCCCAGCGCCCCAAGCCCGTGCTCGCCGACACCCTCGCAGCGCTCGGCATCCAGGGCTCGGTGGCGGTCATCACGGCGGGCTGGCGCCACGAAGAGGACGAGCTCGGCGCGCTGCTGCGCGATCTGGGCGCCCGCGACCTCAACGTCGTCCACCTGCCGCTCTACACCTGGTTCGATCGCATCCTGCGCCGCGAGCCTGTGCTGGAGCAGGACTACCGGGCCCGCCAGCGCGAGATCGTCGCCTGGAAGGCGGGGCACCGGGAGCAGCTGACCTTCGCCATGCAGTCCGTGCGCCGCATGGAGGAGCGCGCCGCCCGGGAGCCGGCCCGCTTCGCCGATGACCTGCGCTGGACCCTGGGCGCCCTGCACGCCCTCGACCGGCGCGTGATCGAGCGGCTGGACGCCATCCGCGCCGCTTACCCCATCTGTGCCCGGCCCTGGGACTTCCCCCGGGTGCGCGACCGCCACGCCCACGTCAAGGACGTGCTGGCCCACGTCGACGCCGTGCTCATCGCCGGCGGGCACGTCGGGGTGCTCCGCAACCGCATGGAGTTCTTCGGCGTGGACGTGCTGCTGCGGCGCTACCTCCGCGGCGGCGGGCGCCTCGTGGCCTGGTCGGCGGGGGCCATGGTGCTCGGCGACCGCATCTTCCTCTACTATGACGACCCGCCCGAGGGCACGGCCGACGCCGAGCTCTTCGATCGGGGCTTCGGCATCGTGCCCGGCACCGTGTTCCTGCCCCACGCCCACCGGCGGCTCCGCTTCGGCGACGAGGCCCGCATGGCCCGCTTTGCCCGCCGGCTCGCGCCGGACCTGGCCATCACCATCGAGAACGGCGCCCGCCTCGACCATGTCGACGGCGTCTGGCACGACCGCTCCCGCCCCGGCAGCCTCGGGCGGCTCTGTGTGGACGGGCCCCCGGGGGGCTGCGACGCGACGGCCCTGCCGGCCCCGGACGTCGGAGAGCGGCCATGAGCGCGCCGTCTCCGGCCATCCCGGGGGGCACGGCCGACAGCCTCATCGCGCTGCAGGCCCAGGTGGCCGCCGCCGAGGCCGAGGGCCGCCCCCAGGACGCCCTCGCTGCCGTGCGGGCCTTCCAGGCGGCCCACCGCTTCCCCCTCCACGAGGGCGACACGGCCACCTTCCTCCACCCGGGCCCGGCGGGCGACATGCCCCCGGTCGACGAGGTCTTCCTCGTCCACTGGGTCTTCGGCCTCGAGAGCCGCATCCCCTTCGAGCCCATCGGGGCCACCGGCGCCTTCGGCCTCTCGGTCGAGCTGCCCCACGCGGGCCGGGTCGAGTACAAGCTCGAGCTGCGCCGGGGCGAGCAGAGCCGCTGGTCGCGCGACCCGCTGAACCCGCTGCAGGCCTTCGATCCCTTCGGCAGCAACAGCGTCTGCCCCATGCCCGGCTACCGGCGGCCGGCCTGGGTCGACCCCGACCCGGACGTGCGCGAGGGCCACCTCGTCCGCTTCGCCCTCGACTCGGCGGTCTGGGGCGACCGGCGCCAGGTCCAGGTCTACCTGCCGGCCGAGTACCACCCCCGCAAGGCCTACCCGCTGCTCATCTGCCACGACGGCTCGGACTACCTGCGCTTCGCCGCCCTCGGCACCGTGCTCGACAACCTCATCACCCGCCACGAGCTGCGGCCGCTCATCGTGGCCCTCGTCGACGGCGGGGCCCGCAACGAGGAGTACGGCGCCCACCCCGACCACCCCGCCTTCATCGTCGACGAGGTGCTGCCGGCCATCCAGCGGCGCCACAAGATCTCGGACGACCCGGCCGACCGCGGGCTGATGGGGGCGAGCTTCGGGGCGGTGGCCTCCGCCTGGACGGCCTGGAACCGGCCCGGCATCTTCGGGCGGCTGCTGCTCCAGTCCGGCAGCTTCGTCTACACCGACGTCGGCCGCCAGCAGCGGGGCCCGCTCTGGGAGCCGGTGGTGGGCTTCGTCAACGCCTGGCGCCAGCAGCCCGGCGCGCTCTTCGGCGATCCGCGCACCGCCCGGGTCTACCAGAGCTGCGGCACCTTCGAGTCGCTCATCCAGTACAACCGCGGGCTGGTGCCCCGGCTGCGGGCGACCGGGGTCGGGCTGCGCTTCGAAGAGGCGGCCGACGGCCACAACTGGATCTGCTGGCGGGACCGGCTGCGGGCGGGCCTGACCTGGCTGTTCCCCGGCCACCTCTGGATGTACTATGAATAGCGTCGGCTGCGCTGTTCTCGTCGATGTCTGCTCCGGGTCCCGCGGCCCCGCTGCGCCCGGTCCCCGTGCCGTCTTGCAACCCTCCCCCCGTGGAGTCCTCCCATGGCAGTCGTGACCCGAAACATCGGCCTCTCGCTCGGCGCCGACATCTGCTGGCCCGCCGCCTACGAGGCCCTGCTCGAAGAGCTCGACCTCCACATCCCCTGGAAGGGCGACATCGTGCGCTTCTCGTCCGAGCGGGTGGGCCCGGCGCCCTTCGACCTGCGCGGCCCGGTGCCCTACGACCTCGTGCTCGACCGGGTGACCCACTGGTACATGGCGACCCGGGAGTGGCTGAAGAAGGCCACGATGATGGACGGGGTCTACACCCTGAACAACCCCTGGTCGATCCAGGCCTACGAGAAGCACACCTCCTATGTGGCCATGATGAAGCTCGGCATGCCCGTGCCCGAGACCTGGATGCTGCCGCCGAAGAAGAACGCGGCCGACGGGGACGAGGCGGCCATGGTGCGCCGCTACAACAAGCTCTTCGACCTCTCGGCGGTCGGCGAGCAGGTCGGCTACCCGGCCTTCATCAAGCCCTACGACGGCGGCGGCTGGCGCGGCGTCACCCGGGTCACCGACGCGGCCTCGCTGCACGCGGCCTATGACAAGACCGACGACGAGGTCCAGCACCTCCAGCAGGCCGTGCCCGACTGGGATCTCTTCGTGCGCGGCATCGGCGTGGGGCCCCAGATCAACCTCATGCGCTACGACCCCAGCGCCCCCCTCCACGGGCGCTACGTCGTCGACTTCCACTTCATGGACGCCGCCGAGTGGCAGCGGGCCACCCGCATCACCCGGGTGATCAACGCCTTCTTCTGTTGGGACTTCAACTCCTGCGAGATGCTGCGCAGCGGCGGGGTGCTCCACCCCATCGACTTCGCCAACGCCTGCCCCGACTCCCAGGTCACCTCGCTGCACTTCCACTTCCCGTGGCTGGTCAAGGCCCTGCTCAAGTGGTCGGTCTTCTGCGCCACGGTCCAGCGGCCCATGCGGCTCCACCCCCACTGGCACGGCTTCTTCGAGATCGCCGAGCTCGACCTCTCCTTCGACGAGAAGCTCGAGCGCTACGACGCCCTGGCCCGCGACCACTTCGACGCCGACGCCTTCGCCGAGTTCTGCGAGGAGCACCTCGGCCACCTCGACCAGCTCGCCCTCGACTACTTCTCGACCGAGCGCTTCCGGCGGGTCGTGCGCGAGAAGGTGGCGGCGCTCTACCCCGACCACGAGATCGACCAGTTCACCAACCACTTCTTCGGGCTGGTCCAGTTCTGGTGCAAGACCGAGCGCGACCGCCTCGGCGCCGCCGGCCGGGAGTCCTGAGATGGGCGTGCCTCCCCACAACCCCGAGCGCGAGAACCCGCTCGGCCTGCCGCGCCAGATCTGGCGCTGGCACTCGCCGGCCCTCGACCGCGAGATGGCCGTGGCCCGCTGGGGCTTCCACGGCGAGCCCCTGCTG
>CAXQUZ010000353.1:0-3648 GCA_964226865.1 Myxococcota bacterium | reverse complement strand
GTCCCTCCACGACGCTCTTCCGATCTGGTGCCCACCGTCCAGGCCGGGCTCATGCCCATCGTCGACGGCCTGCGCCAGCTCCTCGCCCGCGCCACCCCCGAGCTCGCCGCAGACATCGCCGAGCAGGGCATCGTGCTCACCGGCGGCGGTGCCCGCCTCCGCGACGTCGACCGCTGGCTCTCCGAGACCACCGGCATCCCCGTGGTCGTCGCCGAGCACCCCGAGCGCGCCACCATCCTGGGCGCCGGCGCCATGCTCGCCACGGGCGACGAGGCCCGCCGGCTGCTCATTCCCTGAGCGTCCCTTCGCCGGGCTCTCCCGCTCCGACCGGCCTCAGGCCGACGCGCCCCGCCGGGCCCGGTGCTCGCAGCTCGCCGGGCTCTGGCACTCGCCCCAGAGATCGAGACGGTGCGAGGTGATGCGCAGGCCCCGCGCCATGGCGATGCTGGCCTGCCGCCGCTCGATCTCGTCGTCCTCGAACTCGAAGATGTGGCCGCAGATGGTGCAGATGAGGTGGTCGTGGTGGTCATGCTCGAGGTCCACCACCTCGTAGCGGGCCTGGCCGTCGCCAAACTGGCGCTCCTCGGCCACCCCCGCCTCCACAAAGAGCTTCATCGTCCGGTAGACCGTGGCGTAGCCCACGCCGCTCTTGCGCTCGTGGACCTTGACCAGCAGCTCGTCCAGCGACACGTGCCCCGGACAGTCCAGGAAGGCGTCCAGGATGGCCGTGCGCTGGCGGGTGTTCTTGAGGCCCTTCTTCGACATGTAGAGCGCGAGCTGATCGCGCAGGTCCGAGCGATTCCCCAAAGCGGCCTCCAACCACACGTGGTGCCAGAGCATTAGCCATCTGGCCCCAAGCGGCAAACCAACCGGCCCCCCCCACGACCACCGCCCACCGGCGCCGACGAGGAAGACCTCCTGTCCCCAAGACAGCAGAAGCCCGCCCACGGCTGGGTGCCGGGACGGGCCTCACACACCGACCAGGGTCTACTCCTCGGAGGAGGCGACCTCGTCCGCGTTGCTGCCGGCGGCCACGGCAGGACCGGAGGTCCCGACGAGCTCGATGACGGCCATGGGGGCAGCGTCACCGGCACGGTAGCCAGCCTTCATGATCCGCGTGTACCCACCAGGACGCTCCTTGAAGCGCTCGGCGTAGTCGTGGAAGACCATGTGGAGAGCGTCGCGGTCGTGCACAAGGCGACGGGCGCGACGGATGTTGTGGACGCGCTTCGCGGTGGCCGCAGCGAGCTCGTCGCCGCTGAGCCCCTCGAGAGCGCTGGGGGGAACCCGCTTGCCCATGGTGATCACGCGGTCCGCAATGCGGCGCAGCTCCTTCGCCTTGGCTTCGGTGGTCTTGATCCGACCGTGAAGCATGAGCGAGGTCACCATGTTGCGGAACATCGCCTTGCGATGGGAGCTGTCGCGGCCAAGCCGCCGCCCCGACTTCATGTGGCGCATCTGTAGCCTCCTCAGACCGCGTGCCGCTTGGGGGACGCAGTCCGAACGTCAATTGTTGGTGCCGGCCTTCTGAAAGTCCGGCAGCCGCATGCCGAGAGACAGGTCGAGCTCGGAGAGGATCTCCTTGATCTCGCTCAGGGACTTGCGGCCAAAGTTCTTGGTCTTGAGCATCTCCGCTTCGGAGCGCTGGACCAGCTGCCAGATGTACTCGATGCCCGCGTTCTGGAGACAGTTCGCGGACCGCACGGAGAGCTCGAGCTCATCGACGCGCTTGTTCAGGTACGGGTTCGGCGGCGGATCCTTCGCGCGGCGGGAGTCGTCCTCAGGGGCAGACTCCTGCGAGAAGTTGGCGAAGATGTAGAGCTGTTCCTTGATGATCTTTGCGGCATAGGCCACGGCATCACGGGGAGTGATGCTGCCATCGGTGGTGACATCCAGCTCGAGCTGCTCGTAGCTGCGGTCGTCGCCGACACGTGCGGGGAGCACGTTGTAGCGAACCTTCTTCACCGGGCTGTGGAGCGCGTCGACGGGAATGGTGCCGATGGGAAGGCCCATGACCTTCTTCATCGTTCCCGGAACGTACCCACGGCCCAGCTCGACGGTGACCTCGCTGTAGAAGCGCACGGGCTGGGTCAGGGTGGCGATGACCTGCTCGGGGTTGAGCACCGTCACGTCCGCATCGAAGCGAAGGTCGCCCGCGCGGACGTGGACCACGCCCTCGGAGGAACCCTGCACGTCGATGGTGCCGTGGACCGGCTCGGTCGACGACATCCGCACCCGCACCGACTTGTAGTTCAGCACGATGTCCGTGATGTCTTCGATCACACCAGCCATCGCGGAGAACTCGTGGAGAACTCCCTCGATCCGCATGGACGTGATCGCCGCGCCCTGGAGGCTGCTCAGCAGCACCCGCCGAAGCGAGTTGCCGAGCGTGGTGCCGAAGCCCGGCTCCAGGGGACGGAGGATGAACCGCCCGAAGCGGTCGGTCTCGCCGTCAGCAGACGCCAGCGCCTTGGGGCGCAGCAGCTGCCGCCAGTTGACCACCTGATTGCTTTCCATGAATCCTCCAGCGGGCGTTTCTGGCCTCTTGGCAGAGGCCGCACACACCCGCCGCTATGTCGAAGACCGGCTGCGGAGCCCAGACCCGCAGCCTTCGGACGCGATCAGACCCGACGACGCTTGGGAGGCCGGCAACCGTTGTGCGGGATCGGCGTCACATCGCGAATGTGGGTGATCTTGAGACCGGAGTTGGCGATCGCGCGAAGCGCGGACTCGCGACCGGCACCGGGGCCCTTCACATGGACACCGACGGCCTTCATGCCGTGGTCCATGGCCTTGCGGGCGGCTTCCTCAGCAACGAGCTGCGCGGCGAAGGGGGTCGACTTGCGCGAGCCCTTGAAGCCACGCACGCCAGCACTGCACCACGAGACGGTGTTGCCGTTCGGGTCCGTGATGTTGACGATGGTGTTGTTGAAGGTGGCCTGAATGTGGACGATGCCACTGGGAATGTTCTTCTTCACGCGGCGCGGGCCGCCACGACGAGGTCCAGCCATGATGTTCTCCCTCGCTGATCAGCGGCGGCGGGTGACAGGGCGACGGGGGCCCTTGCGCGTGCGGGCGTTGGTGTGGGTGCGCTGGCCTCGAAGAGGCAGGCCCCGCTTGTGACGCAGACCGCGGTAGCAGTTGATGTCGATGAGGCGCTTGATGTTCATCGCGATCTCCTTGCGGAGGTCACCCTCGACCTTGTGGGACCGCTGGATGACGTCGCGAATGGCAGCCACTTCGACCTCGCTGAGGTCCTGGGTGCGCACGTTGTGGGCAACGTTCGCCTCGTCCAGGATGACCTTGGCGATGCTGCGACCAATGCCGTAGATGTAGGTGAGCGCGATGTCGATGCGCTTGTTGCGCGGGAGATCGACGCCTTCGATGCGTGCCATGTTTAGCCCTGCCTCTGCTTGTGCTTGGGGTTCTCGCAGAGAACGCGGACCACACCACGACGCCGAACGATGCGACACTTGTCGCAGATTCGGCGGACGGATGCCTGAACCTTCATGAATCACCTCGCCGGGCAAGCCGGTTCATCGGTTTGGAGAGCGGTGCCTGGGCACCAGAATGCCGCGCCCGATAGATCGGAAGAGCGTCGTGTAGGGAAAGAGTGTCTTAAGACGTGTAGATCTCGGTGGTCGCCGT
>CAXQUZ010000352.1:0-5103 GCA_964226865.1 Myxococcota bacterium | reverse complement strand
CCGCGGGCGTCGAGCTCGGCGGCGGCCTGGTCCTCGAAGAGCAGGGCGTCGTCGACCTCTTGGACCGCCGTGCGCACGGCGTTCTCGAGGGTGCGCACGGCGGCCTCCTCGCTGGCCCGGGCGCTCTTGGCCCCGGAATAGAGGCGGCCGCCGTTGAAGAGCGGCACCGAGGCCTGGGCGCCGATGCCCCAGATGTCGGTGGACTTGAGCTCGTCCTGGCGGAAGTACTGCCAGCCGGCGTTGGCGCTGATGCCGAGGCTGGGCAGGAAGGCGCGGTCGGCGCTGCGGCGCGAGTAGAAGGCCGCGTCGACCCGGGCGGCGGCGCTCGACAGATCGGGCCGGTTGGCGATGAGGTCGGCGGGGGTGCCCGTGGGCGGGGCGGGCGGCAGGGCCGGGAAGCGGTCGGCGGGGGTGAAGCCCTCGAGCAGCGCGGCCGGGGGACGCCCGAGCAGCACGGCAAGGCGCAGCAGGCCGCGGCGCACCCCGAAGCTGGCGGCGGGCAGCAGGGCCTCGGTGGCGGCGAGCTGCTGCTGCTGCTGGAGCAGCTCGAGGCCCGTGGCGGCGCCGCCCTCGTAGCGGAGCTGCACCAGCTCGAGCAGGGTGCGGTTGGTCTCGACCTGGTCGGTGACCAGGGCCAGCCGGGCCTGGGCGTGCACGAGGTCGTACCAGGCGCCCGCGACGAGGGTGGCGGTCGAGAGCCGGGCGGCCGCCGCGTCTCCGGCCGCGGCCCGGGCCTGGTGGCGCGAGGCCTGGAAGGTCTGGAGGTTGGCGCCCCAGAGGTCGAGGGCCCAGCTGGCGTTGAGCTGGGCCGAGCCGTTCCAGGTCAGATCGGCGGTGTCGGTCTGGGGCACGTCCACGGCCACGTAGGCCGGGTCGAGGGCAACATCGGGAATGCCGTCACCGTCAACATCTTGGAGGGTCTCCATGCCCACGAGGACGTCGACCGTGCTCGGGCCGCTGAGGCCGCCGAACTGGAAGCCGAGGGCGTCGGTCGGCGAGGCGCTGGCGGAGGCGTCGAAGCTCAGCCGGGGCAGCAGGGCCGACCGGGCCGTCCCGCGGGTGGCCTCGGCCACGGCGGCGTTGGCCCGGGCCACCAGCACGCTCGGGTTCTCGCGCAGGGCCTCGGTGAGCAGGGCGTCGAGGGCGGGATCCTCGAAGCCGGACCACCAGGGGGCGGCGGCGGGGGTGCCGGCCCGCTCGACCACGTAGCCCGGGCTGGGCCCCAGGGCGTCGCGGGCCCTCTCGGCGCTCGGCGGGGCGGCCAGGGCGGCTCCCGCCAGCAGCCACAGCAGGCTCGTGCTCATCGGCACTCCTCGGGGGCCAGCCCCGACCACAGGGTCTCGGTGATGGTGCGCACGAAGTCCTCGTCGCCGATGAGCGGCACGGTGGGGAGCATGTGGTGCCAGAAGGCGCGGTGGCGCAGGCCGCCGAGCCACATCAGCACCAGGGCCTCGGTGTCGCAGGGGCGCATGCGGCCGTCGGCGATCAGGGCGTCGAAGAAGGACTGCCAGGCGCGCTGGGCCTGGACGGGCGGGGCGCTCTCGGGGTCGTCGGCCATGCCCTGGAGCATGTCGGCAGAGTGGGAGCGCAGCACGGCGATGCAGGGGATCATCTCGCGGAAGAAGCGGATGATGACGAGGCCTCGCTCGACGAGCTGCTCGGGCACGGGCCGGGCGTCGGGGGGCGCCGAGATGGCATCCCAGTGGTCGCCCTCGGTGCGCGGCATCAGGGCGGCCTTCATCAGGGCGTCCTTCGAGCCGAAGCGCTTGAAGAGGGTGGCCTGGGACACCCCAAGCTCGCGGGCGATGTGGCTGGTCGACACGCCCGGTCCGTGGGCCAAAAAGCAGGCACGGGCGGTCTCGAGGATCTGGTCGTCGCTGACCGTGCGCGGACGCACCATGGGCAGCTCCCGATGGTTAGTGAGCGCGCACTTACTACCACCGCGTGCCGCTGGCGCAACGAAAAATGCGCCGCTCGCGCAACGAAAAATGCGCCGCTCGCGCAACGAAAAATGCGCCGCTCGCGCAACGAAAAATGCGCCGCTCGCGCATCCAAGACCGCGCCGCTCGCGCAACGGAGACCGCGCCCGCGCCCCTCCCCCCCGCGCGGGCAGCGCCGGGGAGGCCGGGGCTCAGCCGAGGGCGGGGTGGGCGGCGAAGAAGTCCCGGGCGTGGCCGAGGTTGTCGCGCTGGTCGGGATGGAAGCCGGGCCGCAGGTAGTCGCGCAGGGCCAGGGCGAACCAGCGGCTGCGGTCGTAGCCCTGGGCCCGCAGCCGGCGCCGCAGCCGGGGCAGGGTGCGCCAGTCGTGGCCGCCGTCCTGGGCGAGCAGGTGGACGGTGGCCGAGCGCCAGAAGAAGAGCAGCCCACAGAGCGCGATGGCCATGCCCAGCAGCCGCAGCAGCCAGCCGCCGCCCACGGCCGTGTAGACGTCGAAGGCCACCGACTTGTGCTCGAGCTCTTCAGCGGCGTGCCACAGCAGCAGCTGGCGCATGGGGGCCGCGGCGCGGTCGAGCATGCGGTCGACGAAGGCCGCCTCGCCGAGGGTGGCCGTGAGGTGCTCGAGGGCGACGGTCACGCTGAGCCGCAGCAGGGGCGGGGCCAGGGGCTCGAGCCGCCCCCAGGCGAGGCCCTCGTACCAGGCGAGCCAGCCGTCCGGGTCGATGCCGTCGCGGCGCAGCAAGGCGAAGGCCGACTCGTGGGCCCGCCCGTGCACCGCCTCTTGGCCCGTGAAGGCGCGCACCCGGGCCTTGAGCACGGGATCGGTGATGCGCGCCCGGTAGTGCTGCACGCTGCGGACGAAGAAGCGCTCGCCCGAGGGGAAGAGCATGTGGAGGGCGTCGCTGTTGCGCGTGAGCACCCGGTCGTCCATGAACCACCACCGGGGCACACCCGCGTCGAGGCCGAAGTCGGGGCGGCGCACGACGGGCAGGACGGGGGCAGCAGCGGGCGCGGCGGTCATGGCGGGCCTCCCAGCGGGGGCGGAGGGGCGGGCCCACGGGGCAGGGGCCGCCCGTGCCCCGTCATCAGAATGGCTTGTAGATGGCAATTCCCGCGGCCAGCGCGCCGAGCAGGGGCACGACGAACCACAGGGCCTTGGCGCTGGCGGGCACCCGGTAGGGCAGGGCCACGACGCCCCCGAGCAGCAGCCAGATCAGCAGCTTGGCGTGGACCCAGGGGGCGTCGCCGAAGGACAGGCCCATCCGGGCGAGCATGCCGAAGCCGCCCAGCAGCACGAGAAACAGGCCGATGCCGTGGGTCGCGCCCACCAGGGCCCGGCCGCTGTTGCTGGCCTTGTCGCCGCCGTTGCGGACGTGGAGGATCTGGCCGCCGAGGGCGACGAAGGTGAGGAGGATGCCCAGGAAGTGGACGACCTTGTAGAGCTGGTAGGAGAACATCGATGCCACCGGGGTCAGGACCCCAGTGTCACCCAACGGGGCCGGGCCGTCGAGGGCCCCGCTGTCCATGGACACACACGCGTGACTTGACGACAGGCCCGCCCCGGCTGTAGACCGAAGCCAGTTCTTTGTTCGCTGTGTGCACCGGTGCCCGGGTCTCGACCCGGGTGAAACGGGAAGCCGGGAGTCTCGTCCCACGGGAAGAGACGGCGCCGGCGCGGCCCCCGCCACTGTGACTGGGGACGTCGACCGCAGGATGCCACTGGGAACCACCGCCATGGTGGGCCCCGGGAAGGCGCGGCTCGACGGAGGATCCAGGAGCCAGGAGACCGGCCGGTGCACCTCGTCCCACTGCGCTCTTCGGGGTGAAGAGCAGGGATCGTGCCCAGCCAGGCCACGATTCCCCCCCTGGCTGGACCCTCCCGACATGAACATCCCCCGCGTGCTCCCCTTCGCGGCCCTCGTGGCCGGCGCTGTCGCCTGTGCGACGCCCAAGTCCGCCGACACCGGCGCCGACCAGGCCCTCGACGACGGCAGCGACGACAGCGACAGTGCAGACGGCGGCGACGGTGCCGCAGACGGCGACGACGGCAGCGCAGACGGCGACGACGGCACCGCAGACGGCGGCGACGGCGGCGATCCCGGACCGGATCCCTTCGCCGACCGGGTGGTCGACATGGACCTCGGCCCGGCCCACGGCTTCGGCCTCGACGCCATGCCCGACATCGTGCTCGGCGCGCCCGAAGGCGGCGGCGACGTGGGCTCTCTCGACGTGCTCAGCCTGGGCTGCGAGGGCTGGATCGTGCTGGGCTTCGACGACATCGGCATCGTCGACGGCCCGGGCCCCGACCTGCTCGTCTTCGAGAACCCCTTCCCCGGCTGGACCGAGCACGGGGTGGTCGCCGTGAGCGACGACGGCGAGACCTGGTCGGAGTGGCCCTGTGACCCGGCGGGGGACGGCGCCCCGGGCTGTGCCGGCGAGACCCAGGTGTGGGCGACCAGCGACAACGGCGTCGACCCCACCGACCCCGAGGCGGCCGGCGGCGACGCCTTCGACCTGGCCGAGCTCGGCCTGGGCCAGGCCCGCTTCGTGCGCATCCGCGACACCGGCAGCAACAGCTGCGACGGCGAGAGCGGCGGCTTCGACCTCGACGCCATCGCGGTCGTCAACGGCGCCGCCCTCGACTGAGCCCGCCCCCCCGCCGCGGCGGGGGCCGGCCTCCCCTCCCCTCTTTCCCGTGCCCCTCGGCCCGGTCGGGCCGGTCCCTGGCCGCCCGTGCCCCCCTTCTCCGCCCCCCGGCGGACCTGGAGACCCCATGACCCGCTTCGCCCACGCACTGCTGCTCCTGCCCCTCGGCCTCGCCGTCGCCTGTGGCGACAAGGACGACGACACCGGCAGCTTCGACGACACCACCGAGACCGATGCCGACGCCGACGCCGACGCGGACTCCGACACCGATGCGGACGCCGACGCCGACGCCGATGCGGACGCCGACGCCGATGCGGACGCCGACGCGGACGCCGACGCCGATGCGGACGCCGACGCCGATGCGGACGCCGACGCCGACGCCGATGCCGACGCCGACATCGCCGTCTACGGCCGCTGGATCGACGGCTGGGGCAGCGACCACGACATCAGCAACGAGCTGTGGTCGAGCTACAGCGGCAGCTCCCTGCACCACATCACCAGCAGATCGGAAGAGCGTCG
>CAXQUZ010000351.1:0-11169 GCA_964226865.1 Myxococcota bacterium | reverse complement strand
GCGAATGGAATAATTCCGGGTTCTGATAAGATCTCTGTCTATTCCATTTTCAATGAACTTCTTTGTGATTTCTTCTGCCTTTTCAAGGGCCATATCTGCACAGGTTGTATAATTCATATCACTCGCCGTAATTGGCAGCCGTTGTTGCCGACGCAGCGCACCTCGCCGGCCACCACGGCGCAGAGGTGGAAGCTGTTCGCCGCCAGGTCGGTGGCGCCCTGGAGACCCGCCAGCTCGACCGGCGGGCTGTCCAGACCGCCGCCCCCCAGGTCGACGGTGCCCAGACAGCGCACCCGGCCGTCGACGAGGCGGGCGCAGACCGTGTCTTGCGAACAGGCGAGCTGGGCCGCGCCGGCGAGGCCGGCCACCGGCTCGAGGCGCTGGGTGCGCTTGGGGGCGTCGACAAAGTCGTCGTCGCGGTCGAAGCGGTCGTCGCGCCAGCAGGCCACGGCGCCCTCCGCGGAGCGGGCGCAGACGCCGACGGCGGGGCTCGCGAGGCCGGCGACCGGCCCGAAGTCCGGGGGCAGCGCCATGGCCACCCAGCCGGTCTGGCCGCCCTCGCCCAGCGAGTAGGCCGCGTGGAGGCCGCCGGGACCGCCCGCGTAGAGGGTGGTGCCCCGGTCACCCACGGCGACCGTCGCCCTCGAGACCGGGGCCGCCAGGCGCTCCACCTCCGCCTCCGTGCCCCAGCTCGCCAGGGCCCGCAGCCCGCCCCCGTCCGCCCCGAACACCGTGTACTGGCTGCTTCCCACGCCCCCGAAGGCGGGCCCCAGCTCCCGGAAGGACGACACCCCGTCGCCGGTGCAGTGCCAGGCCCCGTCCCGCACGATGCAGGTCGCCCCGTGCACGGCCACCAGCGCCGTCGCGCCCTCCGCCACCCTCGCGGGGGTCGGATCGAAGAGGGGCGCCCCGCTCCCCAGCACGTTGCCCGCGTTCTGCCCCCAGCACCACACCGCCCCGGCCGCGTCGACCCCGCAGCTCGCCGCGTCGGTGAGGTCGACCTGGACGAGCCGGGGCAGCGCCACGGCCTCGCCCTGGCGGTGGCAGGTGGTGGCCGCCCCCTCGGTCAGGCAGCGCTGGTCGTGGTGGAGGGCCAGGAGCTCGGCCCGGGCGAGGTCGGCGGCGGCGCGGCCCTGGGGGTCGTCGGTCTCGCCCACACAGCCCACACCGGGCCAGCAGGCCCGCCCGCCCCCCCACACGAGCCCCCGGGCCCCGGGCGCCCCGGTCCAGCGCGCAAAGCGGTCACCGGCGGGCATGCCCGGCGGGCCGCCCTGGCCGGCGCACCACAGGCCCGTGGCGGTCTCGGCGCAGCAGCCCCCGTCGCCACAGGCCAGGGCCGCGACGCCCTCGAGCTCGGGCACGGCGGTCGCGGTCCAGCGGGCGTCCTCCCGGGCGCCGAGCCAGGGCCCATGTCCCCAGCACGACACGGCCCCCCCGCTGTGGACCGCGCAGAGGGCGCCGCCGCTGCGGGCCAGGGCGGTCGCGGCGTGGATCCCGGCCACCGCCTGGGCGCCGCGGTCGTCGCCGAGCCCCCACTGGCGCACGCTGCCGTCGGCGTGGCGCACGGCCAGGTCTTGCCCCAACAGCACCACCTCGCGGGCGTCTGCGACCCCATCGAGCCGCCAGGCCGCGCCGCCAGGGTGCACCCCGTGGGCCGCCCCCCAGCAGACCACGCCGCCGTCTGTGGTGGCGGCCCAGGCGCGCGCGTGGCCCACCGACACCTGGACCGCGGCGAAGCGGGGGGCCGGAGAGAAGGAGGGCGGGGCGGCCAGGGCGGCCAGGGCGGAGAGCAGGGGCAGCAGCATGGGCCGGTCCTATGGCGCCCCCGCGGCGGACGGCCCCCTCTCCGAGAGGGGAGGGGCAAGTCCGGCACCCGGCCAGACGTCGCCCAGCGCGGGTGCGATGCTTGACCAAGATGGCGTGGTACAGACCATCTTCGGTGGCTGGGCGCCAGAGGCCCGCGCCCACCACGGGCGCTGCGCCGTCGACGAGCCCCACGACGCCTGAGCCACGGCCGACGGCCGGGTGGGGACGGGCCAGCGCTGGGAGCCGGGCTCCGCGCTGCATGGACGCCCTGCTGGCCGGGGCCGCGCTGCACGACGTGACCGTCAGCACGACGACCACCGTCGGCATGGTCTGCAACTGCGCGCCCCGGGGCCCGCTCAGGCCCCGCCTGCCCCGTCCGCCCCGAGGAAGCGCAGCAACTCCGCGAGAAAGGCGTCGGGATGCTCCCGGTGGAGGAAGTGGCCGCCGGGCAGCATGGTGATCTCGACGGGCCCGGTGAAGCGGGAGCGGCTGGCCTCGAAGTCGGCCGCCGTGGCCACCCCGTCCGTGCGGCCGCCGACGATGAGCGCCGGCATGGGCAGCTTCTTGCGCAGCCCGCCCGCCACCCGCGGGGTCACGAAGCGGTAGTAGGCCAGCGCCGCCTCCGTGCCGCCCGGCTGGCGGTAGGCCGCCTTGGCCGCCGCGAACTCGCGCTCGGGCCAGTCGAAGCCCGGCGACCAGCGCTCGTAGAGCACCCGGATCTGGGCGTGGTCGTGGGCCGCGAAGCGCCGGGCCGCCCCGGGCAGCCGGTGGGTGAGGAAGTGGCGGGCGCCCCAGAGGGTCGCGAGCCGCGGCCGGAGGGTGGCGAGGTGGGGGATGGCCACCGTGACGAGCTTGGTGACCCGCTCCGGCGCGAGGCCCCCCGCCGCGTAGACCGCCGCCGCTCCGAAGTCGTGGCCCACGAGGACGGCCCGCTCCTCGCCGAGTGCGGTGACGAGGGCCAGCAGATCCTGGCCGAGGGTGTCGGTGTCGTAGCGGTCGTCTGCGGGGCGCTCGGTCGGGGGGATGCCGCGGGTGAAGGGGGCCACCACCCGGAAGCCCGCCGCGGCGACCCGGGGGCCGACCTGCTCCCAGGTGTGGGCCGTGTCGGGAAAGCCGTGGACCAGCAGCACCAGGGGCCCCGTCTCGCCCCAGCAGAGGCAGTGGAAGGCCAGGCCGCGGGCCGAGACGGTCCGCAGGGCCAGCGGGGGCAGGGCGGTCTCGGGGGTCTCGGGGGTCTCGGGGGTCTCTGGGGTTGGCATGGGGCTCCTCGGGGCCCCAGTGTCGCGAAGGGGCGTGGCGGACGCCAGGCGCGCGCCCCCGTCCTCAGCCCCCGCGGCCGTGGGCCTCGTCGAGACAGCCGACGCCGAGGGCATCCAGGGCGCCCACCAGCCGGCGGTGGTGGTCCGGGTCGCCGACGCTCACCCGCAGCCGGCTCGGGTGGCCGCAGAGCCCGAGCGGCTGCACGCGGATCCCCTGGGCGGCGAGGGCCTCGGCCACGGGCGCCGCCGCCTGGCCCAGCTCGACCATGAGGAAGCTCGTGTGGCTCTCGGAGCACCGGAGGCCCCGGGCGGCGAGGCGGGCCGCGAGGTCGTGGCGGGCCGCCCGGGTGCGCCGGACGAGGGCCGCGAGACCGGCGGGATCTGCGAGCGCGCGCAGGGCGGCGGCCCGGGTGGGGCGGCCGACCCGGTAGGGGCCGCTGATCTGGCGGAGGCGCGCCGCGAGGGGGGGCACGGCCACGGCATAGCCGCAGCGCAGGCCCGCGAGGCCATAGGCCTTCGAGAAGGTCCGCAGCACGACCACCCGGGGGCCCAGCAGCGCGGTCGGCCCGGGATAGTCCGGTGCGTCGACATACTCGCGGTAGGCCTCGTCCAGCACGACGACCACCCGGGGGGGCACCCGGTCGAGGAAGGCGCGCAGGGCCGCCGCCCCGAGCAGGGTGCCCGAGGGGTTGTCGGGGTTGGCCAGGAACACCAGCCGGGTGGCCGGGGTGAGCGCGTCGGCGAGGGCGTCGAGGTCGGTGCCGCCGTCGGCCCGCGGGGGCGCTGTCTGGAGGGGCCGGCCGGCGGCGGTCGCGAGCATGCGGTAGGCCACGAAGCTGCCGGCGCAGCAGGCCACGGCCTCGTCGGGCCCGGTCAGCGCCAGGATGAGCAGCGAGATGAGCTCGGTCGAGCCGTTGCCGAGCACGATGGAGCCGGGCGCGCAGCCCACCGTCCCGGCGAGGGCGGCCTCGAGGGCGCCGCCGTCCTGGGGGTACTGCCAGAGCGGGCCCGCGGCGGCCAGCTCCGGCGCCGGGTGGCCCCCGGTCCCGACGGGCCCCCAGGGGTTCTCGTTGGCGTGCAGCCGCAGCTCAGCCATGGCCGGCTCCGGCGGGGGGATCCACCGGTCCCGGGCGGTCGGGCGGCCCGAGGGCCACCGGTCCCCAGCGCAGCACCCCCGCCGCCGAGCTCGAGGCGCTGCCCGGGCCGAAGACCAGCACGGGGTCGCCCGGGGCTAGCTTGCCCTGTGCTGCGGCCTCGTAGAGGTTTGTGGTGGTCAGGGCGGGGCCCACATTGGCATAGCGGGCGTAGGTGCAGACGGTGCGGTCCCGGTCGATGCCCAGGGCCGCCGCCGCGAAGTCGGCGAACCAGGCCGTCGGGGTGTGGAAGACGAAGAAGGCGATGTCGTCGAGGGCGAGGCCGGCCCGGTCCAGGGCCGCCGCGGCGCAGGCCCGCAGCTGGGGCTCGGCGGTCGCGCGCATGGCCGCGCCGGTGCCCGGGCGGGCGAACATCTGGACCTTGCCGTCGACGATGCGGTGGTCCCAGGTGCCGCAGGTCTCGGCGGTGTGGCGGGCGTGGCCCCCGAGCACCGTGGCCCCGCCGGCCTCGACCACGAAGGCCCCGGCCCCGTCCCCCATGAACCAGCTCAGGCTGTCGTCGGGAGGCGCCTGCTGGAGGTAGGCGCAGGACGCGGTCACCAGCACCCGGCGGTGGGCGCCGGCCTCGACGAGGGCCGCCGCCGTGATGAGGGCGTTGAGGGGCCCGCCGCAGGCGCTCTCGAGGTTCCAGGCCGCGCCCTCCAGGCCGAGCGCAGCCGCGACGTGCACGGCGTTGCCGATGCCCAGCCCGGGCGGCACGAAGCCCGTCGAGATGAGCAGGTCGACCGAGGCCGGCGCGATGGCCGCGGCGTCGAGGGCCTTCTGGGCCGCCGCCACCTCGAGGGCGGTCGTGGTCTCGTCCCCGGCGACCCGCCGGTGCACGGCCCCCCGGAAGGGGTCGGACTCGAAGGGCCGCATCGCCCGGTCGAAGGCGGTCTGGGGCGCGCCCTCCTGGCTGAAGACCCGCGCGAGGGTGCGGCGGGAGGCGTCGGCCACGAGGGCGGGGTGGTGGGTGTGCCACCAGGCGTTGCTGCGCACGGTGGGGGGAAAGTGGACGGCCAGGGCCGTCATGCCGGCACGGGGGGGGCTCATCCTCGCCACTCCGGGGCTGGGGGGTCGTCTTGGTCTGCGATGACGAGGTTGCGGGCCCCGAAGGGCGGCGCGATCGCGGGGTCGACGGCCACGTCGATGACCACCGGGCCGCCCGCTGCCAGGGCCGTCGCGAGGGCGGCCGCCAGCTCCGCGGGGCCGTCTGCGCGCAGCCCGGTGGCGCCTTGGGCCCGGGCCAGGGTCGCGAAGTCGACCCGGGGGATGGCGACCTCGACCGGCGGCTCGCCGATGGCCTGCATGCCGTGGCGGATCATGCCGTAGCCGGCGTCGTTCAGGACGACCCAGACGGCCGGGGCGCCGTGCGCCACCGCCGTGCTCACCTCGTTGTTCATGAGCATCGCGCCGTCGCCGAGCAGGGCCACCGCCGGGCCGCCCCGGGCCAGCGCCATGCCCACGACCCCGGTCGCGGCGTGGCCCATCGCGCCGAAGTCCGGGCTCACCCGGTAGCGCGGCCGCGAGAAGCGCAGGCAGCGGGTGGCCCAGGCGAAGGCGTTGCCGGCCTCGCTGATGACGGGCGCGTCTGTGGCGTCGACCACGGCATCTTGGACGATGTCCATGGCCGCCGCGGGGTGCATGCCGGGCCCGGTCGCCGCCCGGGACTCCGGCGGCAGCGCGGGCGCCGGGGCGCAGGGCCGGGTCGCGCCGGGCCCGAGGCGTGCGGCCAGGCCCGCGGCCACGGCGGCCACCGGTGCCGCCAGCGAGAGGGCGACGGCCTCGGGGTAGGCGCTTGTGGGCGCGTCGACGAAGACCAGGCCCCCGGGGGGCACGAGGGCCGGGTCCCACCACGAGCTGAACTCGCCCAGCCGGCAGCCCAGCACAAGACCCACCTCGGGCGCCACGGCGGCCACCCCCTCCCGCACCCCCCGGGCGCCGCCGAGGCCCGTCGTGCCGAGGTGGCGGGGGTGGGTCTCGGGCACGACGCCCTTGCCCCGGGGGGTGCAGATCACCGCGGCCCCCAGGGCATCGACGAGGGCCCGCACGGGGGCGACCGCGTCCCGGGCGCCGTGGCCCACCCAGCAGAGCACCCGCCGGCCCGCCAGCAGTGCCGCGCAGCGGTCGAGGGCGGCCGGCGAGACCGCGGGGGCGGGGGCCCGCGTCGGGGTCGGGGCCCAGGGGGGCGAGACCGGGCGCTGCTGCACATCGGTCGGCAGGAGCACCAGGCTCAGCGAGCCCCCCCGCTGCTGGCAGCGGTCGGCGATGGCCGCGATGACCGCCGCGCCGTCCTCGGCGCCGAGCTCGTGCACGCCGGTCGCCAGGCCGGGCGGCAGCCAGGGCCCGACCGAGAGCTGGGCGGCGGTGGTCTCCTGGAAGGCGAAGCGCCCCCGGCGGTCCGCGGCCGTGCCGCCGACGACCACGACGAGGTGGGCGCCCTCCCAGGCCCCGGCGACGAGGCCCGTCAGGGCATTCGACAGGCCGGGCCCCGAGGTCAGGAAGACCAGGGCCGGGCGGCGATCGGCGAGGCTGGCCTCGGCGGCCATGAAGGCAGCGCCGGCCTCGTGCCGGGTGTGGACCAGCCGCAGCCCCGCCCGCCAGGAGGCCGCGGCGAAGCGCCCGATGGCCCCGCCCGTCACCCCGAAGGCGAAGCGGCAGCCAAGCGCCCCCAGGGCGGTCGCGAGGGCATCGCTCAGGGGGACCGCCGTGTCGGCGGGGCAGGCGGGCGCCGCGGGGCGGGCGGGGGGCATGGAGGCTCCGGCGGTGGGGGGCGCCGGTGCTCTAGCGAGCCCGGGGGGCCTCCGGATCTCTCCCCAGTCTCTCGTCGCCGGGGCCGTCGGGCGCGCCCGGGCAGCGGCAGGTCCCGTCCAGAGGGGCGGGGCGCCCCGCGCCGGGGTCTCGGGGCGGCCGCCGAGCCGGGGTCTCGGCGGCGCCGGTCGAGCCAGGGTCTCGCCCGGGGGCGGGCCCGGCGGCCGTGCCCCCTGCCCCGCCCGCTCAGCAGTCGCGGGCGTCGGCGACGAGCCCACAGATGCTCAGCCCCAGGGTCATCCCGCAGAAGCGGTTGACCGCCTTGAGCAGCGGCGGCGCGTTGATGCGCACCAGCGCCTCACAGGCGAAGGCCTCGAGCGCGCAGCGGATCTCCTCGTCCAGCCCCGCCGTCACGAAGCCCTCCAGCGCGACCGCGACGGCCACATAGAGCCGTGCCAGCGTGATGCCATAGGCCGAGGCCACGGCCAGGCCGGGGCCGGCCCCCGCGGCCGCGCAGTAGAGGTGGATGAGGGCGTCGAGCAGGGTGAGCAGCTCGAGGATCTGGTCGGCGCCCCCGCTGCCGTCGGGCATCACCGCCCCCAGCGCGCCCGAGTCGGCGTCGCTGTGGAAGTAGGCGATGATGGTGCCGTCCTCGGGGCCGATGCGCACGCCGCTGGTGCCGCTCAGCAGCCCCTCCCAGCGGTCGGTGATCTCGGGCTCGGCCGTGTCGCGGAAGGGCCGGCTCGACAGCTGCTGGAGGGGCTGGCCCTCGAGCAGGCTGATGGTCGACCGGTCGCCCAGGATGTGCTCCATGACCGCCAGCCGGGCCGTGCGCCGCAGGTTCAGCTCGAAGTTCTCCCGGGCGTCGCCGCTGCGGGTCACCGTGCGCCACCGGGAGAGGTCGACGAGGTCGAGGGTGGCCCACTCCTGGCCGTCGGGCTTGGGGCGCATCTGGACGAGGGTGACCCGCATGGCGCCGGGGAAGGTCAGGCTCTCGTCGTCGTGGGTCTCTTGGAGGGGCTGCCAGGCGGCCACGAGGGGGCCGGGCAGGCTCGGGAAGCCCTGGGCCACCAGCGAGAGCAGGCCGTCGAGGTCGAGGTCGGCCGTGCGCAGCAGCGGCAGGGAGGCCCGCCGGACGGTGATGAGGTCGTCGAGCACCATCGAGGGGCTCGGGCCGTCGCCCTCGAAGCTCAGCATCTGGCCGCCGAGCAGGGCGAGGTGGACCTCGGCGTGGAGCTGGTCGCGGGTGGCGCGGTCGTCGGGGTAGTCGCGGAAGCCGGGCCAGCCGGCCAGGGTGCGGCGCAGGGTGCGGCCCTCCATCGTGAGCTCGAGGTCGAGGGCCATCAGCCGCACGGCCTCGCTGTCGGGGCGCGCCTCGTAGAGGCCCTCGCCCTCGGCCGCGCCCACCTGGAGCACGGCCAGCCGCTCGCCGGTCTCGCCCGCCGGCACGACCCACCGCAGCTGGTAGGGCGGCAGGTCGAGGTCCCGCAGGGTGTCGACCACGGCGGCCTCGGTCGCGGCAGCGTCGGCGACGGGCACGACCACACCGCCCGTCAGCTCGGCCATCTGGACGAGCACCGCGTCGGGCTCTTCGCTGGCATCGCCCACGGCGACGAGGATGGCGGGCGGGCCGGCCTGGAGCGCCGCCTCCCGCTCGGGGCTGGGGTCGTCCGAGACGTCGCCGTCGGTGAGGTAGATGACCACGTTGGCGCCCTGGCTGGCCGCCCGCGAGAGGTTCTCCCAGAGGTTCGAGCCGGTGGTCTGGGTGACGATGGAGGCGCCCGGCCAGGCGCTCTCGATGGCCGCCGTGAGCTGGGCCATGACGGCGTCGCCGGCCGCGTCGCGGAACGCGGCGGGCATCGACAGCGAGGTGTCGCGGAGGATGATGGCCCGGGGCACGGCCCGGTTGGCCTGGACCAGCACGGGGGTCTGGCGGCCCTCGTCCTCGAGGCGGAACTGGTCGGCCTGGAGGTGCTCGACCACGGCCCCTGCGGCGTCGGTGGGCCAGGCCCGGGCGAAGACGGCGGGGAAGTGGGTGCCGTCGACCTCGAGGCGCACGTGGGTCACGGCCTCCGGGTCGCCCCGGGGCCCGTCCTCGCCGGCCGAGACCACGGCGTCGTCCACCCGCACGGCGCCGTCCTCGTCGATCCAGATGCGCTCGCCGCCGAGCGAGATGGCGTCGCCCACGATGGGCTCGGGCACGCTGTCGCCGTCGTCGAGGGCCTGGACGAGCAGGGCGGTCTGGAAGGTGTGGTGGAGGGCGGCCGGGATGCTCGCGAGGCCCTGGGTGTCGGTGACCGGGCTGGTCGACACCAAGAGCTGGCGGCCCATGAGCTGCTCGGCGTTGAAGGTGCCCTCGACCAGCACGGTCTCGTCCCGCCAGTCCGGGGTCGTGGTGGTGCGGACCGAGAGCTTGACGGCGATCTCCATCGCGCCCGGATCCTCCGGGGCGTCGACCTCGCTCGAGACCTCGGTGCCGGGGGCGTCGAGGGTGGCCTCGGGCAGGGCCGGGTTGGCGATGCGCACGGCGCCGTCGTGGTCGGTGAAGCGCACGACCGGCACGGCCCCCCGGACGCTGCCCCAGCGGGCCTCGTCGGACCGGTCGGGCACCTCGGGATCGTCGAAGTGGGCGAGCAGCATGTCGGCGAGGGCGTCGGGCGCGCCGTCGGCGCCCGGGTCGGGCTCCGGGCTGAAGTCGAGGCTGTCGAGGTCGACGCCGAGGGCCTCGCCCCACCGGGCCCAGTCCTCGTCGGGCACGGTCAGCTCGGCGGGGGGGCGGGTCCAGGCCCGGACGAAGAGCCGGGCCGGGTCGTCGCCCAGCATCGGCACGAGGTCGAACCAGGCGAGGGTGGCGTCGGCGAAGCCCGCGTCCACGAGGAGGTCGCGGAGCAGCCGCGCCCGGTCGAGGGCGCTGCCGCCGCCGGCCCGGAGCGCGCCCCGGGGGCCGTACTTGCTGCCGCTGCCCTCGCGGTTGATCTCGGTGATGAAGCTGCCGTTGTAGGGGGTCGTCTCGTCGCCCGGATGCCACACGATCTGGTCGCGAACAAAGGCCAGGATGGCCTCTGGGTCGCCATTCTCGACAAGGGCCCGGGCCTGGCCACCTCGGTGGTCGCCGGCGGCGCGCACATGGGTCTGGAGCTCGGCCAGCACCTCTTCGTAGGCGAGCAGCGTGTCGTCGGGCGTCGCCGTGTCGCCCCCGCTGCCGGCGCCGGCGCCCGAGTCGAAGGCCCCGCCCGCACCGCCGCCCCCCGTGCCCCGGCCGCTGGCTCCCGTGCTGCAGGCGGCGGCGCCCCCCGCGACGGCGCCGGCGGAGAGGAGCTGGAGGACGAGGCGGCGGCTGAGGCGGACGGGAGCGGAGGGCATGGAGCTTCCGGGCGGGGGGGCGGGTGCATAAGGTCGCTGAGGACCTCTGCGCATGTGTCGGGATGTCCCGGATGGGGGAGGGAGCGGCGGCTGGAGGGGCGGCCCCCGGGGGGACCCTGCGCCAGGCGCCGCGGCGGCGTCGCTGTCGCCGCAGCCGGTGGCGAAGACCCCGGGGGGAACCGGGGCTCCCGCCGGCCGCGCGGGGTGCTCCGGGGGCGGCCGAGCCGGAGCCCGCCGTGCCCGCCAGCGCCCCCGTCCCTGCCAGCATCGCCGTCGCCTTCGGAGTGGTCCTGCTCAGCCACCTCTGGGCGGTCGTCGCCCGGGAGCGCCTGGCCCGCGACGGTGCCACCACCCGCCCGGGGCTGCCGCTGCCCGGGCTGCCCCTGGCCGCCCCCGAGCGGCTGGCCCGCATCCGGGCCGCCCGGGGCGACGGGGTCCACCGGTGCGGTGGGGGCTGGCTGCGCGTCGCCGGCGACCGGGTGGTGGTGGTGGCGGACGGTCGCCCGACCGGCTGGCGGCGGGCGCCGTCGCTCTTTGCCCGGGTCGTCGTGCACGATCTGGCGCGCGGCCAGACCCGCGGGTGGCTGCCCTGGCCGGTGCTGGTCGGCATGCTGGCCCTGCCCGTGGGGCTGGCCCTGCCGCCGGTGTCGGCGGGGGGCGGTGGGGCCCTGCTGTTGGGCGGCGCCCTTGCGCTCTCGCTGGTGGGCACGCTGCTGCGGGCGGGGCGCCGGGCGGCGGTGGTGGCGCCTCTGAATTTTTGACTAACGTAATTCTCGTCAACCTGAGATTCAGAACCTGATTCTTTGTCTAAGATCAACCATGGATATTTTCTGGATTTACTTCTATATCCTGAGATA
>CAXQUZ010000350.1:0-5495 GCA_964226865.1 Myxococcota bacterium | reverse complement strand
TACACGACGCTCTTCCGATCTCCCCCATGCTCCGGCTCCCGAGTCCCCTGGGAACCATCGAGGTCGCCTGGCGCGAGACGGGCCTGACCTGGCTGGCCCTGGGCGCACCCGACCCGCTCCACGGCGGTCCCGATCCCTTCGGCGTCGAGGCGGCCCTCCTGCGCTACTTCTCGGGCGAGCTCCACGCCCTCGACCACCTCCCGGTCGCCCCCGAGGGCACCGAGCTCCAGCTGGCCGTGTGGGCGGCCCTCCGCGAGATCCCCCCGGGCGAGACCCGCACCTACGCCGACCTCGCGCGCATGGTCGGCCGCAACGCGCGGAGCGCCCGGGCGGTCGGCACCGCCTGCGGCCACAACCCGGTGGCCCTCGTCGTGCCCTGCCACCGCGTGATCGGCAACGACGGCGACCTCACGGGCTTCGCCTGGGGCAAGGCGCGCAAGCGCTGGCTGCTGATCCACGAGAAGGCCCTGCGCCAGCAGTCGCTCGGGCTCTGAGCGCAGCACCGCCCCGGCGGCCGCTCCTGGCGCAGGCCCCCGCGGAGCCTCGCCCTCAGGGCGTGGGCCACCCGCCGCCGAAGAGCAGCCAGACCTCACCGGCGTCGCGGCCGACCGCGTCGGGGGAGGCGTCGACAAAGGGCACGCCGACCGCCACGTCGCCGAAGCTGTCGCCGTTGACGTCGCCGAGGCCCGCCACCGCGGCGCCCGCGGCGTCGTCGATGGCCGCCCCGCGCACCTTGCCGGCCTGGGCGCCCAGGTCGAGGGTGCCCGTGGTGAGGCCGCGCACGATGTAGGCCGCCCCCGCGTCGCTGGCCTCGCTGTCGTCCAGCCGGGCGCCCACGATCAGGTCGTGCAGCCCGTCGCCGTCCACATCGGGGGCGAGGTCGACCGCCGCACCGGCCTGGTCGTCCGTGTTCTCGCCCACGAGCACGATCTGGGCCGACGAGAGCTCGGCCGAAGCCGAGACGGGGCCGAGCACCACATAGACCGCACCCGAGGCGCTGCCGCCGAGGTCGGACTCGGGCGCCGCGACCACGAGATCGTCGTAGCCGTCGCCGTCCACGTCACCGCCACCCGACACGGCGTAGCCCGCCAGGTCGCCCGCGGTGCTGCCCTTGAGCTTGGCGTCGGCCTCGGTGAGATCGAAGGTGCCGCGGGGAGCGCCGAGCACGAGGTAGGCCGCGCCGGTGTAGACGCCGTCGGCGTGCTCGTAGGGGGCGCCGATGAGCAGGTCGTCGAGGCCGTCGCCGTCCACGTCGCCCGCGCCGTCGACCACCCAGCCGGCCTGGTCGCCGGCCAGCTCGCCGAGGATGCGGGCGTCGGCGGCCCAGAGCCGGTAGTTGCCCGTGACCGGGCCCTCGAAGAGGTAGACCGCGCCCGATGCCGCGCCGTTGTCGTCGTTCTCGAAGGCGCCGACGAGGATGTCGGCGAAGCCGTCGCCGTCGACATCCCCCGGACCCGCGACCGCGTAGCCGGCCTGGTCGCCGGCGGCCTCGCCGTCGAGGCGCGCGATGGCCGCCGAGAGGTCGGACTCTCCCGAGACCGGACCCGAGACCACATAGGCCGAGCCGGCGCCCGCCCCCCCGTGGTCGGTGTCGTAGGCGCCGATGAGCAGATCCGCGATCCCGTCGCCGTCCACGTCGCCCGGGCCCGCCACCGCGATGCCCGCGTGGTCGCCCAGGGCCTCGCCCCGGAGCACGCCCACCGCCTGGGTCGAGACGTCCGCCTCGCCCGAGACCGCGCCCAGCATCACGTAGACCGCGCCGGCGCCGGCGCCGTTGGTGTCTTCGCGGTCGGCGCCCACGAGCCAGTCGCTGCGGCCGTCGCCGTTGCGGTCGCCCGCCGCGGCCAGGGCCCCGCCGAGGGTGTCGCCACCAGCGGCGCCGACGAGCACCCCGGTGACCTCGCAGGCATCGACCACGCCGTCGCAGTCGTTGTCGATGAGGTCGCCACAGATCTCGTTGATGCCCGAGCGCACGGTCGGGTCGCCGTCGTCGCAGTCCCCCCCGCCGTGCTCCGCAGCGGGGTCGCCGTCCTTGTCGGCGTCGAAGTCGTCGTCCTCGGCGCAGTCGGCGTCGACCCCGTCGTACCAGGTCTCGGTGGCGTCGGGGTTGACGGCGGCGTCGGTGTCGTCGCAGTCGTCGGGGTTGGTCGCCTGGCCGCCGGGGTTGTCGCAGGCCTTGCCCCAGTAGCTGCTCTCGTCGCCGAAGCCGTCGCCGTCGACATCGGCCCACCAGTCGACGTCGCGGGCGCTGTCTTCGCCGTCGATGAGGCCGTTGCAGTCGTTGTCGATGAGGTCGCCACAGACCTCGCGCGAGCTGGGGTTGACCGTGCGGTCGAGGTCGTCGCAGTCGTCGGCCGTCAGAGCGTAGGACTCGGGCTGCTCGCAGGCGGTGAGGACCTCGAGGGCCCGCTCGTCGCCGTGGCTGTCGCCGTCCTCGTCGAGATACCAGGTGGTCAGTCCCGTGGGCTCGGGGTCGAGGTCGTCGGCCAGCCCGTTGCAGTTCTCGTCGACGTCGAAGGGATCGCAGACCTCGGGGGCGTCGGGGTTGACGTCGCCGCGCTGGTCGTCGCAGTCGTCGGGGTTGTCGGTGTAGCCCGTGGGCGGCAGGCAGCCCTCGGTGCGCACCGCGGCGTCGCCGTAGCCGTCCCCGTCGGCGTCGGCGTACCAGGTCTGGGGGTCGATGACGCCCGGCTCGTCGACCTCGCCGTCGCAGTCGTTGTCGCGCTGGTCGCAGATCTCGACGGCGCCCGGCCGGAACTCGGCATCGAGATCGTCGCAGTCATCGGCATTGTCGACGTAGCCCACCGGCTGTTCGCAGAGGGCCCAGGTGTAGGTGGCCGAGCCGTAGCCGTCGCCGTCCGCGTCGGCGTACCAGGTCGGCTTGTCGATGGCGTGCTCTTCGTCGGTCTCGCCGTCGCAGTCGTTGTCGACGCTGTCGCAGAGCTCGTCGGCGAAGGGGTGGACCGTGGGGTCGGTGTCGTCGCAGTCGACATCCGCCGTCCACTGGTCGCCGTCGCGGTCGATGACCGGCGGGAACTCGGTGGCCCCGCAGGCCGCGAGCAGGGGGAGGCCGGCCAGCAGGAGCAGAGCGCGGGCAGGAGCTGCGGGGGTGGGCCGTGGCTGCATCGACGCTCTTCCTGGCGGTGGCGCGCCCGGGGCGCGGAGACGGTCGGGGCCCGCATGCACGCCGTGGAGCAGCCTGCGGGGCCCGGGGCGGCCGCACCATATCCGGTGAGGTCCGGGACCGCGCCCCCTCCCTGCAATCCGCCCGACCGCCGCCGCCCCCGCTCCCGACCGCCGGCCCACCGGCTATGCTCGCCCCCCGCCCGGGAGTGCTGGTGCCCCATCGCCGCGAGTCTGCGCCCTCTGCTGGGCCTGCCCTCCGCTCCCTGCGCGCCGCCCTCTCCGGGGCCGGCCTCGCGCTGATCGCCGGAGCCTCCGGCTGCGCCCCCGGTCCCGACACCGTCGTCGCCTGGCGCGCCGGCGCCGCCGCCTGGCCCGAGAACTCGCGGGCGGCCCTCGACGCGCTGGACCCCACCGCGCCGGTCCACGTCGACGTGTTCCTGACCCTCGAGCGCCTCCCCGTGCTCAACGCCCTGCCGCTGCTCGACCCCGCGCGCTGCCAGACCCTGGCCGGCAACCCCCTGGGCGAAGAGGTCTGGCTGCTCCAGCAGGATCTGCCCACCCTCCAGGCGGGCTGGCGCTGCGGCACGGCCGACCCGGACTTTCCCGAGGCCCGGATCCAGCCCGACACCCTCACGACCCTCGACGAGCTCCTCGAGCGCCTCGAAGACGGCCGGCTGCGGCCCCCGACTGTCCACCTCCAGCTCGGCTGGACCCCCAACGTCTCCCACGACCCGGCCGTCTTCGCCGCCGAGGTGCTCGAGCGCTGGGTGCGCACCGACACGGACGCGGCCCTGGTGGTCGTCGCCGACACGGCGCTGATGCTGGCGGCCGCCCGGGAGCGGGCCGACGCGCTCTCGCTGCCGCTGGGCACGGCCCTGGTCTGGCCCCGCCACCCGCCCAAGGGCAGCGCCGGCGCCACCGAGCTGGCCCAGGGCCTCGGCACGCTCACGGGCACCACCGACCCCGTGCAAGACATCCTCGACACCGGCGCCGACACGGTCTGGATGCGGCCCGCCACCGCCGACCGGGGCCTCGTGCGCACCGCCACCGACGCGGGCCTCTCCGTCTTCGTCGGGCCCCTCCGGACCGCCGCCCAGGTCCGGGCCTTCTCGCGCTGGCCCGTCGACGGCCTCGTGGCGGCCGATCCGGGGGCGCGCCCGTGAGCCGCCGCCCGCCCGCCCCCGTCCTCCGCCGTGGCGTCCCCGCCCTCGGGGCGGTGCTCTGGCTCGCCCTGGCGCCCCCCCCGGCCCGGGCCGGCGCCCTGGCGCGGGTCGAGCTGCTCGCGGATGATCCCGGCCAGTGGCTGATCCACGAGCTGCCCATGATGGCGGCCCGCCCCGGGCCCGGCCTGCTCGCCTACGGCGCCCAGATCCAGCCGGTCTGGACCCTGGGCCCGGTCGAGCTGGGCACCAGCCTCGCCGCCCAGACCCTGCAGTGGGCACCGACCCTCCAGACCTTCGGCGACGACGAGCTCGGTGCGGTGCTCGGGGTCCAGACCCGCCTCGGGCTGCCGGTGGGCCCCCTCGCGGCCCTCTCCTGGGCGCACGAGGGGGTCTGGTTCGACCTCGGCGTCAGCGCCCGGGCCGACGCGAGCTGGGCCCGCCCCCAGTGGCGGACCTGGAGCGTGGTGCCAGCCGTCGGCGTGGGCTGGGTGCCCCCGGCCCGGCGCAGGTGAGCGGCGCGGCCCCCATCTTGATCGTGGGCGCCCTGCGGGCCGAGACCCTGCCGATCCTCCAGGCCCTGGCCCACCGGCGCCGCCACCGGGGGCTCTGGGCGGGCCACCTCGGCGGTCCGCCCCTGCTGGTCACGACCTGCGGCGTGGGCCCCCGCCGGGCCGCCGCCCACACCCGGGCCGTGCTCGCCCAGCACCGCCCCCGGGCCGTGCTCAGCGTGGGCACCTGCGGCGCCCTGGTCGACGGGCTCCGGGTCGGCGACATCGTCCACGATGCCCACGGCTGGGCCACACTCGAAGGGCTTCGCCCGGCGCGCATCCACACGGTGGACCGGGCGGTCTGGTCGCCCGCCCGCCGGGCTGCCCTCGCCGCCGCCGGCCACGAGGTGGTCGAGATGGAGGCCGCCGCCGTCCGGACCGCCGCCGAGGCCGCGGGGCTGCCCTTCGGGGCCCTCAAGGTCGTCAGCGACCGGGCGGGCGCCGGCGGCAGGGCCCCGGACGGGCGGCCGGGCCCTCTCGACATCGCGCGCTTCCAGCTGCGGGCCCTGCGGCTGAGCCGTCGGCGGCTCGTGCCCGTGCTCGCCGGGCTTCAGGGCCCGCTCAGCCCGGGCGCAGGGCCCGCAGCCCCCGGTGGAGCCGGCTGAGGACCCGCCAGGTGGGGCTGGCGTGCACGGCAGATCGGAAGAGCGTCGTGTAG
>CAXQUZ010000349.1:0-3252 GCA_964226865.1 Myxococcota bacterium | reverse complement strand
ATCGCTTCGTGCATGATGATCATCGGCTACGCCATCATCGCTGTACCCACGGGGATGATTGGGGTGGAGATCTCGACCGTGAAGGCCATCTGGGGCAGGTAGATGCGGCCGTCCTTCTCGATGAGCTGCTCGGGCGGGTTCGGGAAGGGCCCGGCGACCCTGAAGGCGCTCACCACGGCCCCGTCGAGGGCCTCGGCGCCGCTGGCCCGCGACACCTCGATGTGCTCGAGGGCGCCCGTGCTGCTGAGCACGACGCTCACGGCGGTCGTGTAGCTGGGGCGGGCGAGGATGACGGACCGGGGCAGGTTGTCGAGGTTCTGCTTCCAGTAGAAGTTGACCAGCCGCCGGATGCGGTTCAGGTACTGGGCGCCCACGATCTCGCGGGTGTTCAGCCGGGTCGCCTCGCCGATCTTCTCGCGCAGCAGGTCGTTGTTGGGGGCGCCGGCCAGCGACTTGGAGCTCGAGCTCGCCGGCACGGGCTTCTGGAGCCCGTCCTTGTTGGTGAGCGTGTAGGGGGAGGGGACGGCGGCCATGCGCCCGTCCCGGTCGGGATCGAAGCGGTCGTTGCCGACCTGGGCGCCGGTGGAGGGTTTGGTGACGTTGACGTCCTCGGCCTCCTCGAACTGGAGCTGGTCGTCGCGGCTGAACTGCTCGGAGAGCACCTCGGGGTTGATGCGGTGGTTCCGGTCCCGCATCTCTTCCTCGACGACGTTGTCGTGCTCGGCGAGGTACTCCGAGTCGTCCGGGCGCTCTTCCTTGTCGGGCTTCGGTGTGTCGACCAGCTGGCCGTCGAAGTCGATCACCGGATCCGGCTCGGGCACGGGCTCTTCGGGGTCGACCGTCTCGACCACGAGGGTGACGGGCCGGGTGTCCATGTGTTGGACATCGGGCTTGAGGTCGGGCCAGACCGACGCGAGGATCCCCAGCAGCAAGACGTGCAGGACGAGCGCCAGCCCGAACGCCGTGACCAGCGCGCTCCACCGGCGGGAGCGGCCTCGGGGGGATGTGGTTCGGCGCGACACGCGACCTCCGCCTCCACCGTAGACACCCGAGGGGGGCCGCGCAATCGCGGCGCGCTCTGGTTCCCACACTCTCCCCACAGGCCGGCAGGCCCGCGGGCGAGGGGAGGGGACTCAGGCGCCCTGGGTGCCCGTGGCGCGGGCGATGGCGGCGAAGACGGCCGCGTCCAGCTCGGATTGGAGGGCATCGTCGACCTGGAGCTCGAGCCCGTCGCGGACGAGGCCGCGGACCTGGGCGTACTCCTCGACGAAGCGCTGGCAGTCCGGGCAGCCGGCGAGGTGGGCCTCGACCTGGGCGGCGGTCTGGTCGTCGATGTCGTTCTCGACGTAGTCGAAGAGGAGCTCGGAGACCTGGTGGCAGCTGAGCATGGGACACTCCGGGGGGGCCAGCAGCGGCAAGGTGGCACGGCAGGGGATGCCTGCCCAGGGAATCGGTGACAGCGCGGCGCACCGAAGAGGCTCTTCGACCAGAGTGGACAGGATGCGCCGACACTGGCACAGCCGGCCCGGACCGCACACTCGGGCGCCAGCCCTCAGTCGCGGCCGGCGAGGTAGGCGGCGAGCTGCTCGCGGACGGCGAGGCGGGCGCGGTGGAGGCGGGTCTTGACGTTGGGCACCGTGAGGTCGAGGGCCTCGGCGATCTCCTTCATCGACAGCTCCTGGTAGTCGGCCAGCACGAGCACCTCGCGGTACTTGGGCCGGAGGGTGTCGACGGCGGCCCGGATGCGCTCGCCGAGCTCGCGGTTGACGGCCTGGGCGTCGGAGCGGGGCTGGGGGTCGACGATGTCGCGGTCGCGGCGCTCGCTGCCGTCCCGCCCCCCGAGCTCGAGCTCGAGCGAGGTCTCGGGCTTGCGGCGGCGGGTGCGCAGCTTCATGAGCGCGTTGTTCGTGGCGATGCGGCCGATCCAGCTGCCGAGGGCGGCCTCGCCGCGGAAGCTGTCGAGGCGCCGGTGGACGTTGAGAAAGGTCTCCTGGACGACATCTCGGGCGTCTTGCTCGTTGCGGAGCATCGCCCGCCCGATGCTGTAGACCTTTGGGCTGTAGCGGTGGACCAGCTCGGGGAAGGCCGCCGGGTCGCCCGCTTCGATGCGGTCGAGCAGGGCGCGGTCGGCGGCCCGGCGCCGGGCCAGCTCGTCGGGGGACAGGGCGGGGTGTCGTGGGGCCACGGTGCTCTCCCGGCAGCGCGCGGACCACCCGGGGCAGCGTCCGCGGGGAGCCCCTAAAGACCCCCCGGGAGGGCGGCAAGGCGCGGGCGGGCGGCGTGCCGGCGGCGCCCAGGGGGATAGGCTCCGCCCGTGCCGCGGGCCGGACCGCCCCTGGCTGTCCGGAGGCCCGATGTCCCGTCCGCCGTCGCCCCTGGGCCTGCGCCGCCGCCTCCGGGGGCTGGTCCGCAGCCTCGTGCCCGGGGACGCCGCGGCTGCCACGGGCCCGGTCGCGGTGACCGTGCTGGAGGGACCGGCCCGTGCGCCCACGGTGCTCGCGGTCGAGCCGGGCACCACGCTGCTGCGGGCGGCCGTCGCGGCCGGGCTCGACCTGGCCCACTACTGCGGCGGCACCTGCGCCTGCGGCACCTGTGTGGTCGAGGTGGTCACCGGGGCGGAGGGGCTGAGCCCGCTGGTGGGCAACGAGGCCCTCGTGCTGGGGGACGTCCAGCGCCGACGGGGCGACCGCCTTGCCTGCCAGGCGCGGGTCCGAGGCGCCGTCACCGTGCGCATTCCCGACCGCTACTGAGCGGCGACCGGGCCGCCCATCGGGCGGTCCCCCGAGCCCGGTGACGATCCGCGTGTTGCCCTCCGCGTCCACCATCGGGTCGTATCCGTCGTCCTCGATGTCCTGGAGGTAGTCGCCGTCGAAGGGGCGCAGCCCGGGCCGGGTGGCGCCGTCGTAGACCGACAGCCCATAGGGCGGGGGTGAGGTCGTGCTCTCCGGGCAGTAGGGCCCGTCCTCGACCAGGTCCGAGGCGAACGAGAAGGAGCAGCAGGTGGTGGTGGTCCCGTCGGTGAGCGCGCAGTCCGCCTCCACCGTCTCGAGGGGTGGATTGACGAAGAGCGCGGCGAGGGCGTCGCAGCTGGCCGCGCCCCCGCCGCTGTCGCCGCCGGCCGCGTCCGGGATCGGCTCCACGGTAGCGTCGGGGGACGACGCGCCCGAGCAGGAGGTCAGCAGGACCAGGGCGCCCACCGCGACGCAGACGGGCGCCTTCACCGCCCACCTCCGGCGCTGGCGCGAACGAACC
>CAXQUZ010000348.1:0-4569 GCA_964226865.1 Myxococcota bacterium | reverse complement strand
GGAAGTCGAGGGTCACCCGGGCGGGGGTGCGCGGGTCGCCGTCCCACTCCACGGGACCGCGCCGCACCACGTAGAGCGCGGGATCGGACGGGGACGGGGAGACCGGCGTGGGGATGGGACACCTCGGGAGGCCCAAGAGCCGGGGCGACCGGGCGGCGGGACGGATCTGTGCCCCGCTGCCGACGCCCCCACGGGCCTGACCTGTCCGCGTATCATGTTTCGCACCTGCCGCCGCAAGCCCCCCCGTCCCCAGCGCCGGCCGCCGCCGCTGCCCGCCCCCCGCCGGCGCTCAGCGGTTGTACTTCTGCTTGAAGAGGCGCATGGCCGCCTGGGTGACGACGCTGGGCACGTTGCGGTTGCGGGTGAGCTGGAGCAGATCGCGCTTCTGCATCTGGCTGACCATGGCCACGGCCTGGGCGACGGGCGTCTTCGGGTTGTTCACCAGCGCCACCTTCACCGGGTACTTGCGGATCCACTCGCGGTTGCTGGCGATCTCGCGGATGACCTCACCGTCGAGGTTCTTGTTGGCCGCATAGGTCGCGACCTCCTGGTCGGAGAGGCGGCCCGAGCGCACGACCGCGCCGGCGACGACCTTGTTGCGGTCGCGGATGAGCCGGGAGCGCACCTCCTTGTTGCCCAGGTAGGCGAGCTTGATCTTCTGGCCCACGGTCATGTCGCGGATCTTCGCGTCGATGGACTGGGCGGCCTCGGTGCGCTCGTCGTAGGACTTCGACTCCATGTCGCCGGTGAGGTCGAAGGAGAAGCTGTCGGCCACATCCTCGAAGTCGAAGGAGAAGGCGCTGAGGCCCAGATCCTCGAAGCCCTCGCCGTGGGTGATGGCGTCGGCGTCGAAGGTGGAGAGGGAGCGCTCCTGGGCGGCCACGAGGGTGGGCGACTGCTCGCCGCGCAGCGCGGCCTCGATCTCGGCCATGAGGTCGATGGGGCCCGCGTCCTGCTCGACGGCCAGGGGCCCGCTCGGGGCGGCGGCCGCGGGCGCCACCGGGGCGACGGGCTCTGGGCCGGCCTGGTCGAGCCCACCGCCGGCAGGGGCGGGCGCCGGCGCGGCGGGTGCAGGGGCGGCCTCGGCAGCAGGCGCCTCGTCCTCGGGCCCCGCAAAGGGCCGCCGGGCGGGCACCTCGGGCATCGCGTCCTGCATGCGCAGGAAGGACTCGGCCCGGGCGATGTGGGCGTCGCTGCAGGCGGGGTTGTTGTAGAGGGCGACGAAGACCCCGGGCGACATCAACAGCCGCTCGTGGTTGCGGGTCAGCATGTCGCAGAGCGAGGCGTCCGCCCGGGCCGCGATGAGCGCCACCGTGCGGTCGTTCGCGCTGCGCAGCATGCCGATGCGCTCGTCGAGGGCCCGCTCGGGCTCGCGAAACTCGGCGATGAACTCGAGCACCTTGGGGTGGGTGCGCATGCTGATGGTGTCGCTGACCATCTTGGCCGGGATGCGGCCGAGGGTCTTCACGGCGGCCTTGCGCAGGGCGGCCGAGTCCATGGTCGCCAGCACGTAGAGCACCGGGAGCTGGACGTCGGGGGCCATGGGCATCAGCCCCTTGGCCATGGCCATCAGGGCCTTCTTCGGGGCCTCGGGATGGAGCCGGTCCTCGAGCTGGGCGGGGATGCCGAGCTTGGCGTAGGGAATCTTCGGCGGCGCAGCCATGGGAACTCCGGGGCTCGCGCAAGGGGAGAGGGCAGCGGGGCCCGGTGCGCGGCGGGGGGCGCGGCCGATCGTGCGGCAGCGCCCCCCCAGAGTCAACGCGGGGCCCCCAGCGGCGGCCGGGGACCGGGCGGGCCTACTCGTCTTCGTCGGGGTGGGAGAAGGGCGAGGCCGCGATCACCGCAGCGACGTGGTGGGCGGGCACCTCTTCGTAGCCCTCGAGCTGCATCGTGAAGCCGCCCTTGCCCCCCGTGAGGCCCTTGAGCTCGGGGGCGTAGCGCTGGACCTCGGCGAGCGGCACGGCGGCGGTGATGACCGTGTTGCGGCCCCGGGTGTCCATGCCCGTGACCCGGCCCCGCCGGCTGGTGATGTCGCCCATCACGTCGCCCATGTTGGCCGAGGGCACGACGATCTCCATCGCCATCACCGGCTCGAGCAGCCGCCCACCGACCTTCTCGAAGGCGGCCTTGAGGCCCTTCGAGCCGGCCATCTGGAAGGCCACGTCCTTGCTGTCGACCGGGTGGTACTTGCCGTCCACCAGCTCGACGGCGATGTCGACGACCGGGTAGCCCGCCACGAAGCCCCGCTGCATGCGCTGGCGGATGCCCTTCTCGACCGAGGGGATGAACTGGTTGGGGATGGCGCCGCCCTTGATCTTGTCGACGAACTCGAAGCCGCCGTTCCGCGGAAGGGGCCGCACGTTCATCAGCGCCACGCCGAACTGGCCGGCGCCGCCCGTCTGCTTCTTGTGCTTGCCCTCGACGCCGTCCACGGGGGCCTTGAGGGTCTCGCGGTAGGGCACGGGGGGCAGCGCCGTGGTCACGCGGACCTTGTACTTGCGCTGCATGCGGGCGATGGCCATGTCGAGCTGGGCCTGGCCCATGCCGTTGAGCACGAGCTGGTGGGTCATCTCGTCGCTGGTCACCGACAGGGTCGGGTCCTCTTCGAGGATGCGGTCGAGGCCCGTGCGCAGCTTGTCGGCGTCGCCCTTGCTCGCGGGGGTGATGACGTAGGACATCATCGGCGGCGGGAAGGCCACCCGGTCGAGGGAGAGGTCGCTGGCGGGGTCGGTCAGGGTGTCGCCGGTGTGGGTGTGCTTGAGCTTGGCCACACAGACGATGTCGCCGGCCACGGCCTGGTCGAGCTGGGTGCGCTCCTTGCCCCGGAGGGTGAAGAGGGCGCCGAGGCGCTCGGTCTCGCCCGAGCCCGCGTGGCGCACGAGGTTGTCGCTGGGCAGGCCGTCCCGGAACACCCGCAGGATGCTGGTCTTGCCCGAGAACTCGTCCATCGTGGTGTGGATGCACTGGGCCAGGAAGCCGCCCTCACCGGGCGCCAGCTCGACGAGGCGGTCGCCCTTGGTGGCCGCGAGGGCGGGCCGCTCGGAGGGCGCCGGGAAGGCCCAGGTCGTGAGGTCGAGCAGGGCGGCGCCGCCGATGCAGCGGGGGGCCGCGCCGAAGAGAATGGGCAGGATCTGGCCGTTCTTGAGGGCCTTGTGGAAGCCGGCGCGGACCTGTTCCTGGGAGAGCTCGAAGGTCTCGAGGTAGATCTCGAGCAGCTCTTCGTCCGTCTCGGCGACCGACTCGACCAGCACCTCCCAGGCGGCGTCGACCTCGTCGATCATGGCCGGGGGGATGTCGACCTTCTCGTAGCGGCCCGAGCCGTCGTCGTCGTAGATGAGCGCCTTGCGCTGGAAGAGGCTGACCACGCCCCGGAACTCGCCCTCGGCACCGATGGGCACCTGGAGCGGCACCGGGCGCACCCCGAAGGCCTCGCGGACCTGGGCGATGGCGGCCACCGGGTCGGCGCGCTCGCGGTCCATCTTGTTGATGAAGACGGCCTTGGGCAGGCCCTGGGCCGTGGCCGCGCGCCAGACCCGCTCGGTCTGGACCTCGACCCCGTCCGGGGCGCTGACCACGATGACGGCGGCGTCGGCGCCGCGGAGCGCGCAGAGGGCGTCGAAGATGAAGTTCGCGTCGCCGGGGGTGTCGAGGACGTTGATCTTGTGGTCGTCGTGCTCGACCCAGGTCAGCGCCGTCGCGATCGAGCCCTTGCGCTTCTGTTCTTCGGGCTCGAAGTCGAGGGTGCTGGTCTCCGCCGCCACGCTGCCCAGGCGGGAGGTGGCGCCCGAGAGAAACATCAAGGCCTCGGCGAGCGAGGTCTTGCCGCTGCCGCCGTGACCGACGAGGGCGATGTTTCGGATGTGGTCGGAGGAGGTGGCCATGGACGACTCCGGGTGCGGGGGACCCGGGCCGCCGGACCGCACCACTGGCGGACCGCCGCCCGGGGCGGGGCAGGGACACAATGCCGTCGGGACGCGGGATCCGGCCCCAGCTTGCTCCGTCTGCCGACCTTAGCGATCCCCCTTGCATGGGTCAACCGACCCCGGATTGTCACCGTGCGCAGGCCCCCGGTCTTGCACCCGTCGCTGCGGCCGGTCAGCGTGCGCGCGTGTTGTTCGACACCCAGAGGGTCCACAGTCCCTCGAGGGTCAGATCGCCCTCGATGCTGCCCACCTCGTCGCAGGCCGAGCCCACGAGGTTGGCGAGACCGCCCGTCGCCAGGCACACGACCTCGGCCGGGCTCGCGAGGCCCGCCGCCTCGGCCAGCTCTTCCTTGCAGCGCCGGGCGAGCCCGTCGACGAGGCCGACGTAGCCGAAGAAGAGGCCGCTCTGCATGCTGGCGATGGTGTTGGTGCCGATGGCCCGATCGGGCCGCTCGACCTCGACCCGGGGCAGCTTCGCCGTGCGCTCGAAGAGGGCGTCGGCCGAGATGCGGAAGCCCGGGGCGATGACCCCACCGACATAGTCGCCCCGGTGGTCGACACAGTCGAAGGTGGTGGCCGTGCCGAAGTCGACGACGACAGATCGGAAGAGTGTCGTGTAGGGAAAGAGTGTCTTAAGACGTGTAGA
>CAXQUZ010000347.1:0-9467 GCA_964226865.1 Myxococcota bacterium | reverse complement strand
GGGCGGGACCGAGGCGCGCCGCCAGCGTGGCCACCCGGTCGCCGTGGAGGTCGACGAGGTGGACCGTGGCGCCCGCCGCCGCGAGCTGGGTGGCGACGGCCGCCCCGAGCCCGCTGCCGGCGCCGGTGACGACCGCGCGGGCCCCGTCCAGCGACCGGAGCCGGGGCGCCCGGGTGAAGAGCAGCGAGAGCAGAGAGGGGGGGGCGGCCACGGGGGCTCCTCGGTCGCGGGGGCGGGCGCGGACGGCACGGGGCGTGTCCCTCCCCCGCCGCCGGGGCTGCACGATACCGCCGCGGGCCCCTCCGCGCGGCCGCCCCGCGTATCGTGCGGCCCTCCCCGCCTCCCGAGGCGCCTGTGGCCGCAGCACCGCCGACCGCCGTCCCGCCCCTGCCCCCCGCCGTCCGCGCGCGGCTCGGGCCGGCCCCGGTGCGCACCCTGATCCGCAGCCGCCCGGGCGGCCCCGCCGTGGCCCGCTGGGCCGGCCCCCGGGGGGCGCTCATCGAGAAGGTCCACGCCCACCCCCGTCCCTTCCAGCAAGAAGAGGCCGCCCTCCGCCAGTGGGCCCCGGCCCTGCCCGCGCCTGCGCTCGTGGCGGTCGAGCCCGCCCGCCGGCGCCTGTGGATGGGCTGCCTCCCGGGCCGTCCGGTCGCGCAGCCGACCGCCGCCCTGGTCTCGGCCGCCGGCAGGGTGCTCGCCCGGCTCCATGCCCTGCCCCACCGCGATCGCGATCCGCTGCCCCTCGCCACGGCCCTGCGGCGGCGCATGGCGGCCGCCGTGGCGCGCGCCCGGGCCGCCGCCCTCGCCGTGCCCCCCGCGCTCCTGCGCCTCGCCGCCGCCGAGGGTCCCGATCCGCTCGCCGGCGCCCGCCGGGTGCCCTGCCACCGCGACTTCACCCCCGACAACTGGCTCAGCGCGGGCCCCGACACGGTCGCGCTCGTCGACTTCGAGCACGCCCGGGCCGATCTCGCGGCCCTCGACCTCGCCAAGCTCGAGGGCGGGCTGCTCTTCGGGGCCCCCGAGCTGCGGGCGGCCTTCTACGCCGGCTACGGTCCGCCGCCGCCGGCGCCCCTGCTCGCGGGCCTCGTCGGGCTGCACGGGCTCAGCACCCAGCTCTGGGCCGCCCGCCACGCCGATGCCGCCCTGGCCGCCCTGGGCGACCGGGCCGTGGCCGCTGCCGCACGCCTCGCGGGTGCGCCGGAGCCGCTGCGGTGCTAGCATGGCCCCCATGAGCGTCCTCCTCCTCTCCCTCGCCCTCGCCGCCCACGCCGAGGTCACGGTCAGCCCGGCCGAGGCCACCTGTGCCGACGGCGACCGCCTCAGCTTCGTCGTCGAGCACGACCAGCTGGGCCGCGAGCGCCGGGTCGTGAGCTGCCCGAGCTGTGCGGCCTACGAGGACGGCGACGTGGTCGGCCTCTCGCTCTTCGTCGATCGGCCCGACGGCAACCGCGAGCGGGCCGTCGTGCCCGTCACGGTCCAGTGCCCCACCGCCCCCGGCATCCCCGTGGCGCCGGCCGCCGGCCTCTTCCTGCTCGCCCTCGGACTCATCGCCGGCGCCAGCTACGCCGCGAGCCAGATCGAGCCCGCCTGAGCTGGGCCCCGGCGCCGGCCGGCCCAAGAGCGACGACGGGCGCCCCGACGAGGAGCGCCCGCACCGACCGAGGGGCCGAGAGACCCGCGCTCAGCGCGAGTAGACCTCGTGGCGCTCGATGTGGTAGTGGCCGAGCGCCCGGATGACGATGCGCTTGTTGAGCGCCCGCTCGAGCTCTTCGATGCTCTCCATCTCGGCGCCGTACATCAGATCGGCGATGGAGGGGTTCGCGTTCACGTAGATGGTCTGGCGCCCCTGGCCGCGGTTGGCCTCGCGGCGGATCTCGCGGAGCAGGTCGTAGACCACGGTCGTGCGCGAGCGGGTGTAGCCCCGGCCCTGGCAGTAGGAGCAGGTCTCGGAGATGCTGCTGACCAGGTCGTCCTGGGTGCGCTTGCGGGTCATCTCGACCAGGCCCAGATCGCTGATCTTGAGCACGTTCGTGCGGGCGCGGTCGTTGCGCAGCTCCTCTTCGAGGGCCTTGAAGACCCGCTCGCGGTTGCTGGCCTTCTCCATGTCGATGAGATCGAGCACGATGATGCCGCCGATGTTGCGCAGGCGGAGCTGGTAGACAATCTCCTTGACGGCCTCGAGGTTGATCTGGAGGGTCGTGTCTTCGAGACTCGACGTGCCGACGAACTTGCCCGAGTTGACGTCGATGGCCGTCAGCGCCTCGGTCTGGTCGACGATGAGGTAGCCGCCGGACTTGAGCCAGACCTTGCGGCCCAGCGAGCGGTTGATCTCGGTCTCGATGCCGTAGGTGTCGAAGATCGGGTCTTGGCCGCGGTAGAGCTGGACCCGATCCTTGAGCTGGGGCATCAGGTCGGTCATGAAGCGCTGGACGTCGTCGAACTGGCTGCGGTCGTCGAGCACCATGCGGCCGACGCCCTCGTTGAAGCCGTCGCGCACCACCCGCAGCACCAGGCCGTGGTCGGCGTGGATGCACTTGGGCGCCTTGCTCGTGCGCGAGGACTCCTGGATGCGGGTCCAGGTCGAGATGAGGTAGTCGATGTCTTGCTTGAGGGCGGAGAGCGGCTTGCCCTCGCAGACCGTGCGCACGATGAAGCCACAGCCCTTGGGGCGGTGCTTCTCGACGAAGTCGCGCAGCTTGCGGCGCTCGCGGTCGCGGTCGATGCGGCGCGAGATGCCCACGTGGTCGACCGTGGGCATGAAGACCATGTAGCGACCCGGCAGGGTGATGTGGGTCGTGATGCGGGCGCCCTTCGTGCCGATCGGATCCTTGGCGACCTGGACGAGGACCTCCTGGCCCTCCTTGATCAGATCCTGGATCGGCGGCTGGCCGGACCGGGGAGCGGCCCGGGGGGCGGCCTCGGTCACGGTGGCGTCCGGGTCTTGGACCCCGGCGGCAGAGGTGTTCTCGACGAACTCGGGGTAGATGTCACCCGCGTAGAGGAAGGCGGCGCGCTCGAGGCCGATGTCGACGAAGGCCGCCTGCATGCCGGGAAGCACGCGCACGACGCGTCCCAGGTAGACGTTGCCGACATGGCTCTGCTTGTCGCCGCGGTCGACGTGCAGCTCGGTGAGCCGCCCGTCCTCCATCAGCGCGACGCGGGTCTCCCTCCCGGTGCGGTTGACGATGATCTCGGTGCCCAAAGAAGACTCCAGGTGGGCCGGGGTCCCCCGTTCGCCACGCCGACCGCGGCCACACCCGCCGGCGACGCGGGGGGCGTCGGCGTCGGGGGCCAGGGCGAGAAGGCGGGCAGCGCGATGAACACGGGGGGACTCGGGGCCAGAATGCGGGGGTGTATGGGGCGCGGTGGCGGGGCCACCACGATGCGTGGAAGCGGGAAGAAAGCGGAGGGCGCCCGCGGTGGCCCGGTTGTTCGGGCGGTGGGGGCGCAGGGGGCCCGTCGGGGGCAGCGAGCGGCGCCGGAGCAGCCGGTGCGCGCAGCGACGGGACCAGGGGCGGGTGCGGATGACCTCGAAGAAGCGTTGGGGCGCCAGGGCGCGGCCCTGGCCCAGCCGAGGGGGCTGGCCGTCCGGACCACCGAGAGGTCTGCGCCAGCGCCGGAGCCCACCCCCGAACATGCCCACCTGATGGGCATTCTCGGGATTTCTGCGGGCAGAGCGCCAAGAGAACACAGACGTCGGGCTGTGAACGGCCCAGACGCCGCAATGTCGCACGCCAGCGGCCCCCCGTCAAACGCCCTGACGAAGTGGGGCCAGGGGCGGAGGCTATCGTCCCGGTGCCCGGCCGCCCGCGCCGGGGTGGCGGTGGAGCAGCGCGAACTTCAGGTAGCGCCCCTCGGGGTGGGAGAGGGCCACCGGGTGGTCCGGCGGCTCGCCCGCCCGCCAGAGCCAGGACCAGCGCCCCGCCCGGCGCAGCCCCTCGCGCACGGCCTCCTCCCAGCGCGCGAAGCTGAGGCGCGCCGTGCAGGAGGCCGAGGCCATGATGCCGCCCGGCTCGACGAAGGCCCCCGTGTGGGCGGCGAGGTCGCGGTAGGCCGCCCGGGCGCTCTTGTCGGCGTTCTGGCCGTGCGAGAGGGAGGGCGGATCGACGACCACCAGGCCGGCCGGGGCATCGGGCTGCCAGGCGAAGGCATCGGTGGCCACGAAGGCGTGGCGGTCAGGATCGAAGCCGTTCAGCCGGAAGTTCTCCCGGGCGTCGGCCAGGGCGGGCTCGGCCACGTCGACCGTCACGACCCGCCGGGCCCCGCCGGCCGCCGCGTGCACCGAGAAGCCGCCCGTGTAGGCGAAGAGGTTGATGACCGTCTGGTCGCGCGACATGGCCCCGACCCGGATGCGGTGCTCGCGCTGGTCGAGGAAGAGGCCCGTCTTCTGGCCCACCGAGGGCCGCACGAGGAACTGGAGCCCCGCCTCGCGCACCACCAGCGGCTCGACGGGCTCCGGACCGCGCAGCCGCTCGACCCCCTCCCCGCCGTCCACCCGGCGCACCCCGAGGCGGCGGAGCACGGTCTCGACGCCGGGCAGCCGGGAGAGGTGGTGCGCGATGGCGTCGAGCCAGGGGGTCCAGCAGGCGCCGTAGATGCGCACGACCAGCACGGCACCGTAGCGGTCGACCACGAGGCCGGGCAGGCCGTCACCGGCGCCGTTGACGAGCCGGTGGGCCGTGGTGTCGGGGGGCAGCACCCGCCCGCGGAGGGCGGCGGCGGCGGCGATGCGGTGGCCGAGCATGCGCGAGACGCCCGCGCCGTGGCGGTCGAGCACCCGCACGGCGATGGGGCCCTCGTCGGCGAGGCCGAAGGCCACCGGGCGACCGCGGCTGTCGACGAGCTGGACCGGGGTGCCCGCCGGGGGACGGTCGCCGACGACGCCGTCGGCGTAGACCCAGGGGTGGCCCTGGGCGACCGGGCGCAGGGCGTCGGGCGTGAGCGGCAGGCGGACGGGGGCGGTGCGGGGCGACATGGGGCCCGCCTATTGCGGTCGCCCGCCGGTGGGGAGGCCCGGCGCCCGCCTGCCTCCGAGCTGTGACCGAGGGCCGGGGGCCGGGGCACGACCGGGGCGCGGGAGCGCACGGAGGGGCCGCTCCCGGGGGCCCCGCACCGGGGCCGGCGCAATGCGCTGCAATGCCAACTGAATGGACCCGGGACCCTGGCGTCACGAGACCGCGACACACCGCGCCCCCCAAACCACAGCGGCCGCAGCGGTGCGGCCCCAACACAGCGGAGGAACCATGCGCCAGCGCTGGATGCCCACGTCCCGAAGCCCCGTCTCGCTCGCTCTGCCCGTGCTCGCCACGGTGCTCGGGGCGAGCGGCTGTGTCTTCGTCGACGGCGAGCCGCCCCCCCAGAGCGTCGTCGTCACCACCGATCCCATGGGGGAGGAGGTGGTGGTCTACGAGGAGGTCATCGTCGTCGAGAACAGCGCCCCCTACATCTTCAGCGCCGACGCCGGCTGCTTCTGGGACGCGGCCTACCGCGACGACATCTGGACCTTCGAGGCCGACGTGGACGACGCCGACTCGCCCTTCGATGTGGTGGCCGTCTACGCCGATGTCTACGATGAGCGCACGGGCATCTGGGTGGACTCGCTGCCCCTCTACCCGACCGACGACCCCTACTTCTGGGTGTCGGACTGGGCGGGCCACAGCACCTACCTCGACTGCCACTACGGCGGCTACGTCGTCGACTTCGTCGCCTACGACAGCCTGGATGCCATCGACATCATCTCGGTCTACCCCTGGACCTACGCCACCTACTGAACAACAACAGAAGGCCGCGAGCTGACAACCCATGGCGTGCCCGTCCCCTGCCCTGTCGCCCCCGGGCGGCCGGGGGCCGGGTCGCGCCCCCGCGGGCGACCGCCCTGTGGCCCCACCAGAGGCCCCAGGCGGCGGGGCGGCCGGGCGGGGTGGCTCGCTGTCTGGGGGGCGATGCACTAGGCTGGGGCCATGCCGTCTCCTGCCCCGTCCCCCGCCGCCTCCCCCTCCCCTGCCCCCGCCTGGCTGCCCAAGGCCGAGCTGGCCGTGCTCGGGCTGGTCTTCGCCGTGCGGGTCGTGGCCCTGGCGCGCTTCGAGGCCACGCCCCTGGCCGATCACCCCATGGTCGACGCCTACACCTACTGGTCCCAGGCGACCCAGCTCTTCGAGGGCGGCGACCCCTTCGCCCGAGACGGCTACTACCAGCCGCCGGCCTACCCCTGGCTGCTGGCCACGCTCGGCGGCATCACCGGTGAGATGGCCCTCGGACAGGTGCGCCGGGTCCAGCTGCTGCTGGGGATGGTGACGACCGGGCTCCTGCTGCGCCTCGGTCGCCGGCTGGGCGCCCCCCACGGCTGGCCCTGGCTCGGGCTGGTGGCCGGCGGGCTCTTCGGGCTCTTCCCGCCGGCGATGATGTTCGAGCACGACATCCTGACCCCGGCGAGCTCGCTGGCGGCCTTCACCGGCGCCCTGGTCCTGCTCTGGCCGCGCCCGGCCGGTGCGCCGCCGGCGTCGCCCCCCGTCTCGGCCCTGCGCGCCGGGGCCGGAGGGCTGCTGCTGGGCACGGCTGCGGCGATCCACCCGAGCCTGCTGCTGGGCGCCGGGGTGGTCGTGGCCATGGTCGCCCGGGCGGCCTGGACGGCGCGCGCGCCCCTGCCGCTGGTGCTGGCCCCGGCGGCGACCGCCGCGCCCCTGGCGCCGACCACGGCCGAGAACCTCGACCGCTTCGGCACCCCGACCCTCGTCAGCCACAACGCCGGCATCAACCTCTACCTGGGCAACAACGCGCGCTTCCGCGAGACGATGTTCCTGCGGCCCGGGCTGCCCTTTCGCCAGCTGGCCCTCGAGGCCGACCCGGCCCACCGCGACCTGCCCGCCCGCAACGCCTACTGGTCGGCGCGGGTGCGCAGCGAGGCGGCCGACCACCCCCGGGTGGCCCTGGCCGTGGTGGCCGTCAAGGCGCTCTGGAGCATCAACGACACCGAGATTCCCCGCAACGAGGACTACCGCTGCCGCCAGCGGCCCGGCGCGCCCCTCGCCTTCCTCGCGGCGAGCCCCGTGCGCTACGGGCTGGTCTTTCCCCTGGCCCTGCTCGGGGCGGCCGTCGTGCTGCGCCGGCGCCAGACGGACCCTCCACCGGCGGCGGCGGGGCTGCCGCTGCTCTGGCTCGCGCTCCACCTGCCGCTCGTCATCTTCTTCCCGACCGACCGCTACCGGCTCGCGACCTGGCCCGTGCTGGCGCTCCTGGCGTCGGTGGGCGTGGGGGCGCTGGCCACGCCTGCGCTGCGCCAGGGGCTGCCCCGGTGGCTCTGGGCCCTGCCGGTCGCGGGGGCCCTGCTCGCCTGGGTGCCCATCGACCCGCGCACCGACATGGACCCGGCCCTCTGCCGCTACGCCGACGGCAACCTCGCCTACATGGAGCAGGACTGGGCGGGCGCGAAGGCCGCCTACACCGACATGCTGGCGGCCCACCCCGACGACGTGGGCGCGCATGCCTGGCTCGCCCGGCTGGCCGCACGAGAGAAGGACCACGCCACCGCCCGCCGCCACATGGCCGTCGTGCTCGACCAGTTCCCCGACCACTTCCCCAGCCTCAAGGACATGGCCGACTACAGCTACTACGACGGCGACAAGGAGGCCTGCGTCACCTACCTCAAGCGCGCCTATGCCGTGCCCGGCAACCGCACGAACACCGGGGTCAAGCTGGTCAAGCTGCTGCGCCGCATGGGGCGCCGGGCCGAGGCCGACGCCATCCAGCGGGCCGACCCCAAGCTCGCCGCCCACCCGAAGCTGGCCGCGACGGACTGAAGCGCCCGGGGCTCAGGCCCGGCGGAGGAAGGCCGGCGGCACCGTGTCGGTGAGCCAGACGCCGTTCGCCGTGCGGTGGAAGACGTGGCCGGCGGCGGCCATGGCGGCGGCGTCGACCTCGAGCAGCACCGGGCGCCCCCGGCGGGCCCCCACCCTGCGGGCCGTCTCGCGATCGGCGGAGAGGTGGACGTGGTGGCGGCCCCGGGGGCGCAGGCCCGCGGCCTCGATGGAGGCCAGGAAGCGGTCGACCGTGCCGTGCCAGAGGCGGGGGGGCGGCGGGACGGGCGGCAGGTCGAGGGCGACGGGCACCGAGTGGCCCTGGCGGGCGCGGATGCGCTGGCCGTCGGCAGAGAGCTCGAAGCGCTGCTTGTCGTTGTCGGCGACCACATGCTCCAGCAGTGGTCGGTCGACCGTGCGACCGAGGCGCCGGAGCCCGCCGAGCAGGGCCTCGACGGCCACCCAGCCCTGGGGATCGAGGGTGATGCCGCCGGCGGCGGGCTGGTGGCGGAGCAGGAAGCTCATCGCCTTGCTCACGCGGCGGACGCGGGGGTCGGGGGCACCGGGACGCGGGACGGTGGGGGTCATGGACACTCCAGGGGAGGAAGGGGGAGGGCCGGCCGCTGGGCGCCCGGGACGGGCGGCGGTACCGGACACCCTGAGCGTCGCCCGCCAGCGCCCACTCCACCACGATGCATTCTGGATGCCCTATCCAAGATCTGGATAGATGGAGCCGCCCCCGTGCCCGGCTGGCCCCGTGACTGCCCCGCCCCTGCCGCCCCTCGACAGCGACCGGCTCGCGGTCTTTGTCGCCGTCGCCGACCAGGGGGGCTTCTCGGCCGCCGCCCGGGCCCTCGCCCGCTCCCAGCCCGCCGTCCACAGCCAGGTGCGGCTGCTGGGCGAGGCCCTGGGCGTGCAGCTCTACCGGCGCGAGGGGCGGGGCATCGTCCTGACCGCCGCCGGGGCCGCCGTCGCCGCCCACGGCCGAGAGCTCCAGCAGCGCGACGCCGCCCTGCGCGCCGCCCTCGCGGGCACGGCCAGCCCCACGGTCGCCCTCGCGACGGGGGCCGGCGCCCTGCGCTACCTGCTCGGGCCGGCGCTCCGGGCGGCCATCGGCGCGGGCCTCCGTCCCCGGCCCCTGCTCGGGGACGCCGCCGCCACGGTCGCCGCCGTGCGGGAGGGCCGGGCCCCCCTCGGCCTCACCGTGGCCGCCCCCACCTCCGACCTCTGCGATCGGCCCGTCCACACCGGCGGCCTCGCCCTGCTGCTGCCCGCCACCCACCCCCTCGCGGGCCCCGGTCCGCTGGCGCTCGCGGCGCTGGCGGGCCAGCCGCTGATCCTGCCCCCCGCCGACCGGCCGCTGCGCGCCGCCATCGAGGGCGCCCTGGCCGCCGCCGGGGTGGGGGTCGACCGGCCCGTCGCCGTGGGCGGCTGGGCCCTCGCCGCCCACCTCGGCAGCCTCGGGCTCGGCCTGCCCGTGGTGGCCGCGCTCGTGCCCCCACCCGACGGCATGATCGCGCGCCCTCTGCCCGAGCTGCCCCGGGCCACCCACCGGCTCTTCTGGCGCCCGGGCAGCCTGCACGGGCCCGCCGCAGCGCTCGCCGCCCCCATCACCGCGCGGGTGCCCGGCGCGCGCTGAGCCAAGCCCCGCCGCCCGGAGATCGGAAGAGCGTCGTG
>CAXQUZ010000346.1:0-3925 GCA_964226865.1 Myxococcota bacterium | reverse complement strand
GGCCCCCCGCGCCGGGGCCCACCTGTGCTTGGCTGGGGCCTGGCCCTCTCTCGCTCCCGCAAGCTCGTCTTCGCGCTGCTCACCACCGTGGCGGTGCTGGGCGGCCTCGAGGCCCTCTGCTGGCCCGTCGCGCCGGCCCCCGCGCCCCCGGGCCAGGACCACCAGACCGAGACCGCGATGCGGGCCTCGGCGCTGCTCGGCTGGGAGGCCATCCCCGGCCCGAGCAAGGCCTTCGGGGTGCGCAGCGGCACCGTGGTCGGCCCCGAGGGCACCCGGGCCCCGCCGCCCGTCGAGAAGCCCGACCGGGGGCTGCGGCTGCTGACCCTCGGCGACTCGACCATCTACGGGGTGCTCGTCCGCGACCCGGACGTCTTCTCCACGGTGGCCGCCGGCCGCCTCGCCCAGCAGCTCGGGCGCCCGGTCGACGCCGTCAACGGGGGGGTGCCCGGCTACTCCTCCGAGCAGGCCCGCCGCCTCTACGAGCACCGGCTCCGGCCCTACCAGCCCGATGTCGTCGTCATCGCGACCCAGTGGTCCGACAGCCAGCTCGGCCCCATGCCCGATGCGATGCGCTTCCCCGAGCGGGGGGTGGCCGTGCGCAAGTTCCTCCAGAACAGCGCGCTCGTCCGCTTTGTCGGCGGGCTCTTGAACGGGTGGGTGCCCGGCCAGGACGTGGGCTGGCAGCTCCAGCGCGACCCCGGCACCCGGCGGGTGCCCCTGTCGGCCTACCGCGACAACCTGCGCCGCATCGCCGCCCTCGCCACCGACCAGGGGGCCCGGCCCGTCTTCCTGCTGCTGCCGAGCGACCGCGACCAGCGGCGCCAGCCCCTCGAGCCCCCGCGCCCCGCCTACCGGGCCGCCATGCAAGAGGTGGCGGCCGCGCTGGGGGCGCCGATCATCGACGGGGTGGCCCCCTTCACGGGCCGCAGCGGGCGCATCATGGCCGACGACGTCCACCCGAGCGCCCAGGGCCACCGGCTGCTGGGCGAGACCCTGGCGGCGGGGCTGCTGCCCGTGATGCAGGCCCTGCCGTGAGCCGACGCCGGCCGGCCCGGGCTCCGGGGCGCTCTCGACCTCCTGGGCTGTCGGGGCTGGTGCTCGGGGCGCTGCTCGGGGGCTGCCGCGACCCCCACCCGCCCATCGACCCCCGGCTCCAGAACACCGAGCTGCGGGCCTTCACCAGCAACGACGGCGGCCAGACCTGGGCGCTCTACCCCGAGGTCATGGCCCGGGGCATCGACAGCCTCGGCCTCGCGGTGCGGCCCGACGGGGCCCTCTGGGTCACGGGCCACGACCACATCACCGAGCCGCCCCCCTGGGAGCGCCACCTGGGCCCCAAGGTGCGCGGCCTCGCCTTCGACGGGGGCCGGTGGGTCCGCAAGGACTGGCGGCCGGACGGCGACGGGGCCCTCGCCTTCATCGATCCCCAGTGGTACGGCGACGAGCTCTGGTACATCTCGCGGCAAGACAACAGCGGCGGCGACCCGGCCGAGTTCGGCGGCGCCACCGAGATGCGGCGCACCCCCGACAACGCCCTGCTCTACAGCGCCGTGGGCTTGGCGGATCCGATGCCCGTCACCTTCCGCGGCGCGCGCCACGTCTTCGCGACCCAGCTCCAGAAGGGCGTCGTCCACCTCACGGGCGACCCCCTGCGCCAGCACTGCCAATTCGCCGGCAAGACCGTGCCCTTTGCCACGGTCATGGGTGACCGGTTGTGGCTAATCGCTCAGGCTTCGGTGGGGGGACGCCGTTACCCCGTCTACACCACCACCGCCGACGGCGAGACCTGGGAGAGCTGGCGTGCCTTGCTGCCGCAGTCCGCACCCATGACCTGCACGAGCCCGGTGCTCGGCCCCCTGGGCGACGGCCTGGTGCTGCTCTGTGTGGACGAGCGTCCCGGCATGGGGGGCCAGGGTGAGCGGGGCCACCGCCAGCAGTGGCAGGCGCCCCCAACAGATCCTGGCCATGTCCCTTGACGCAACTTAGTCTATAGACAGGGCCCGCCCCTCCCACTCCTGCCCGGCGCGGAGTGCCCCCACATGCCCACCTCCCCCGCCGACTCCCTGTCGTGCCAGGCCATCCTGGGCGCGATCGACTGTGGTGTGGTCGTGCACGGGCCGGACGGGGCCATCCTCGCGAGCAACAACAAGGCGCGGTCGCTGCTCGGTCTCACAGCCGACCAGCTCCACGGCCGCACCTCCTTCGACCCCGCCTGGCACACCCTGCGCGCCGACGGCAGCGTCTTCCCCCCCGAAGACCACCCGGTGATCGTCTCGCTGCGCACGGGCGCCCGCATCGAGGGCGTCGTGATGGGCGTCGTGCGGCCGGGCGGACCGGGGGGCTCCGACAGCGGGGCGCCCCAGGATCTCGTCTGGCTCAACGTCACGAGCGACCCCCTCCACACCGAGGCGGGGGCCGTCCGCCAGGTCATCGTCACCTTCAGCGACGTGACGGCCCAGCGGGCGGCCGAGGCGGCCCGGCGCAGCGAGCACGACCTCCTCAAACAGATCACGGCCACGGCCCTCATGGGCATCGTCGTGCTCGGCGACGACGGCACCGTGCGGCTCGCCAACGCCCGGGCCCAGGAGCTGCTGGGCGGCAGCGTGCGCCTCGAGACGGGGGCTCCGACCGCGCCCGACCCCCTCGGGCGGATCCTTCCCGTCGCGGCCGTCCGGGCACAGGCGGGCAGGGGGCCCGTCTGGAGCCACCGCACGACCGCCCTCGGGGCCGACGACCGCCGGCGCCAGCTCTCGATCAACGGCACCCGGCTCCAGGCCACGGACGACACGCCCGGCAGCTGTGTCTTCTCGATCCACGACATCACGGCATCCGAGGCCGCCCAGCGGGCCCGGGCGGTCAGCGAGCAGCGCCTGTCGCTGGCGGTCTGGGCCGCCGACATGGCCCTCGTCGAGTGGACCGTCGAGGGCGAGCTCAGCATCGACCAGGCCTGGCTGCGGCGCCGGGGCTGGGGCAGCGCGCCCGTGCCCGACACGATCCAGGGCTGGCGCCGCGCCCTGGCGCCCGAAGACGTCGCCCGGATCAACGCGTCTCGCGACCTCCACTTCGCGGGCAAGGCGCCGAGCATCGACGTCGAGTTCGAGCTGCCCACGCCCCGCCACGTCGTGGCCCGGCTGGTCGCGCGGGTCGTCGCCCACCACCCTGACGGCCGCCCCCGGCGGGTGGCCGGCATGCTCGCCGACGTCACGGCCGAGCACGAGGCCCGCGAGCGCCAGCGCGCCAACCAGACCCAGATGGTCGAGTCGGCCGCCTTCCAGGCCACGGCCCGGGTCACGGGCGGGGTGGCCAACGACTTCAACAACCTGCTGGTGGGCATGCTCGGCGCCGTCGACCAGGCCCGGGAGCGGCTGCCGGCCGACCACCGCATCGCCACCGAGCTCTCGCTCATCGAAGAGTCGGCCTCCCGGGCGGCGCGGCTGACCCGCGAGCTGCTGGCCATCTCGGGCCACGGCCGCTTTCGGCTGGGGCCGGTCGACCTGGGCGCCCTGGTCCAAGACCTCGTGCCCCTGGCGAACGCCGCCGCAAAGAGCCGGGCCCGGCTGCGCATCAAGGTGCTGCCCGACCTGCCCTATGTCGAGGCCGACCCGGGCCAGCTGCGCCAGATGCTCCTCCACCTCATCAACAACGCCGTCGAGGCGGTGGATCCGGCCAAGGGCGTGGTCCAGCTCCGAGTCAAGCCCCGCACCCTCGGCCCCGAGGACGGCCAGTGGGTGGGCCAGCCGCCGCGCGAGCCGACCGACTTCGTCTGCCTGAGCGTGCGCGACAACGGCCGGGGGGTGCTGCCCGAGCAGCGGGCCGTCATCTTCCAGCCCTTCACCACCTTCCGCGACGGCCACCGGGGCCTCGGGCTGGCGGCGGTGCTGGGCATGGTGCGGGGCCACGGCGGCCACCTCAGCTTCGAGAGCGA
>CAXQUZ010000345.1:0-3309 GCA_964226865.1 Myxococcota bacterium | reverse complement strand
GCATGCGGTGACTGGAGTTCAGACGTGTGCTCTTCCGATCTGGCGCTGTCGCCACCGGGGGCCACGAGCCGCAGCCGGCTCCGGGTGGCGCCCTCCGCCGTGTCGGGCGCCGCGGGGGGCAGGGGCGGCGCGGTCTCGGCGGCGAGCTCGTCGTCGCTGGGGACGGTCGCGTCGGGGACCGGGGCGGCCGCGGGCGCGGAGGCACGCACGGGGCCCGAGTGCTCGTCGGTGAGCAGGTCCTTGACCGACCAGGAGCTGCCGTCCAGCTCGCGCACCTGGATGCGCAGGGCCGGGGCCTCGTCGGCGGTGTCTGCGGTGTCGCCCATGTCGGCGGTCGCGGGCCGGGCGGCGGCCGCGACCCAGGGGCGGGCCCGGTCGGTGGCCCGCGGCTCGGCGGTCGGGGCGGGGCGCTGGTCGGAGGCGTCGGGTTCGTCGGGTTCGTCGGGTTCGTCGGGCGCTGGGGACGCGGCCGGGTGCGGGGGCGCCGTGGGGCCGATCTCGAAGCTGTCCTCCTCGTCGAGGATGGCCTCGCTGTCGTCTTCTTGGTCGAGCTCCAGCCCGGCGTCGTCCGGGAGCATCTCGCCCGCCCGGGTGGCCAGGGCGACGGTGTCTTCGGGCGCGGCTGGGGGGCCCTCGGTGGGGCCGTCGCTGCTGTCTTCGGGGGGCAGGGCGTCCCAGGGCACGACGAGGCTGTCGCGGCTGCCGAGCCAGCGGGTGTCGTCCTGATCGGGGTGCTGGACCCGCTCGAGGTTCGCGAGCTCCAGGGCCTCGGCCTCGGCGTCGCGCCAGAAGCCGAGCCGGCCGGCGAGCCACTCGGTGGGCTCGGGCCCCTCGACCTTGTCGAGCAGCCGCTCGAGCCAGGCCTCGACCTCGCTGGCGGGGGGCCGGGTCGACGGGCGGTAGGACATGGCCCAGCCGATGAGCTCGCCCAGGGCGCTCAGTCCGGTCACCTCGCGGGCCTTGTCCGCCACGCCGCGGGCCGTCGCCTCGTGCCACTCCCGCTGGGTGGACGAGAAGCTGGGCAGCTCACCGGTGCAGAGGTGGGCGAGGATGGCGGCCAGCGCGTAGACGTCGGCCGCGTGGCTGTCGCGACCGGAGAGGGCCTCGGGCGCCGTGTAGGCCGTGGGGAAGACGAGCTTGCGGCGCAGGGCGTCGCGGGGCACGGGCTTGCCCGCCGTGCCGCTGCCCATGCCGAAGACCCGGATCAGGCCGCCGCTCTCGACGGTGATCTGGTCGGGGCTGAGGTCGCCGTGGATGAGGCCATAGGGCTTCTTGCGGCGGCGGGGCTTGCGGTCCCAGCCGGCGTGCAGCAGCCGGGCGACGCTGCGGGCGAGGGCGATGGCCACCCGGGGCGGGAAGGGCGCGTCGGCCAGGGCGGTGTTGAGGCTGACCCCGTCCACCCGCTCGAAGATGAGGGCCTTGCGGTCGCCCACGGCGCCGATGCCGCGCTCGCGCACCGCGCTGGGGTGGCGGAAGCGGCCCACCCGTGCCCGCCGGGCCCGGTAGGCCTCGACGAGCTCGTCGGTGGCCTCGGCGTCGACGAGCACCAGCCCCACGCGGTGCTGGGGGTCGGAGGTCTCGACGGCGGCGTGGACCGTGCCGAGGGGGCCCCGCAGGACCTCGCCCTCGGTCTGGAAGCGGCGAATCTGGCTCACGGCAGTCCTCTCTTCACCAGGTGCCGACGAGCATGGCCGCCGTGCCGGTGCCCAGGGCAACCGCGCCGAAGCCCGCCGACATCCACCCGAAGGTGTTGGTCTGCTGGCGGAGGGACGCGAGCTCGGAGGTGGGGGTGGTGGGGTCCCAGAAGCTGTTCGAGCGGCTGTTGGCGGCGAGGTAGAGGCCGCCGCTGGCGAGGGCCGCCACGCCGGCCGCGCTGGCGAGGCCCACGTTGATCCGGCGCTCGGGCCGTGCCCGGTCGGTGCTCTCGGGGGTCAGGGCCGCCACCGGCAGCCCCGGCCGCACCATGAGGGTCTCGGTCAGGGCGCCCGTCTCGGTGAAGCGCTGGTAGATGGCGGGCCGGTCGGTGGGCAGCTCGTCGGCGCCGGCGCCGTCGAGGTGGACCCAGCCCGTGGAGGGCTTGCGCAGGGGGCGGCCCGGCACCTCCGGCGCACCGACGGCGATGTCGAAGTAGGTGCGGAGGGGGTGGTTCGGGGGGGCCATGGCCTCGGGCAGCTCGTAGCCCGGGGCCGCGGCCCGCAGGGCCTTGAAGGAGGCCACCGCGCCGGCGTGATCGCGGTCGAGGAAGGCGCCCAGGGCCTCGAGGCGGTGGTAGGCGGCGGCCTGGCCGCTCGTGAGGCCCTCCGAGAGGCAGGGCAGGGCCGCGGTGGCCTGGCTGCGGGCGGTCCGGAAGCCGGTCTCGTCGAGGTTGGCGTAGGCCGTGTCGCCCGCCGAGACGATCTGGGCGAAGGCCTTGGCGGTGACGGGGGCCTCGCAGTCGGCGGCCAGGGCCGCGGATGGGCCGAGGCTGGCGAGGAGGAGCAGGGCAGGGGCCGTGCGCATCACTGGGCACCTCCGAAGATGACGGACGCGGCGTTCGCGCCGGGCTGGCCGATGAAGATGTCGGGGACGCCGTCCCCGTTGAAGTCGCCGCCGCCGTCGACGCTGGCGCCGGCCTTGGAGGTGGCGGCGCCGACGAGTGCGACGTCGGCGGTGGCGCTGGTGTGGCTGCCGACGAGGGGCGAGTGGTAGACGCGCACGAGCCCGGTGCCGCGGGCGCCGAGGGCCACCTCTGGCAGCCCGTCGCCGGTGACGTCGGGCAGGCTCGCCAGCGACTTGCCGAGCTCGTCGCCGCTGTCGCCCGCGAAGGAGGCGATGGCCTGGGTGGTGTCGGTGGCGCCCGAGAGCGGGCCGGCCACCAGCCAGGCCATGCCGTCGCCGCCCAGCTCGCCGGGGGCGCCGATGAGAATGTCTTCGTAGCCGTCGTTGTCGACGTCGCCCACGAGCTCGATCTGGTTGCCCGTGCCCGCGTCCTGGGCGCTGCCCGAGACGATGGCGTCGGCGTCGGCGAAGGCCACCGTGCCCGTGAGGTCGCCCGAGACCACCCCGACGGCGCCCGCCCGGAGGATGAGCGGCGTGCTCGCCCGGTCGGCGCCGAAGACGAGGTCGGCGACGCCGTCGCCCGTGAGGTCGGCGCCCTCGGCCACGCTGTAGCCGACCCGGTCGACGGGCTCGCCCTCGACGGTGAGGCTGGCGCTGGCGGTGCTGCGGGTGCCCGTGATGGGGCCGTGGAGCAGGTAGACGGCGCCGGCGGAGTTGGTGCCGCGCTTGTAGGCACCGACGGCGAGATCGCCGATGCCGTCGGCGTCCACG
>CAXQUZ010000344.1:0-42430 GCA_964226865.1 Myxococcota bacterium | reverse complement strand
GGGGGGGGGGGGGGGGCGGGGGGGCGGGCCCCGGGGGCCCCCCGGCCCCCCCCACCGCGCACCGGGGGTGGGTGGTGGGGCGGCGGGTGGGGCGGGTATCCTGCGGCCGCCCCCCCGCCCGAGGTGGACATGTCGCGTCGCTCGGCCCTCTGCCTTGTCCTGCTCCTGGCCTGTGGGGGCCCGCCGCCCGCGGCGTCCGACCCGCCGGCGCCCGGTGCGGCTGCGGACGGCGCAGTCCCGCCGGTCGCGCTGCCGGCGCCCGTGCCCGGGGCGCCCCCCGACATGCTGGTCGTGCTCTTCGGGGGGCTGCGCGCCCCGGGGCCCCTGCCTCCGGCGGTCGAGGGACTCCCCGAAGAGGCTGACCTCGGCGCCATTCTCGCGGGCCGAGCCTTCCAGCAGCGGCCCCCCGCCCTCCACTTCCGGGCGGCCTATGGCCAGTCGGTCGTGCCCTGGCTCTCGCTCGGCTCGGCCCTGACCGGCCGCTACGTCTCGTCCCTGCCCCTCTGCTCGGTGCCCGAGCGGCTCGAGGGCCCGGCCCCCTTCTGTGCGGCCCTGCCGGCCTGGGCCCCGACCCTCGGCGAGGTGCTCGGGCTCTACGGCTACCGCACGGGGCTCGTGGCCATCGACGACCCGGGCCTCGCGGCGCTGGCCCGGGGCTTCGAGACGGTCGTGGCCCCCGCCGACGCCGATCCCGACCAGGCCTGGAGCGGCGTCGAGGCGGGCGTCGCGGCCGCCCGGGCCTTCTGGGAGGATCCCGATCCCCGGCCCAAGCTGCTGGTGGTGGTCGGGGCCCTCAACGACGCGGGCTTCCGGGACCGGGAGCGCCGGCGGGCGGCCGAGGCCCCGGTCAGCGCGGCGGAGCGGGCCGCCCAGCTCGCCGCCCAGCCCCTGCTCGCCACCCGGGTGCCCGCGGGCCGGGCCCACCCCCTCGCCAGCCCGGCCGTCGCGGCCACCGGGCGCCGCTTCTACGCCGCCGGGCTCGGCTATGTGGGCGACACCCTGGCCCCCCTCCTGGCCGCCGCCGACGACGAGGATCTCGTCCTGCTCGGGGGCCTCTACGGGCTGAGCCTGGGCGCCATCGGCGGCGCCCACACCCCCGAGCAGCTCCGTGTGGGCACGAGCCAGGTGCTGCTCGACCGCACCCTGCGCACCTCGCTCTGGCTGCGCGGGCCCCTGCCCCCGGGGCTGCCCGAGACCGTGGAGGCCCCGGTCGAGCTCATCGATCTCGTGCCCACCCTCGTCGCCCTGGGTGGCGGGGTCCAGCCGGCCGCGCTGCCCGGCCGCGACCTCTTCGCGGCGGCCCGCCTGCCAGACCCCCAGCGGCCCGCCTATGCCGAGTACGGCGACATGCTGGCCCTGCGCAAGGGCCGCCACTTCGCCGTCTTCCGCCCCCAGCACCACGGGGTCACCAGCGCCAGCCCGGTCATCACCGAGGTGCTCGAGGGGGCGCTGCCGCCGGGGGCCTGGGGCCCGGAGCACGGCGACCGGGGCCGCACCGAAGACCTCGCCCACTTCTGGCGGCTGCACGATGTCGTGGCGGATCCCCTCCAAGACCAGGACCTCGCCCTGGGGCTGCACGCGGGGCCCTTCCCCGCCGTCGCCCAGGCCCTCTGGGCCCACCGCACCGGCCCGGCCGCGCCCCCGGTGGCCCAGCTCAGCTTCGAGCAGATCCAGGACCTGCGCCGCGACGGGGCCCTCCACTACTGGTAGGCCGCCGCGCGCTCCGCCGGCCCCGCGGCCTCCCCGGGCTGCGCCGGGGCGGGGCCTGCACTACCCTGGGGCCATGCAGCGCCCCGTCCCCGCCGGTCCCCCGCCCGTCCCCCGCCTGCCCCCCTGGGCCGCCCTGCTCGGGGGCCTGCTCGTGGCGGGCTGCACCGGTGCCAGCGCGCCGGTCGACCCCGTGGGCTCTGTCGTTCAAGATGACCGTCCCGACATTGTTCTCGTCGTGATCGACACCCTGCGTGCCGACCGCCTGGGCTGCCTCGGCAACCCGCGCCCGGCCAGCCCGGCCATCGACGCCATGGCCGCCGAGGGGCTGCTCTTCACCCGCGCGCACGCCCAGTCCGGCTGGACCCTTCCCGCCTTCACCAGCCTCTTCACGGGCCAGCTGCCCCATGCCCACCGGGTCGGCCGGGCGCCCGAGGACGGCACCCGCTTCGGGCGGCTGCCCCCCGAGGCCACGACCCTCGCCGAGGCGCTGGGGGCCGCCGGCTACGCGACGGGCGCGGTCATGAACAACACCTTCCTCGCCCCGGAGTTCGGGCTCCACCAGGGCTTCGCCCACTACGACTGGGCCGGCGCGACGGTCGACGCCCACCGCAGCGCCGACCAGGCCGTGGACGACGCCCTGGGCTGGCTCGGGGCGCAGCAGGGCCCCGCCTTCCTGGTGGTCCACCTCATGGAGCCCCACGCCGACTACGCCCCGCCGGACTGGGCCCGGGCCGCCCTGCCGGATCCCCCGGGCACCGACCTGCCGCCGGCCGTCTCGGAGGGCTGGCTCCGGGCCGCGGTCGCCGAGGGCCGCCTCGACCCGGCGGGGCCCGACCGGGAGGCGGTGCTCGCCCGCTACGACGCCGAGCTGCGGGTGGCCGACCGGGCGGTGGGGGCCCTGCGCGCGGGCCTCGCCGCCCGGGGGCGCCCGGTCTTCACGGCGCTGACCGCCGACCACGGCGAGGAGTTCTGGGACCACGGCGGCTTCGAGCACGGCCACGCCCTGTGGAGCGAGCTCACCCGGGTGCCCCTCGTGCTGCGCGGTCCCGGGGTGCCCAAGAACGCCCGCAACGACACCGTGGTCGAGCATGTCGACCTCGTCCGGGGCATCGCGGCGGCCACCGGCGCCCAGCTCGATCCGGCCGTGGGCGGGGTGAGCATCTTCGACGTGGCCAGCGGCCCGCCCCTGCCGCGCACGGCCCTGTCCGAGAATTGCCTCTACGGCCCCTCTTGCGTGTCGATCACCGACGGCCAGCGCCGCTTCCTGCTCCAGCACCAGCTCGTCTTCCCCGAGGGGGCCGGCCGGGACCTCGCCCAGGCCAAGGTGCGCCCGGTGGCCGATGTCTTCCCCATCCTGCCCAGCGGGCTGGAGGGGCCGCGCATGGCCCGGGCCGAGGCCGAGGCGGTGGCCCCGGGCTACGCGCGCATGCTCGAGGCGAAGCGGGGCAGCCTCGCGCCCCTGGCCGCCCGAGACGGGGCCGCCGTGCCGGACTTCCAGACCTTCCAGATGCTCAAGGAGCTCGGCTACGTCGACCGCCCGGACGCCGCCGCCCAGCCCCAGACCCCCTGTCGCTGAGCCGGGCCCCGGGGGCCGGCCGGGCGGGGCCTACTTGACCTCGACCTTGGCGCCCGGGGCGAGCTGGAAGGCGGTGGCCCGGCCCTGGCGCGCCCGGGCGAGCACGGCCGAGGGGTTGATGCCGGCCTTCATCAGGCTCTTGCGGGTGCGGTGGATGAGCACATTGAGGTCGGTGCGGCCGCGGCTGGCGTTGCCGGGCCAGATGCTCGTCAGCAGCACGTCGTCGGGCACGAACTCGCCCGGATCGTAGCCGCCGCTGGGGCCGAGCAGGGTGGCGATGAGCCGGGCCCGCAGCTCGGGGAGCTGGACCGACATGCGGTCGCCGTCGGCGAAGGCGAGGTGGAGGCGCCCGCCGTTGGGCAGGAACTCGAAGGTCACCTCGACGGGGTGGGGCGAGCGGGGCCGCAGGGCCGTGGACTCGCCGCTCTCGGGGGCGGCGTCCTTGATGGTGATGGACTTGCGGCCGAGGGTGAAGACGTCGGCCGAGTCGACCACCTCGACGGCGCCGGCCTCGAGCTGGTCGTCGTTGAGCAGCACCGGCGCGTTGACCTCGACCGCCATGCCGCCCTGGACCCCGTAGAAGCAGAGCACCCCGGGCGGCCAGCCGTCGATGGCCATGTCGTCTTCGGCGGCGCCGCCGACGCTGTAGGGCAGCTGGCGGATGCCGTAGCTGTTGCCGTCGGGGTGGGTGAGGACCCAGGCGGGGTTGCTGCGGGGGACCCGGCGCTCGAAGGGGGCGTGGACCATGAACAGGGCCCCGGGCAGCTCGATGGACTGGCCGTGGCGCACGATGGCCTGGCGCTCGACCCGGCGGCCGTCGACCCGGGTGGGGTTGCGGCCGAGGGCGATGAGCTCGAGGCCCCGCAGGGTCGGCACGAGCAGCGCGTGGTGGAAGCTGGCCCGGGGATCGTCGAGGACGATGTCGCTGTCTTCGCGGCGCCCGAGGATGAGCCCGCGCATGGGCACCCGCAGCCGCGCACCGGTGTCGCGCACCAACCACACGCCGGGGCGTCCGTTGCCGAGTCCTGGGTTTCGCATCCGCTGTGGGCCTCCGTGCCCGCATCATGGCACAGGCGGCCGCCGGCTGTTCGAGAGGGGCAGCGGCCGCGGGGATCCGGCGCAGCCCCGCCGCTCAGGAGACGAGGGCGTCCGGGGCGGCGGGGGCCTCGCGCGGATCCTCGGGATCCCCGGCGCTGCCGGCGGCCGAGACCTTGGCGAAGAGCGCACGGAGGTCGGCGGGGAGGGGGGCCCGCACGGTGTGGGTGCCGCCGTCCTCGGCCGGGAAGCGCAGCTCGGCGGCGTGGAGGGCGAGCCGCGGCCAGAGCCGGCCGGCGGCCCCGCCGTGACGCCGGTCGCCCACGATGGGAAAGCCGGCGGCGTCGGCGTGGCGGCGGATCTGGTGGGTGCGGCCGGTCTCGAGGCGCACCCAGAGGGCGCTCATGCGGCCGTCGGTGGCCTCGCGGACGAAGCGGGTTCGGGCGGGGCGGCCATCGAGAACGCCCTCCCAGATGCCGTTCTCGCCAGGATCGCCCACGACCATGACCCGGTAGCAGCGCTGGACGGCGCCGGTCTGGAACCAGCCGGCCACCGTGCCGTTGCGGCCCGCCTCGATGGTCAGCAGCAGCAGCCCGCTGGCGGGCCGGTCGAGGCGGTGGTGGAGGCCGGCGTAGCCCTCGGCGGCGCTGACCATGCCGTAGACATGCTGGGCCCGTCCCCCGCGCACGGGCTGGCTCGGCAGGCCGCTCGGCTTGTCGACCACGACGAGGCCCTCGCCCCGCCAGCGCTCGACGAGGCCCGGGCCGCCCTTGGGCTTCTTGGGGGCCGCGCCGGTGCGCAGCTCGACCAGGGCGCCGGCGGGCACCGGGTGGCCGGGGAAGGTGCGGACCATGCCGTCGACCCGGGCGCCGCCCCGCTGGATGAGCGAGCGGGCCCGCTTGCGGGAGAGGTTGGTGTTGTCGGCGATGAGCTTGTCGAGGCGCTCGTCGGCGTTCGCGGCGAAGCGGTTGCGCATGGGCGGGCCCGGGGAAGGGGGGACGCAGGGCAGAGACGCGGGGGCCTATCGCGCCGCCGGCGCGGCGGGGGCCTCCACCCGCCAGGCGGTCACCGCGGCGTCGTGCACCGACCAGGTGCGCAGCCCCGTGAGGGCCGCCCCCCGGAGAAAGCGGCCCGGGGGCTCGCCCTCGGCGGCCACGACCACGAGGTCGCCCGGGGCCAGCTCTTCGGGCGCGACCGCCGGGTGGTAGAGCCGCACGGCGAGGGGCGCGGGGCTCTGGCCGGCCCAGGGCTGGGAGAGGGCGGCCCCCTGGTAGGCGCCGACCCAGACCCGTGCGCCCTGGTCGAGCTGGTCGGCGATCCAGGGCGCGGCGGCGGCCTCGGCCCGGGCGGCGTGGGCGCCGTGGAGCGAGCCCTCGGGGCCATAGGGCGAGCGGCCGTGGACGAAGAGCAGCCCCGGCAGCGCGAGCAGGGGCCACCGGAGGCTGCCGAGCAGCGCGAGCAGGGCCAGCCCCGGCAGGAAGTAGCGCACATGGGTGAGGGGCAGGGGGTTGTGGGGCTGGAGCCGGAAGCCCACGACGCTGAAGAACAGGGCCCAGACCAGCACGAAGGCGCCGAGGGCGGGCAGCCCGGGCCGGCGCCACCGGGCCCCGAGGGCGACCAGCCCCACCACCAGCAGCCCGCGGCCCTGGTGCCAGAAGGCGAGCCGCAGCGCGGGCCCGAGGTCCTCGGCGGCCCAGGCGCCCACGCTGGCGGGCAGCCGCTCGGCCTGGGCGAGGCCGCCGTGCACGAGGCCCCCGCCGCGCAGGGCGCCGAGGGGGGCGAGGGCGGCGAGCAGGGCCCGGGGCTGGCGGCTGCGGGCGGCCACGACGAGGGCCGGCACACAGAGCAGCACCCCGGGCTCTTTGCAGAGGGTGGCCAGGGCGCCCAGCAGGGCGAAGCGGCCCCAGCGGCGGCCGTCCCCGCCGACCAGCGCGAGCAGGGCCCAGGGCACCAGCGCGAGCAGGGCGAGGTCGAGCTCGGGGCGCAGCAGCTGGGCGAGCACGGGCGGCAGGGCCCAGGGGGCGAGGCCCGCCCAGGCCTGGCCGAGGCGGTGGGCGAGGGCGACGAAGCCCAGGCTGGCGACCAGCCCGAGCAGCAGCCCCACCAGCCGCACGGCCGCGAGCGACGGGCCGAGCAGGGCGAAGGCCGCGCCCTGGAGCCAGAAGAAGAGGGGCGGGTGGGCATAGTCGGGCAGCCCGCCGGCCCACTGGGGCGCCAGCGCCACCCCGGGCGGAGGCTGGGCCGCCGCCGGCAGGGGCCCGTCCAGCACGAGGCGCGGGCCCTGCTCGGCCACCAGCAGCGCCTTCGGCACCCACCAGAAGAGCCCATCTTCGACGACGGGAACGTCCCAGCCGAGGGCAACCACGAGCATCGGCACCAGCACGGCGGCCGCGAGGGCGAGGCGGGGGTCGGCGGGGCGCAGGCTCACGCCGCCAGCCTACTCCGGCCGGGGCCGGGCGGACGGGCCGGGCCCGGCGCTCAGCACTCGGTGGAGTGGTCGGGGTCGGCGGGGTGGAGGCGGATCTGGAAGGTGGTGCCCCGGCCCGGCCAGGTGCGGAAGCTGAGCGCGCCCCGGTGCTGGTCGATGAGCTCGCGGCTGATCTCGAGGCCCACCCCCATGCCGCCGGAGGCCTCCTTGGTCGAGTAGAAGGCCTCGTAGGCCTGGCAGGCGACCTCGAGGCCCATGCCGCAGCCGTTGTCGCGCACCTCGAGCACGGCGTCGTCCCCGTCGGCGAAGACATGGACGCTGACCCGGCGCACCGGGCCGCTGGTGGACTGGGCCGCGTTGCGCACGAGGTTGATGATGACCTGGGTGAGGCGGGCGGCGTCGAGGGGCACCAGCGGCACGTCCTGGCGGACCACCCGCAGCGAGACGGCGCTGACGTCCGGGTCGTAGCGGAGGTAGCGGCGGGCGTCCTCGGCCACCTGGCCAAGGTCGCCGGGCTGGAGATCCGGGGCGGGCAGCGAGCCCGTGCTGCTGTACTCCTGGATGTCTTTGACGATGCCGACGATGGTGTGGAGCGCCTTGAGGCTGTAGTTGACCGACTCGACCAGCTCGGAGTCCTCGGGGTAGCGGTCGGCGATGGGCCCCATCATGGCCAGGGGCGCCAGCAGGTTGTTGCGCAGCTCGTGGGCCATGCGCTTGGCGAACTGGCCGAGGGTGGCGCGCTGGTGCTCGCGGATGAGCGACTGCTGGGTCTGGCGGAGCTGGGCCTGGGCGCGCTGGAGCTGCTCGATGGTGTGGATGCGCTGGAGCTCGGCCCGGCGGGCCTCGAGGTGGGTGGCGAGCATCGAGGCGGCGAGGGTGAGCAGCTCGAGGTCGTTGTCGTTGAAGTTCTGGCCCGGGTGGAGGTTGATCAGCTCGATGAGCCCGAGCACCCGGTCGCCGACGATCATCGGTGCGGCGACGAGGGAGGTGACCGAGGTGAGGACGAGGGACTCGGAGCTCTCGAAGTCGCCCAAGGGGTCGTTGGTCAGCACCCCGCAGCGGTCGGTGATGACCTGGTGGTGGACCTGCTTGCTCAGGGCCACGGCGGGCTGGTGGGGGGTGATGCCGCCGACGCAGCGGGCGCCCCGGGCCTCGAGGCCGCCGTCGGCCCGCACCTCGATGACCTGGCCCTGGACGGCCGGCAGCACGCCGAGCAGGGTGTCGAGGCAGAGCTCGATCATCGCCTGGGGATCGCGCTGGCGCTGGAGCTGCTGGGAGAGCTCGAAGCTGATGAGGAAGGCGCGGGTGCGGTGGCGCAGCACGGCGGTCTCGCCGCTCGTGATGCTGGAGGCGGGGGTGTCTTCGTCGAGGGCCCGGAGCAGCGCCTTGACCCCGTCGGGGCCGACGGCCGGGTGGCTGCCCGTGGGGATGGGCCGGTAGACGAGGCTGCCCGAGACGGCGGGCACGGGCCCCGTCGGGGCGTCGGTGGTCGAGGTCTGGACGGCGAAGCGGGTGCGGCCGACCTTGAGGATGTCGCCCTGGCGCAGGGGCTGGCCGGCGGTGCGCTGGCTGTTGACGAAGGTGCCGTTCTGGCTGGTGTCGTCTTCGACCCAGAGCTCGCCGTTGTCGAAGTGGACCAGGGCGTGGCTGCGGCTCACGAGGGGGTCGTCCCGGAGCACGATGTCGCAGTCTCGGCCGCGGCCGATGCGGGTCGTCGGCCGCAGCGCGAAGGAGCGGGGCCCGCCGGTGGTGTCGATGTTCACGAGCCATGCGCGCATGCGAGCGTCCTTCGCGACGGCGGCCCGCGGGGCACCGGGGAGGACCTCGTCCACCCACCAGTCGTCGTCCCAGGCGCCTGCCCAGCCCGGGCGTTCTCCCCACGGATCGGTCTCGACCGCTGAGAGTTCCGTAGCCCGGCAGCTTGCGACCTGCATGGGCGCGGTGGCGGCGGGGAGCTCGGTCTGGCGCGGGATGCTCGTCGGGCGCGGGAGCAGCGGCCGCATGGGGCTCCGGGGGATGCGACGGGGACCGGCCCCATCGTCCCGGCGGCCCGGGGCCTTGAGGGCAACTCGTGGGCTCTCGTGGGCATTCGCCGGATCTTGCTGGCCCTTGCACTGCGCGGCGGTGGGGATCCTCAGTCGAGGCGCAGCAGCTGGCCCGTGCGCTGGCCCGGTCCCCAGACCACGATCTCGGCCCGGCCGTCGCCCGTGAGGTCGCGGACGAAGAAGGGATCGGCGCCCCGGGGCAGGTCGAGGGCGAGGCGGGCCCGCTCCTCGGTGGCGATGGCCCGGGCGGTCGAGGTGTGGACCACCACGGCCTCCCCGTCTTCGCCCCGCACCAGATCGATGCTGCCGTCGCCGTCGACGTCGCCCTGGAGGGCCGCCTGCACCGACTCCGGGTCGGTGATGGGCCAGGCGAAGGCCCGCAGCAGGGTGGGGCGGGCCGAGAGCTGGCCGTCGTCCATGGTGAAGAGGCCCACGTCGACCTGGACCTTGCGCGAGACCAGGGCCCGGCCGAGGTTGCCGAAGCCGATGTCGACGAGGGGCACGACGAGGTCGGTGTCGCCGTCGCCGTCGAAGTCGAGGGGCCGCACCTCGAAGGCCGCCGTCTCGGTCTCGACCCGCTGGGGCCGCGCGAAGCCGCTGCCCGTGCCCCGGGCGAAGAGCAGCTCGGCCGTGGCCCCGAACCAGCTGCTGCCCACCACCCACTGGTGGACGAGGAGGTCGACCATGCCGTCGTTGTCGAAGTCTTGGAACCAGGCGGCCTCGAGCTCGCGGCGCTCGCCCTCCCGGGGGGCGGCGGGGTCCTTGCGGGGGGCGAGGTCGAGGGGCAGGGCCCAGGTGGCCTGGCGCTCGCCGATGCGGGTGCCCGTGAAGTAGACCTGGAGCGTGTCGTTGCGGGGCAGCAGCACGTCGTCGCGCCCGTCGCCGTCGGCATCGGCCACGGCAAAGGGGGGCATCCGGTCGGCGGCGATGAGCTGGGTGGCGCCGGCCTTGCGGCGGCTCTCGAGGGCGCCGCTGCCGGGGGCGGGCACGGCGCCCCGGTCCTGGCCGTCGGCGCTGTAGGCGTGGAGCTGGCCCCCGCCGAAGACGAAGACTTCGGGAATGCCGTCGTGGTCGATGTCGGCGGCGATGTCGGCCGGGGCGGGGGTGGTGGGGCCGAGGCCGCCGAGGGGGGTGCGCTGGCGGCCGATGCGGGGCAGGGCCGGCCCCCGCTCGGTGCCGAGGGCCCGGGCGCCGTCGCCGTCCATGGCCCAGAGCCCGCCCTCGATGTCCCAGAGCAGGGCCTCCTGGCCCAGCGGCAGGGTGGTGCGGTCCTCTTCGGCCCCCGCGGCGTCGAAGTGCACCACCGTGAGGGTCACCGCGTCGGGCAGGGCGCCCTTGGGCACCCGCGACACCATCACCAGCTCGTCCCGGCCGTCGCCGTCGATGTCGCCGGCGCGCAGCTCGTGGAGGTGGGGCGGCAGGGCCAGGGGGACGGCGACCAGGGGCATGGGGACCTCGGCGGCACCGGCGCGGAGCCAGAGCGGGACGGGGGGGAGGGCGGGCCTCCCCACAGGGCAGCGGCGCCGGTGTTTCGGGATAGCCCGAACAGAGCGGTGGGCATCGCCGCCGGCGTGCCTACAGGTGCTGCGCCGGTCCGGCAGGGGATGCCACCAGGAGGCCTCGGGTGACGAGTCGAAAGGTAATCGTCGTGGGCGCAGGGCGCGTGGGGCGCCGCGTCGTCCGCGATCTGCCCCGTGCATGGGAGATCACGGTCATCGACAGCGCCGCCGGGCGGCTGGCCCTCGTGCCCGACTCCCGGCCCGGTCCCGACGGGGTCGCCGTGCCGGTGCGCACGATGGTGGGCGACGCCTCCCGCCGGCTCGTGCTCGAGCGGGCCGGGCTGTCGAGCGCGGTCGTGCTCGCCGTGCTCACGGGCGACGAGTCGGTCAACCGCGAGGTGGCCCGCCTCGCCCGCCAGGACTTCGGCGTCGAAGAGCTGGTCGTGAAGCTCCACGGCGAGCGCGACATCGAGAAGCTCGGCCTGTTGCCCGAAGAGGTCATCCTCACCCACACCGCCACGGCGGCCCTGGCCACGAACCGGCTCGCGGCCACCGAGACCCGGGCGGTGGCCCTCGGCATGGGCCAGGGCGAGCTGCGCCAGGTCACCGTGCTCGACGGCAGCCCCGCCCGGGGGCGCCAGCTCATGGACCTCAACCCCCAGCGCTGGCTGGTCGCCGCCGTCTACCGCAAGGGCGCACTCATCGTGCCCCACGGCGAGACCGTGCTCGAGAGCGGCGACCGGGTGCTGCTGGTGGGCGAGCCCGACGTGCTCGACGGTGTGGGCGAGTTCATCCGGGGCTCGCGGCCGGTCTTCCCGAGCCAGTACGGCTGCATGATCGGCATGCTCGGCGACGACACGACCCGCGAAGAGGCGGGCTGGGTCCACGACCACACCTGCGTGCAGGCGGTGGTCAGCCTCGACGCCGCCGCCGTCCACCCCGCCCGGCGCAGCCGCGAAGAGATCTCGAGCCACATGGCCGAGAACAACGTCGGGATCCTTGTCTTGGACCCGAAGCCCGTGTCGCTGGCGGCCCGCATCGGCCTCACCCGCTCGTCGCGCATGGAGCTCATCCACGCCAGCCAGGTGCCCGTGCTGGTGGCCCGCAACTCGGCCCCCTACGCCCGGGTGCTGCTGGCCGTGGGCCTCGAGCAGCACGCCGAGTCGATCGCCTCGGTCGCCATCGACATCGCGCGCCAGTCCAAGGCCGCCCTGACCGTGCTGACCGTCACGGCGCCGGCCCTGGCCGAGGGCGAGGCCGAGCAGGCCGAACAGCGCGAGCTGCCCGCGAAGATCTCCCGGCTGGCGCGCATGCACGGCATCGAGGTCGAGCGCCGCCTCGACCAGGGCAACCCCATCGAGCGCATCCGCCACCACGCCAAGGACTTCGACCTGTTGGTGATCGGGGCCTCCTCCGACCGGCGCTCGACCCTGCTGACCCCCGACATCTCGCTCTACCTGCTCCACGACACCCCCTGCTCGCTGCTGATGGTGCCGTGGAACCCGGCCCACCGCTGATGCCGCCCCGTCCCGGGACGACCCGTCCCGAAGAGAGAGTCCATGCACGGTGATGTGGCGCTGGCGCTGATCCTCATGACGGCGGGCGCGATGGCCATGCCGGCCGTCGCCCGCAAGATCGCCATCCCCGTGGCGGTCACCGAGATCCTCTACGGGGTGCTCATCGGCCAGTCCGGCCTGGGCCTCGTGGGCGACGACAGCACCTTCATGACGGCCCTCAGCGAGCTGGGCTTCGCGCTCTTCCTGTTCCTCGCAGGCCTCGAGATCGACTTCCGCGGCTTCGAGAAGCGCGGCCTGCGCAGCCTGTTGCTGCCCTTCAGCCTCGCGGGCATCGCCTTCGCCCTCGCCCTCGGGGTGGCCTCGCTGCTCGGCTGGGGCATCTGGGTCGGCCTGGCGGTCGGGGCCACGGCCGTGCCGCTGCTGCTCGCGGTGGTGCGCGAGGCCCGGCTCAACGGCACCGAGCTGGGCAACACGATGATCTCCTTTGCGGCCATGGGCGAGCTGCTGACCATCGTGCTGCTCACGGCGGTCGAGATCCACGACCACGCCCACGGCGACATGGCCCTGCTGGCCGAGGGCGCGGGCCGGGTCTTCGGCTTCTGTGTGGTGGTCGTGGTGGTGCTGTCGCTGCTGCGCTCGCTGCTGTGGTGGTACCCCCAGCTCTTCGTGCGCCTCGTGGCCCACGACGACCCCTCCGAGGTGGGGGTGCGGGTGGGCTTCGGGCTCATGCTGCTCTTTGTGGGCCTGTCGCTGATGGCCCATGTCGAGCCCTTCCTCGGGGCCTTCGTGGCGGGCGCGCTGCTGAGCTTCGTCGTGCGCGAGGCCGAGGCCCTCGAGCACAAGCTCGCGAGCATGGCCTACGGCTTCTTCGTGCCCCTGTTCTTCATGTACGTGGGCGTGCGGCTGCGCATCTCGGTGGCCCTGGTGGTCGACAATGCCCTGTGGATCGCGGGCATCATCGGCATCATGTTCGCCGTGAAGCTGCTGCCGGGGGCCCTGCTCTACCTGCGGGGGCTCACCACCCGCCAGGTGGTCGCCACCTCGGCCCTGCTCGCCGCGCCGCTCACCCTGGTCATCGCCATCATGGACCTCGGCACCCGCGCGGGCGCCGTGGATCCCGACACCCAGGCCGTCGTCATCACGGCGGGCATTCTGGCGAGCCTCATCTTCCCCTCGGCGGCCCGGGTCATGCTCAAGCCGGCCGCGCCCGACGCGGAGGAGGCGGCGGCCCCTGAAGACGGAGCGGTCGCCGCCGGCGCCCACTGAGCACGGGCTTCAGGCGGCCAGCTGGCCGGTCCAGGCCTCGACCAGGGGCTGGGCCGGGCGGCCCGTGAGCTCTTCGAAGACCTCGGTGATCTCGGGCTGGAGGCGGGCCTGCTCGCGCAGCAGCCGCCGCACGTCCAGCTCGGTGAGCAGCCCGAGGGCCACGGCGGTGGAGCCAAAGCGGCGGCGTGGGGCCACGGCCTGGGCCGACACGATCGCCATCACGTCCTTGACCGACAACATGCCCTTCTTGACGGCCACGCTGCCGATGAGGGGACGGCGGGCGGCCCACGTCTGGAGGATGTGCATGGCGGCGGCGTCGCCGAGCTGCTGGGTGCGGTGCAAGTAGAGGATGAATTCCATGGGGGCACTCCGTCGACGCGGGAGGTTTGCCCTCGCTTTTCGGAATGTCCGCAGCCCTGCTTGACCCGAATGCGTCGGGGACTCAGGCGCCCGTGAGCCGGGCGAGCAGCGCCGCGACGGAGAAGGTGCCCGGGGGCGGGGCCACGAAGCGGTCGCCGAGCTCTTCGCCGACGACGATCCGCCCGGCCTCGGCAGCGGCGGCGGCGGGTGCGTCCCCGCCGAGGCGGGCCACGAGGTCTTCGCCGGCCCGGGCGAGGCTGTGGACGGCCTCGGTGGGCGCGGCGCCGGCGAGGGCCACGTCGTTGGCGGGCAGGGCGCTGGCGAGCACGACGCCGTCGTGGATGGCCTCGGCGAGGCGGCGGCCGGCCCCCCGGGCCCGTGACGCGGCGCGGTCGTCGCCGGGAATGGCGCTGGAGACGGCGTTGTCGGCGCTCGCGCGGGCCGCTCTGGACAGCAGCCGGGCGGCGAGCTCGCGGATCCAGCCGAGCTCGGCGGCGCCGGCCATGGGGCGGGCGGCCCCCGTCCAGGGCACGGAGACCCCGGCCGGCAGGTTCTCGGGCCGGGAGAGGTTGGCGGCCACGGCGATGGCGCCGGCACCGGTCGGGGCGTCGGCCCGCACCCCGGGCACGGTCGGCAGGCCCGTGGCGAGGGTCGAGAGCTCGACGGTGTCTTCGGGGCCCGAGGCGACGATCAGCGAGGCGGTGTAGAGCAGGGCGCTCACCGGGGTCGCGACGACCCCCTCGGCGCTGTAGAGGCCCATCTGGCGGCCGTCGGGCAGCACGGGCGGCCGCTGGCGGGCCCAGCCGGCCACGGCGCTGCGGGGCGGGGTGCCGCCGAGCACGGCCTCGACCATGCCCCCGACGGCGGCCAGGGCGGCGGCGCCGTCGAGGCGCATCCACGAGACCTCGGCCGCGGGCCGCGACAGCTCGGTGTAGAGGATGGACTCGCCGAGGTTGCGGGCGAAGGCGACGAGGTCGTCCCGGGCGGCGGCCGCGAGCACGGGGGCCTCGAAGCGCTCGGGGCGGCGGCCGCTGGCGTCGGGGCCGGTGAACCAGGCGCAGAGCCGGGGGGCGAGGGCCCGGGCGGCGGTGTCGCGGCAGGCCCGGCTGGCGGCCCGGAGCCCGGCCCGGTCTTCGCCGCTGCCGGCGGCCGGACGGCCCACCAGATCGAGGGGATCGGGCAGCGTGGGCCGGGGCAGGGCCCGGGCCAGGGCCGCCTCGTCCACCGGGGGCATGGCGAGATCGGTGAGGGGGCGCACCCCCTGGGCCGTGCCCACGGCGACCTCGAGGATCGGCCCGAGCAGGGGGGCCTCGAGCTCGGGCCGCAGCTCGACGGGCAGCCGCACCCGGGGGGCGGCGCCGTCCTTGTCGAGGATCTCGACGCTCAGGTCAAAGGCGCGCACCCCGCCCTCGGGGCGGATGGTGCCGAGGGGCACCGTGCGGGTCACGAGCCCGGCGGCGGGGGCCTCGCCGTGCAGGGGCTGCAGCCAGCGCACCGTGTCGAGCTCGGAGGGGTGCCAGCCGAGGCGCAGCTCGACGGCGCCCGAGTCGGCCGGGGCGCGGATCTGGAGCTCGTCGCCGACCTTCGCGGCCTCGAGCTGGTAGCCACAGGCGGCGCCCAGGCGGGTGGCGAGGGCGGCGGCGGCCTCGGCGGCGGCGCTGAGGGTGACGGGGTGGGGCACCGGGAAGGCGCCGCCCGGCGGGGCCATGCCGCCGGCGGTCTCGGCACAGACCTCGGCGAGGGCCGGCAGGCCCCGCAGCGCGAGCTGGTGGTCGAGGGGGCAGGCCATGGCGGCGTCGCGCAGGGCCCGCACCCCCGCACAGGCCGCCAGCACCTCGCGGTGGCCCACGACGGTGGCCCGGGGGGGCGTCTCGGGGTCGATGGCGTAGTGGTCCTCGATCCAGGCCTGGGGCGCGGCGGCGGCGGGGGCGCTGGCGGCGGCGAGCAGGGCGAGGAGGGGCCCGCCGGCGCGGCCGGCGGGGCTACTGGGGCGCATCGCCGGCCTCCGGGGTGCCGGCGGCGGGCTTCTTCTTCTTCTTCGGGTCTTCGGGGTCCGTGCCGTCGGGGGCCGCGTCGCTGGGCGCGGGGCCGTCGGGGGCCGCGTCTTCGGGGGCCGCGTCTTCGGGGGCCCCGTCCTCGTCGCCCTCGTCGCCCTGGATGTAGCCGAGGGCCTGGAGCATCTTGGCCTGGTCGTCGTCCATCTCGACGCCGCCGGTCTTGCTGCCGAGCCAGGCCAGGGGCGCGTCGGGTGCCGGGCTCGTGCCGCCCACCCCCGTCCAGGGGCCGTGGGTCGTGCCGTCGGCCACGAGCCGCAGCTTCGCGTCGTAGGGCAGCACGAGGAAGGTGTCGCCGGGCTGGACCACGAGCTTGTGGCCCCACATGCGGCCGTCCTTGAAGATGGCGCCCCCGGACTTGACCGTGCCGGCCGTGCGGGCCTGCCAGGGCTCGCCCACCACCTCGAGCAGCCGCTTCTGGAGGCGCAGCACCTCGGCGGGGCGGTCGGCGGCGAGGTCGTGCTCCTCGCGGGGGTCGCTGTGGGGGTCGAAGAGCTCGAGGGTCTGGTCCTTGACGTCCCACTCGAGCCGCAGGCCCGCCTCGTAGAGGCCGAGCCGGTTGGTCTTGAAGCGGGTGGTCTCGGCCGTGAAGGGGCGCGCGGGCAGCTCGGTGCCGGCGATGGCCGGGGCGAGGTCCCAGCCGTCGGCGGCGAGGGGGGGCTGCTCGGCCCAGGCGGCGAGGGTGGGGGCGATGTCTTGGGTGCCGACCGCGCCGTCGACCACGACCCCCGCGGGCAGCCCGCCGCCGCTCATGATGAGCGGGACGTGGAGCTGCTCGGCGTAGAGGGTGTGGGCGTGGCCCCACGAGCCGCGCTCGCCGAATTCCTCGCCGTGGTCGGAGGTGATGATGAAGCGCACCTCGCGCCCCGCCGCCGCCGCCGCGTCGCGGAGCCGCCGGAGCTGGTCGTCGACATAGCGGATGGACTCGTCGTACTGGGCGCGCTGGTGGGCGAGCTGGGCCTCGTCGGGCAGGTGCTTCTTGAAGTGGAAGTAGTTCTTGTACTTCGTGTCGTCGCTCGTGGGCGCCCGGTCGAAGAGCGTCGCGTAGTCGCCCGGCGGGTCGTACTCGTAGTGGACGTCGTAGGTGTGGAGGAAGAGGAAGACCGGCTCGCCGGCCTTGCGCTCGGACCACCAGCGCAGGGTGGCGTCGACCACGTCGTCCATGTCGACGGTGCCCCGCAGGTTGACCTTGGGGTCGTGGATGTCGAAGTCGTCGAAGTGGTCGAAGCCCCGGTCGAAGCCGAACTGGGAGGAGACGTAGAAGGTCGAGACGAAGGCCGCCGTGGTGTAGCCGGCGCTCTGCATGCGCTCGGGCAGCACGGGCACGGCCTGGTCGAGCTGGAGGCTGTCCTCGATGACCTTGTGGGTCATGGGCAGCTGGCCCGAGAGCATGGTCGTGTGGCTCGGCAGGGTCCAGGGCGAGGCGCTGCGGGCGAAGGAGAAGCGCACCCCGTCCTTCGCCAGCTCGTCCATGAAGGGGCTGGTGTCGCGGACGTGGCCGTAGGCGCCGAGGTGGTCGGCCCGCAGCGTGTCGATGCTGACGAGGATGACGTCGGGCTGGCCTGGATCGCCCGCAGGCAGGGCGCCGGGCTGGCCCCAGCTGCAGGCCGTGAGCAGGGCCAGGGGGGCCAGGGGGCGGACCAGGGACATCGTTGCTCCTACCAGGTGCGCCACCAGGGCCACCCTGCGGGCAGGTACCACAGGATGAGCGGCGTGACGACGGACATCACGACCACGGCCAGGGCGACCCGCCAGTGGTTCTTCGAGCCCCACAGCTCGTCGATGGTGAGCCGGGGCGCGGCGATGACCCCGGCGGCGTAGACCATCAGCAGCGGCTCGAGCGGCACGCGGTAGCGCGACAGGCCCGCGAGCACGGAGATGGCGGCGCAGTGGTAGACGAGGATGCCGCCGAAGACGAGGGGCTGGGCGCCCCGGCCCCGGGCCACGAGGCCGAAGCTGCCCAGAAACATCACCAGCAGGGAGTGGAGGGCGCCGGCGAGGATGATGGCCTCGTCGGTGAGCTGGTGCATGCCCGGCCAGCGCCCCCACCGGAGGTGGCGGGTGAGCAGGGAGTGGGGGTTCATCAGCTGGGCCACCCGGAGCGGCATGCGGCGCACGAACTCGACGGGGTGGTCCTGGATCCAGGCGATGCCCGCCTCTTTCTGGCACTTCTCGCGCCCGATGGCGTCGTCCTTGTCGCCGCAGGGGCGGCGGCCGGTGCGCCGGGTGCGGTTGAAGGCCCGCTGGGAGAGCTTGCCGTTGCCGTAGTCGAAGGTGATGGGCTCGAAGTCGTTGTTGCCCAGCCACATCATCTGGCCCATGGTCGAGTCCGAGATGATGCGCGCGCCGAACTTGTTCGAGGCGTGGATGCTGTAGGGGGCGACGACGAGCACGGCGGCGAGGGCGAGCAGGCCGGCCTGGGCCCAGGCCCGGGCCTTGCGCTGGTGCTGCCAGAGCATGCCGACCAGCAAGATCGGCAGCATGTAGGTGGCGACGCCCCGGAAGAGCACGCAGATGCCCACCAGCCCGCCCACCCCGGCGGCCATGGCCAGGGGACGGGGGCCCGTGGGCTCGGCCTCGAGCGCGTCGCGGGCCTTGAGCAGCAGCAGCAGCGCGCCCAGCAGCACCGTGGTGTAGAGGGTCTCGGACCACAGGCGGGTGGCGAAGAAGGCCATGTGGGGGCTGAGGGTGTAGAGCCACATGGCCGTGCGGCGGGGCCGGAGCAGCTTCGGGCCCTCGCGGCCGGCGAAGGCCCGGGCCGTCAGCAGGTAGATGAGCACCGTGTTGACGATGGCCGCAAAGACCTGGAAGCCCTTGATCGTCGAGGCAAAGCCCGTGAACTGGCGCATGATGCCCAGCAGCACGGGATAGCCAGGGGCCCAGAGCCAGCCCACGGAGGCGGTCATGCCCTCGCCGTCGGCGAAGCGCTGGGAGAGCCGGATGTAGGTGCACTCGTCGCGCACGCAGCCATCGTCCCACCACACGAGGGCGGGAACCACGCGCAGCAGCGTGCCCAGGGTGAGCGCCACCCAGAGCTGTCGGTCGCGATACCACTTCACGGCGGCGCGCCTAATGCCTCTGTGCCCCCCTTGCCATGATGGGGACCACAGCCGGCCCCCGGCGCCCCCCCGCCCACCCTCCTCCCTGCCCGCCCGCCACCGGGAGTGCCATGCCCCGCCCCCGCTTGCTGACCCTGACGCTGTCGTGGGCCTTCTCGACCGCTGCGGCGGCCGGGGAAGACCCCCTCTGGCGGGCCCGCCACGCCCTCGAGACCGGCGACCCGGAGCGGGCGGTGGCCCTGACCGCCGCGTGGCTCCACCAGGACTGGAGCGCGGCCCCCCGGCGCCGGCCCGAGGCGGTGGCCCTCCATGTCGAGGCCCGGGTGCGCGGGCTCGGAGAGGGGCCCGAGCTGGTGGCCGGGCTGCGGCCACGCTGGGAGGCCGAGCCGGACGACCCCGAGCTGCGGCTGGCCCTGGCGGCGGCCCTGGCGGCGGGCCCCGGCCCGGACTGTGGCGAGCTCGAGCCCCTGCTGTTCCCGCGGCCCCCGGCGCCCTGGGCCATGGCCTCGACCGCGATCGAGCGCCGCCTCGCGGAGCCCTGTGGCTGGACGCCGGCCCCCCTCGTGCCCGCGGTCGACCCCGCCACCGCCCCCGAGGCCGAGCTCTGGATTCTCCAAGATATCGTAAAAGAAGGTGTTCTCGAGGAGCGTGACGCCTATCGGCTCGAGGACTGGTACCGGGCCCACCCGGCCGCCCTGGCCCTGCCGGGCAACCTCTTCGCGGCGCGGCTCTCGGGGCCGGGGCTGCCGATCGCCCGGCTCGCCCTCGAGGCGGCGGCCCAGCGGGCGGGCGAGAGCGACGACCCCATGGCGGTCTACGGCGCCCTCCAGGTGGCCCGCTGGCAGGGGCGGGACGAGCGGGGCCTGGCCCGGCGCATGGACCAGCTCCAGCCGGGCTGGACCCACGGCGACCACCAGAGCGACGGCACCCGGGCCTGGATGCCCCCGGCGCCGGCCCTCGAGGCCGAGCTGCTGCGGCGGCTTCACGAGGCCGCCCGCCACGACGAGCCCCGGGTCGCGCTGCACGCCCTCAAGGCCCTGCGCAGCGAGCTGCCCCCGACCCCCGAGGCGCTGGCGGCCTGGCACGGCCAGCTCGGGGCCGTCTACGCCGCGATGGACCGGGGGGCGAAGGCGCTGGCCGCCTACGAAGACGCCTGGCTGGCCGATCCCACCGACCGCACGGCGGCCAACCGCTTCGCCTGGGCCGCCGCCGAGCAAGACAAGAAGGTCGACCTCGCCCTCGAGGCCATCACGGCCGCCCTGGCCACGCCGCCGGCCTTCTCGGCCCGGGCCGGCGGGCTCGGCGCCTGGTCGACCCACCGGGACTGGTCGGCCCACGAAGAGGGGCTGATGCGCGACACCCGGGCCTGGCTGCTCTACCGGAAGGGCCGGCTGCACGAGGCCAGAGACGAGCTGCGGCGGGCGCTCTTCCTGCTGCGCAGCGAGAGCGGCTCGCTCCACATGCACCTGGGGCTGGTGCTCGTGGCCTTGGACCAGGAGGAGGAGGCGCTGTTCCACCTGGGCCGGGGCCTCGCCGTCGCCGATCCGGAGTACGACGACCTGGCGCTCATCGCGGCCGCGACCGAGGCCGCCGCTGCCCTCTGGACCGGCCACCGCTGGCAGCCCGGGGGCCTCGAGGCCTGGATCGCCGCCCAGCGGCCCCAGCCGCCCGCGCGCATGGAGCCCGTCGTGCTGCCGGCCGACCGGCCCGAGGGGGCCGCCGGGGGCGCGGGCGCCCAAGACATCCTCGCCGCCACCTGGGTGGGCGACCCGCTGCCCGACCTCGAGCTGCTCGGACCGGGCGGCCGGGCGCGCATCTCGTCGGTGGCGGGCTGGCGGGTGGTCGACTTCTGGGCCGCCTGGTGTGGGCCCTGTGTCGAGGGGCTGCCGGCGCTCAAGGACCGGGTCGCCGCCGAGGCGGGGCTCTCGCTGGTGGTGGTCTCGGTCGAGGACGCGCCGCCGGACTGGGGCCGCTGGCTGGGCGACGCCGAGCGGGCGACCGGGCTCTGGGCCGGGCCCGCCATCCTCGAGACCCTGGCCCTGCCCGGGGTGCCCGCCACCTTCCTCATCGACCCCGCTGGCACGGTCCAGGCCGTCCAGCTCGGCGGCGGCGGCCTCGACTGGCTCGACGCCGCCCTCGAGGCCCGCCCGGCCGACTGAGCCCCCGTCCCGCCCCCTTCCCCTCTGGCCCGAGCTGTCTATGCCCTCTCTCGATCCCGCCCTGCCCGCTGCGGTCGCCGCCCTCGACGGCCCCGAGGCCCTCACCGCCACCCGCATGGTCGCCGGCGACATCCTCGACCGCTGCGGCGCCCGCCCCGGGGTCTTCGCGGCCGTGGCGGCCCTGCGGGGGGCCACCGAGCGGCTCGAGGCGGCGCTGCAGCTCGAGGCGGGGGCCGACCGGCGCGACCTCGACCACGAGCAGGAGGCCGTGCGCGCCGCCGCCGGGCTCCAGGCGGCGGTGGAGGCGGCCGTGGCCGATCCGGGGGTGGCGGCGGTCGACGGGCTGGGCCCGGCCCTGGCCGCGGGGCTGCGCGCCTGGCAAGACCCCTACGCCGACAACGCCACCGGCGCGCCGGCGCTGGCCGCCCTCGCGGCCCAGGTCGATGGGGCCCCGGCCGCGGTGGCCCCGGCCCTCGCGGGCATCACCGACGCCATCGCCCGCATGACCGCCGCAGGCCAGGCCCGGGACGACGCCGAGGCCCGCCGGGCGGTGGCCGTGCGGGCCCGGGCCCAGGCCGATGCGGCGTGGCAAGAGGCCGCCCAGGCCGTGGCCGCGGCCGCCGGGCCGGGCCCCTGGTGGGAGCCGGCGCGCCCGGTGGTGGCCGTGGCCCAGGCCCGGCGCACCGAGGCCGCCGCCGCCGAGGACCGCTGGTTTCTCTGAGCCGTCCGGGTTTCTCTGAGCCGTCCGGGCCGCTCTGGGGCGGCCGGGCTCAGGGGGTCTCGGCGAAGTGGGCGAGGCTGAGGGCGTCGAGCTCGAAGCGGGTCGTCAGGGCCGAGAAGCTCAGGAAGGCGGCGAGGCACTCCCGCTGGGCGGCCCAGGCCGGCACCCGCGCCGGCGCGACGAGGGTGCCGTCCTCGAAGAGCGGGCGCAGCCGCACGGCGTCGCCGAGGCTGAGCCGTCCGAGGAAGAGCCGCTCGGGAAGCTGGCGGTCGCCCTCGCGCAGGCTGGCCAGCAGCACGGCGTGCAGCCGCAGCAGCCCCTTCACGTAGACGCCGTCCTTGGCGAAGACCCCGTGGCCGGGGCTTGCGTCGCCGCCCCGCAGGATCCGGCGGGTGGAGTGGTAGCTCTCTTCGGCCGACTGGCCCTGCTCGCGGAACCACTGCCAGAGCTCGACGAAGTCGGCGCCCTCGAGGGCCATCTGGAGGGCCACCACCCGCAGCGCGATGCGGCGCAGCCGGTGGAGGTCCATGCAGTCGGTGATGAGCTCGGCGAAGGTGGCGAGCCCCTCCTGGGCCTGGGTGGTGCGGGCGGGGCCGATGGCCAGGGCGCCGAGCACGGGCTGGTCTTCGCCGTTGCGCCGGGTCGCGGCGTGCACGAGGGCCTCGTGCTGGAGCAGCTGGGTGAGCTGGAGGGGGCTGAAGCGGGCGTCGGCCCGCAGCCGGATGCGGGTGGCGCCGGCGGTGGCGAGGCTGGCGAGGCCCTCGTCGAGCTCGATGAGCATCGGCGGGTCGGAGAGGGCGGCCGCGGTCTGCTCGGCCATCCAGGCCGCCGCGGCCGCGGCGTCGAGCGCAGGCTGGGGCGGGGCGACGTCGAGGCGGCGGGTGACCGCGAGGAAGTGGTGGGCGCCGTCGATGGCCGAGGGGGCGCCGGCAGCGACGGCGGCGCCGGGCTGGCCGTACATCTCGACGCCGATGCGGACGAAGTCGGCCGTGCCCAGGGCGGCGGTCAGGGCCTGGGTCTGGCGGGCCGACTCGACCGTGCGCCAGAGAAAGTCGAGGGCGGGGTCGGCCCGGTCGAGGGTGGCCTGGAGCGCGACCAGCTCGGCGTCGGGCACGGTCGGTGGCACGGGCGGGATCTCCACCCCGGGGGGCGCGATGCGGCCCGCCGCGACGCCGTCGAGGAAGCGGGTCTCGGCCGCCAGCGGCCAGCGGAGGTGGCGCAGCAGCCGCACCTTGCGGAGGGCGCTGCGCACGGCGCTGTCGCGGTCGCGGCGGTGGTCCTGGCGGTCGGGCAGCGGGGCGTGGGGCACGGGCGGCGCCGGGGCGGGGGGCCCTCCATGGTACGGCATCGGCAGGGGCGGGGGCGAGCGGGCCGGGCCTCAGCGGGCCGGAAGCGGCGCGATGCCGCAGCGGGCGCGGATGTCGCCGAGGGGCTCGTCGAGGTGGTCGGCCCAGGCGTCGAAGTCCCAGGGACGGGCCCCGCGGCCGCGCCACCAGATCCGGATCCCGTCCGCTGCCATGGCCGGCAGCGCCCGCAGCAGGGCCCCCAGCGAGATGCCCGCCAGCAGGGCCGTCACCTCGGGGGCTTGCAGGTAGTCGAGGTAGCGGCGGGTCGTCATCGTCGTGGCGGCGAGGGTCCAGAGGTCGACCCGGGTCTCGTCCCGCAGGTCCGTGCCGCAGTCGAAGATGGCGTGGCAGGCGTCGTGTCCGGCGAAGAGGGCCGCGGTGGTCTCCGGGGTCGCGCCGCCGCCGGCCTGCTGGGGGCCCAGCCGGGCGTGGTGCAGCGCGATGGCCGCGCCGAGGGTCATCGTGTCGGGGAAGCGCCGCGGGGACGCGGCCGGGGCCGGGGCGGGCAGCGGGGTCGGGGCAACCATCGGGGACTCCGGAAGGGGGAGGCGGCCGGGATTAGACCGGTGGTCTGACCGTAGGTCCGGCCGCGGCCCCCGTCACGCGGGATCGAGCGTGCGCCGCGGGTCGGGTCGGGTCGGGACGGGGCCCGAGAACGGCAGCGCCCGACCGCCGGGCGTGCCGGGGTCGGGCGCAGGGGAGAGGCCCACGGAGGGCCGCCGTGGATCAGCCCTCTTCGGCCGCGTCCAGCAGGGCGGCCACCCGCCGCATGACGCCGTCTTCGACGCCGGCGCCCGTGAAGGTCTTGTTGATGGTCATGTCTTGCTTGACGATGAACATGAAGGGGATGGCCCCCTCGTAGAGACCCGCGCGGGAGAGCCCGGCGTAGAGGCCGCCCACGCCCCCCTCGCCCACCACGGGGAAGGTGAGGTCGAAGCTGCTGGCCCAGTCCTCGCGGAAGGAGAGGCTCGCCGAGCCCGAGCCCCGGTAGTCGTCGATCATGGCGTGGATGATGACGAAGCCGCGGTCGCGCTCCTCGTGCCACATCTCTTCGGCCTGGTCGGCGACGATCTGGCAGGGGCCACACCAGCCCGCCGAGAGGTCGACGAGGATGACCGAGCCGGCGAACTGGTAGAGCGACACGGGGTTGCCGTACTGGTCGTCGGCCGTGAAGTCGGGGATGACCGCGTCCATGGCGTAGCGCTCGCCCTCCTCGGTCTGGTGGGCCGACATGTCGGGCCAGACCCCGTCGCCCGGCCAGCTCCAGCGGTTGGTGGGGTCGGAGCCCTCGGCCACCTCGTCGCCGTCGCTGAGGCCGTCCTCGTCGGTGTCGGCCACGTCCGGATCCGTGCCCTGCTCGAGCTCTTCGGCGTAGGTCAGCCCGTCGCCGTCCTCGTCGGAGTCGGCTGCCGGGGTGCCGTCGTCGCCGCCCCCGTCCTCGCCCCCGTCGTCGCCGTCGCTGCCGTCGCTGCCGTCGCTGCCGTCGCTGCCGTCCTCGCCGTCGTCGGCCTCCGGGGTGTCGCTGCCGTCGCTGCCGTCGCTGCCGTCGCTGCCGTCGCTGCCGCCGTCGTCTTCGGCCGCAGCGTCGTCGTCGGCGCTCTTGGTGTCGTCACAGGCGGCCAGCAGGCCGAGGGAGAGGAGAAAGGCAGGGGCGATGCGCGCCATGGGGACGCTCCGGGGCGTGAGAGACGGCGCCAGGGTACCCCAGCCGGGCCCGGTCCGTGGGCCCTTGGCATGGCGTTCACAGCCGCGGGGCCGCCCGGGCGCTCAGGGCGCCTTGAGCGAGCCGTCCTGCGCCACCAGCACCGCCGTGCCCGGGAAGTCCTCGGCGCTCAGGCTGCGCACCAGATCGACGGCCGTGCCCGCCTCGTCCCGCACGGGCACCCCCTCGCCCTCCTGGCGGGTGGGCAGCAGCTTGCCGCCGGCGAAGCGCCCCTCCTTGTCGAGGGTGGCCTCGAGCACGGCACCCACCCCCAGGTTGCCCGACAGGTTGAAGCGGCCGTAGGTGGCGAAGTTGCCCAGCGAGTAGGCGATGAGACGGCCCTTGTAGACCTCCATGCCCCGGAGCACGTGGGGGCCGTGGCCGAGCACCAGATCCGCCCCGGCGTCGACCACCGTGTGGGTGAAGGCGCGCAGGTCGCCACGGTTCTCGCCGTAGAAGCGCTCGCCGCCGTGGGGAACGTGGAGCGCCTTGCTGCCCTCGGCGCCGCCGTGGAAGCTCACGATGACGATGTCGTGCTCGGTGGCCAGGGCCCGCACCAGCAGGGCCGCCTGCTCGTGGTCGTTGACGTAGTGGCTGTTGCGGCTGGTGTGGAAGCCGACGACGGCGATCTTGAGGCCGTTGGCCGTCAGCGTGGCGATGTCGCCAGGGCGGCCGGTGTGGGCGATGCCGAGGCGGTCGAGGGTCGACTCGGTCTGGAGGCGGCAGGCCGGGCCGAAGTCGCCGGCGTGGTTGTTGGCCGTCGACATGACGTCGAAGCCGGCGTCCTTGTAGAGCGGCGCATGGCGCGAGGGGGTGCGGAAGGCGTAGCAGGAGCCCGGCTTGTGGCCCGGCTTGCACTTGGTGGTCTTGCCCCCGTCGCAGACCGGCCCCTCGAGGTTGCCGAAGGTGAGGTCGGCGTCCTTGAGCCAGGCGGCCACGTCGACGAAGGTGGTGGCGATGTCGGGGTTCTCGGCACCGGAGGGGAAGTCGGTGGAGATCATCAGGTCGCCGACGGCCCGCAGCCGCAGGGTGGCGCCGGCCGGGGCGGTCGAGCGGTAGGTGGGGGCGGCGCCCTCGCGTCCCTTGGCGAGGATGGCCTCGAGGCCGAGGTTGTCGCGGGCCTGGGCAAGGTAGCGCTCGAGTCCCTCCCGGCCCGGGTCGACCGTGGCCACGGCCTCCCAGTCGGCGACGACCTTGGTCCAGTCGCCCTGGATCCACCAGACCCAGCCCCGCTCCCAGCGGCAATTGGTCGCCTCGGGGCCGCCGGCGGGCGCGGTGTCGAGGCAGCGCTGGAAGGCGGCGAGGGCGCCGGCCGTGTCTTTGTTCTGGAGCGCGGCCACCCCCTCTTCGAGCGCGGTGGGCGGCGCGGCCTCTTCGGCGGCGTCTTCGGCGGCGGCGGGGGGCGCGGCCGGGTCGGCGGCGGCCACCGGGGCCAGGGCGAGGCCGAGCGCGAGGGCGGCGGAGGCCCGGAGCAGAGAGGGCCAGGACGGCCGGCGGGAGGGCAGCATGGGAGACCGGGGCAGGAGGCGGGCCCCCGCGGAGGGCGGCGGCGGAGGGACGCGGCTGCCTAACCCCGGAGAGGGCGCCCCGCAGGCCCGCTCTGGGGCTGGGGACGGGGCATCCGGAGGGGCCGCGCCCGCCGGGGGGCGCCCGGTGCCGGGCTCATGGGTCGTTGCAGATGGGGTAGGCGACGACCGCGCCCGGGCCGTGGTTGCCCAGGATGCTCGCGTCCTGCCAGCTGACGGGAACGCTGACCCCGCGGTTGTTCACGTTGATGGTGGTGCCGTAGCCGAGGGGGGTGCAGGGGAAGCCCCCCGTGCTCAGGGCCGTGGTGGCCGTCCACGAGATGGCCGTCGCGGCGGGGTTGTCGGTGACCAGCTTGCAGAGGATGTCGGCGTCGGCCTGGTCGCAGCCCGAGCCGCCCGCCCAGGTGCAGGAGCCGTTGCAGTAGAGCTGCTCCACGCCCGAGAAGTCCCAGCGGCAGGTGCCGAGGTCGGCCGAGACCGTCGAGAAGGGGCCCGGGGCCGGGTCGATCTCTTCGGTGCTGTCGAGGGTGCCGTTGCCGCAGGTCGACGAGGAGGCCACGGTCGTGGTGGCCTCGACCCGGGCGCTCGTGTCGGTGCCGTCGCTGGCCGTGACGCCACAGGTCCACTGCTCGCCCTCGAAGAGGTCGGCGCCCGGGACGGAGTCGTCGGTGAGGGTGGTCGTGAAGGGGCCGAGCCAGCCCGAGCCCGTGTCGCCGTCCGGGTAGGCCGTGCCGTCGACCTCCCACTCGAAGGTGTAGGTGATGGGGTCGCCGTCCGGGTCGACCGCGGCGGTGCTCAGCTCGCAGATCAGGTCGTCGAGGCCCTCTTCGGGGCCCAGCGGGTCGAGGGCGATGGCCGGGGCCGAGGGGGCGCTGTTGGCGACCGTGGCGCTGGCGGCGACCGTGGCACCGGTGTCGGTGCCGTCGCTGGGGGTGACCACCACCCGCACCACCTCGCCCTTGTCGAAGTGGGTGCTGCCGTCGAGGGTCGTGGCGGTGGTGCCCGTCGAGACCCCGTCCACCGTCCAGGCGTAGCTGAGGGTCACCGGGTCGCCGTCGGCGTCGCTGGTCGCGCCGGCGAGGGCCGCCACCACGTCGTCGGTGTAGACAGTGGAGGGGCTCAGGGTGACCGAGGCCACGGCCGGGGCGCTGTTGGCGACGGTGACGCTGGCCGAGACGGGGCTGCCCGTGTCGGTGCCGTCGGAGGGGGTGACCGTGACCGTGACCGTGTCGCCCCGGTCGAAGTGGGTGGCGCCGTCGAGGGTGGAGCCGGTGGCCGTGAGGGCCACCCCGTTGACCGCCCAGGCGAAGGCGAAGCTGAGGGGGTCGCCGTCGGCGTCCGTGCTCGCGATGACGGGGGTGAGCACGTCGTCGGTGGTCAGCGGGCTCGGGGTCATCGTGATGCCCGTGACCGCGGGGGGCGTGTTGCCCACCACCACGCTGGCCGTCGCGGCGGGGCCGACCCCCGTGCCGTCGTCGGCCGAGACCGCCACCGACCAGGTCTCGCCCCGGGCGGTGTTGCTGGCGCCCACGGTGGCGCTGGTGAGGGCGCTCTGGACGACGCCGTCCTTCGACCAGACGTACTGGTAGGCGAGGCTGCTGCCCTCGGGATCCGTCGCGTCCGTCACGATGGCGACGCTGAGGTCGTCGGTGGTCAGTGCGGGGTCGGGGCGCAGCTCGATGCCCGGGGCCGTGGGCAGCCCGTTGACCGTGAAGCTCACCGTGTCGCGGCCCACGAAGCCCGCCGTGTCGGTGGCGTCGAGGGTGACGATGTGGGTGCCGGCCGAGAGGGTGGCGGTCTGGAAGGTGGCGAGGCCGGCGCTGTCGGCGGCGGTGGTGTCGAGGCCGCCGTCCACGTCCGAGACCCAGGCCAGCTCGAGGTCGATGGCCGGGTCTTCGGCGTCGGAGACCGTGGCCGCGAAGGTGAGGGAGGTGCCGGCGTTGACCACCGTGCCGCCCAGGGGGCTGTCGATCTGGACGTCGGGGCGGTTGCCCACGGTGACCACGACGCTGTCGGTGCAGACCTCGCCCAGCTCGTCTTCGACCCGGAGGGTGACGGTGTGGGTGTCGACCGAGAGGGCGGCGGTGGCGAAGCTGAGGCTGCCGTCGCTGTCGGCGGTGCTGGTGCCGAGGGGGCCGTCCTTGTCGCTGGTCCAGGTGACCGCCAGGGCGCTCGCCGCCTCGTCGGCGTCGGTGGCCGTGCCCGCGAAGCTCACGGTGGCGCCCTCTTCGGCGATGGCCGGGCTCTCGGGGCTCGTGACCCCACAGTCGGGGGCGCGGTTCGCGGGGCCGACGGTGACGCTGACGCTGTCGGAGCCGGTGTGGTCGGCGCTGTCGGTGGCGGAGAGGGTCAGCTCGTGGGTGCCCTCGCCGAGGGCGAGGTTGCCGCCGACCGTGCCGTCCGAGTTGGCCGCGGCGGGCAGGGCGAGGGCCCCCTCGAGCGAGCTGGACCAGGCCAGCACCAGGGCGTCGGCGGCGTCTTCGGTGTCGGCCACGGTGGCGCTGAAGGCGATGGGGGTGCCGGCGTAGTGGCGGCCGCTGCCGTCGGGGCTGAGGAGCTGGACGAGGGGCGTGTCGCCCTCGAGAATATCGACCTCTACGGTGTCTTGAGCCGATGCGCCCGCCGGGTCGCGCACGTCGAGCACGAGGGTGTGGGGGCCCGGCGCGAGCACGGCGCTGCAGGTGGTGCTGCCGTCGGCGGCGGGGGCGGCCGCGGCGCAGAGCTCGGCCCCGTCCACCCACCAGGCCGCCGAGAGGCTCGCCGTGGCGTCGTTGGGGTCGCCGACCGTGCCGGCCATCTCGAGGGCGGTCCCCTCGAGCAGGGCCGTGCCATCCGAGGGGGCCGTGATGCTCGCCGTGGGCAGCGAGTTGTTCACCTTGAGCCCCGCGTCGGGGTTGCAGCCGACGAGCAGGGCGACGAGCAGGAAGGAGCGGCGCATGGGGACCCCGGGGCGGTGGTCCGCGAGCCTACCACCCGGCCTTCCGCGGCCACCTGACAATCTTCTGGGCCCCCGCACGGGCGGGTGTGCCGGGGGGCCGGGCTGCGGTACCCTCCCGCGGTCCTGGAGTCCCGCCATGCCATCTCGGCCCCTGTTCTTCCCCGCCGTCCTGCTGCTGCTCGCGGCCTGCTCGGACTACAACCTCAACAACAAGCCCGGCGCCGCGGCCCGGGGCGAGGACTCGGCCGTGCCCGAGGGGACCGACACGGCGCCGCCCGAAGAGGAGGACCCGCCGCCGAGCTGTCCCGAGCTCGACCTGCCCGCAGAGGCCCGCGCCCTCGACGACGTCTGTGGCAGCCCGCCCGAGGGGGGCTTCCGGCCCTACGCCGAGTGGACCCACGGCGCCGGCCAGGGCTGCCTCTCCCAGCCCATCGTGGCCGACCTCGACCAGGATGGCATGCCCGAGGTCGTCTTCAACCTGCTGCCCAACTTCTTCAACCCCCCGGGCCACCTCACCGTGCTCGACGGGGCCACCGGCGCCCTCGAGTGGCAGCGCACCGACGCCCAGATGGCCTTCGGCTCGCCGCCGGCCGTGGGCGACATCGACGGCGACGGGGCGGCCGAGATCGTGACCGTGCGCGAGATCGTCAGCGGACTCTTCTTCGGCGACGGCGAGTACGCCGTCCAGGCCTGGGACGCGGCGGGCACCCTGCTCTGGCAGTCCGAGAGCTTCACCAAGCTCGACTTCAACTGGGCCACGGCCCCCAACATCCGCGACATGGACGCCGACGGCTTCGCCGAGGTCATCGCCGGGCGCGTCATCCTCAACGGCACGGACGGCACGACCCGGGGGGTCGGCGCCTACGGCAGCGGCTCCTATGGCGTCTCGGGGGTCGGGGGGCTGGTGGTGGTCGAGGCCAGCGTGCCGGCGGTGGTCGACCTCGATCTCGACGGGGTGGACGAGGTGGTGGTGGGCAACGCCATGTACGACCCGGACGGCAACGCCCTGTGGATCGACACCTCGGCCAACGACGCGATGATCAGCGTGGCCAACCTCGACGACGACCCCGAGGGCGAGTTCGTGGCCATCTCCTTCAACACGGTGCGGGCGGTCGACACCGACGGCAGCCTGCTCTGGGGCCCCATCGAGATCACGGGGGCCAACATCCTGTCGACGGCGGGCATCGCCGACCTCGACCAGGACGGCAGCCCGGAGATCGTCACGGCCGGCGGCAACGTGCTGACGGTCTTCCACGCCGACGGCAGCGTGTTCTGGACGGCGCCGGTGACCGACGAGTCGGGGGCCACGGGGGCCAGCTTCTTCGACTTCGAGGGGGACGGGCGGCTCGACGTCGTCTACATCGACGAGCTGCAGATGTCGGTCTTCGACGGCGACACCGGGGCGCTCAAGTTCTACGACACGGGCCACGGCTCCAACACCATGATGGACTACCCCACCATCGCCGACGTGGACGCCGACGACCAAGCCGAGATCATCGTCTGCCACAACAGCTTCGGCGCCGCCATCTCGAGCTTTGGTGACCTGACGGAGTCCTGGCGCCCGGCCCGCAAGCTGTGGAACCAACACGCCTACGACATCTCCAACATCAACGACGACCTCACGGTGCCCGCCGGTGCCACCCCCGGCTTCGCCACGCACAACACCTGGCACAGCGCCATCGCCGCCGATCTGGGGGGGACGGGCATCGACCTGGGCATCGAGCTGGTGGACGTCTGCCTCGAGGACTGCGCGGCCGGGACGGTCGAGGTGGTGGTGCGTCTCGTCAACGCCTCGCCCGAAGACCTGGCGGTCCCCGTGGAGGTGGCGCTCTACGCCGACACGGAGGCGGGCGAGCTCGAGGTCGACCGCTTCGTCTACTCCGAGGGTCTGCCCTCTGGAATGACCAGTTCGGGACAGGCCCGCACCCTCGACGCCGCGCCCCTCGTGGGCGCCCTCGGGCTGCGGGCCGAGGTCGACGACAACGGCGATGAGGGGGGGGATGTCGAGGAGTGCTCGGAGTTCAACAACACGGCCCACTGGGCCGAGCCGCTGTGCCCCTGAGCGGTCCCTCCCCATGTTTTTGGGTGGGGCGTGAGGGTTATGCTGTAGTTGGTCTTGGCCATTCCGAAGGGCGAATGGCATCCCGGACGACTGCGTGCCGCTCAAGCTCCACAGCATCCGTCGATCCTACGCACTGGCCTTGGGCCTGGTGCTGTCGGTCTGTGTGGGGCGCACGGTGGGGCTCCGTGAGGTGCTGGCGGAGGACGCGGCCTCGGGCGCGCTCATCAACGACGCAGGCCGCCAGCGCATGCTCAGCCAGCGGGCCGCCAAGGCGGCCTACGCCCACCGGCTGGAGGGCTCGGCGGCCACCCGCCGCGCGCTCGAGGTGGCGGCGGCCGAGCTGACCGACGGTCACCGGCGCCTCGAGGGCGCCGTCGCCGGGCACGCGGGCATCGACGGGCCCCTCCGCCAGCTCACCGCCCTCGCCGACGAGCTCGACGCGGGCTGCCAGGCCCTCGTGGCGGCCCCGACCCCCGCCGCCGCCGACGCGGCCCTGGCCCGCATCCGGGCCGCCGAGTCGACCTACCTGCCCCGCATGAACAGCCTCGTGAACCTGCTCGAAGACGAGGTGCGCGCGCGGGTGGCCTGGCTGGAGCGGGTCGAGCTGGCGCTGCTCGCGCTGCTGGTGCTGGTGATCCTGCTCGAGGTCGCGCTGGTCTTCGAGCCGCTGCGCCGCCGGCTCGCGCGCCAGATGGTCGAGCTGGTGGCCGCCCGGGCCCGCGCCCACCGGGCCCTCGAGGCCCAGGACGCCTTCCTCTCGGTGGTCAGCCACGAGGTGCGCACGCCGCTGCACGGCCTGCGGGACGCCCTCGAAGAGATCCACGGCACGGCCCGCACCGACGCGACGCTGGCCCCCGCCGTGCGCCGGGCCCGCCACGCCTCGCGCCAGCTCAGCGAGCGCTTCGAGCAGATCCTCGACTTCAGCCACCTCCGGGGCGCGGCCCCGCCCGTGTCGCTCTCGCGCACCGACCTCTCCGAGCTGGTCCACGGGGTCGTCCAGCATGCCCTCGAGCACGCCGCCCGCGTCGGCGGTGCGGTGCTGATCGACGTCGACCCCTCGGTGCCGGCCCGCGCCCAGCTCGACGGGCCGAAGGTGCGGCGCTGCCTCGCCGCGGTCTTCGACAACGCGCTGCGCTTCGCGGGCACGGGCACGGTCCGGCTGCGGGCCGCGGTGGACGAAGACCGGGTGGTCTTGACGGTCAAGGACGACGGCGGGGGCATCGCGCCGCTGGATCTGGATCGGGTCATGGAGCCCTTCTCGCTGGGCGAGGCCTACGCCACCCGCCGGCTCGGGGGGCTGGGGCTGGGGCTGCCGACGGCCCGGGTGCTGGTCGAGGCCATGGGCGGCGAGCTGCGGCTGCGCTCCGACCCCGGCCAGGGCACCCAGGTCACGATGACGCTGCCCCTGGTGGGCCCGGAGTGGGCGCCGCCCTCGGCCGCCCTCGCGGGGCTGCGGGTGGCCCTGGCCCTGTGCTGCCCGGAGCGGGCGGCGGTGGTCGCCCGCGAGCTCGAGCGCCGGGGGGCCCGGGTGGTGCCCCCGGGGCAGGATGCCGCGGCCCTCATGGTCGACAAGCAGGGCCTCGCCAACCTCACCGACTTCCAGCTCCGGGGCTGGATGCGCAGCATCCCCGTCGTGGCCATGCTCATGCCGGGGGCCGCGCTGCCGGCGGTGCTCGAGGGGGCCACCCGGGTGTCGGTGGCCGCTCCGCCCGCGCTCTGGGTCGCGGCCCTGGCGGGCGCCAGCGAGTCCCTGCCCGCCCTGCACGGGCTGCGGGTGCTGGCAGCGGACGACAACCCCATCAACCGCACGGTCATCGGCCGGTCGCTCGCGGCCCTCGGGGCCGACTACGACCTCGCCGCCAACGGCGAAGAGGCCCTCGAGCGGGCGGGCCGCACCCCCTACGACGTCGTCCTGCTCGACTGCCACATGCCCGTGATGGACGGCTGGACCTGCGCCCGCCGGCTGCGCGACGACCACCGCTACGACTCGGTGCCCGTGCTCGCCGTGTCGGCCAGCTCGCGGGCCGAGGACCTCGACCGGGCCCTGGCGGCCGGCATGGACGGGCTGCTCGGCAAGCCCTTCGGCGCGGCCGAGCTCGAGCGGTTTGTCCGCCTGCACCTCGACCTGCGCCGGACGGGCGCGCGGCGCGCGGAGCGTGAGAGCGAGGGGCAGCGCGGCGCCGCCCCCGAGGCCTCCGCCGGCGCCTGAGCCGGGCGGGGGCGCTGCGGGCCCGGGCGCCCGGGCCGATCGAAGCGGGGGCCGCGACGGAATAGGGGGCCGGCGAGTCCTGGAGGCCGCCCGATGTCCGCCCCTGCGCTGCGCGCCCGCGTCCGTGCCCACCTGCGCCGCGGCTGGGTGAGCATTGCTGTCTTTGTCGTGATGGGGGCCATCTTGGAGGGCCTCCACGCGGTCAAGCTGCCGCTCTACCTCGACGTGGGCCACGAGACCCGGCGCCTGATGTGGACCCTGGCCCACGCCCACGGCACCCTCTTCGGGCTGCTCCACATCGCCTATGCCGCCACGATGGCGGCCCTCGGCGCGCCCCTGCCCGCCCAGGCGGGCCGGGCCCTCGGGCTGGCGGGGGTGCTGCTGCCGCTGGGCTTCTTCCTCGGGGGCCTCCAGACCTTCGGCGGCGACCCGGGCCTGGGCATCGTGCTGGCGCCGGTGGGCGCCCTCGCCGCCATCTTCGCGGCGGTGCGGGTGGCCCTGGCCCTGCGGGGGGCCGACGAGGCCGGGCCTGCGCGCCCCCACCCCCGCCGCTGAGCGCGGGCCCCGGGGGGCCCGGTCGGGACGCCGCCTCCCCGCGGCAGCCGCGCGCGGCAGGGGCCCGAGAACGGCGCGCGGCCGGTGGCCCGGGACGAACCCCGACCACCGGCCGCTGGGGGCCAGGCCCCGGCGGGCCTCAGCGGGCCATCGCCGGGTGCGACTGGCTCATGAAGGCCTGGAAGGCGCGCATCATCTCGGGGCTGAGGCCGGCGACGGCGTCGGCCCGCGGGGCCGGGAGGTCGGCGAGCTGGAAGCGCTGGAGCTCTTCGTCGAGGCGCTGGGCCTGGGCGGAGAGCTCGGTCGAGGCGGCGGCGGTCTCTTCCGAGGTGGCCGTGTTGGTCTGGGTGACCTGGTCGATGACCGTGAGGCCCTCGCTCACCTGGGTCACGGCGTCGGCCTGGTGGCGGCTGGCCTCTGCGATCTCTCCGACGAGGTCGACGACCTGGTCGACCGAGGCCACGATGCTGACCAGCGAGCTGGCCATCTCGCGGGTGAGCTTCGAGCCCACCGACACCCGCTGGACGGCCTCCTCGATGTACTCGGTGGTCTCGCGGGCGGCCGAGGCCGAGCGGGCCGCGAGGCTGCGCACCTCTTCGGCGACCACGGCGAAGCCCTTGCCCTGGGCGCCCGCCCGGGCGGCCTCGACCGCTGCGTTGAGGGCCAAGAGGTTGGTCTGGAAGGCGATCTCGTCGATGACCTTGATGATCTTGGCGATGCTGTGGCTGCTCTCGCTGATGGCGGCCATCGCCTCGTTCATGGCCTTCATGCGGGTGTTCCCGGCCCGGGCCAGCCCGCCGGCGTCGCTCGAGAGCTGGGCCGCCTCGCGGGACTTGGTGGCCGTCGTGCCGACCTGGCCGCGGATGGACTCCATCATGCTGACCATCTCCTCGACGGCAGCGGCCTGGCGGGTGGCGCCCTCGCTCAGCTGGTTGGAGGCCGCGGCGACCTGGCTGCTGCCGGCGGCCATCTCCTGGCTCGCGCTGCGCACCCCCCGCAGCATGCTGTTGAGGGCGTCGAGGGCCGTGTCGAGGGCCTCCTTCGAGGCGGCGTGCTCGCCGGCGAATTCGCCCTGGATGCGGGTGCGCAGGTCGCCCTCGGCGAGGGTGCGCAGCCCGGCGCTGACGAGCCGGATGGGGGCGACGATGGCGTCGATGACCTCGTGCACCCCCTCGACCATCTCGAGGTAGGAGCCGTGGAGCCCCTGGGTGTCGGCCCGGTGGCCGAGGTCGCCCCGCACGGCCGCCGCGCGGAGCTCGGCGAGGGCCGCCTGGGCCGCGAGGGACGCCTGCTTGTCTTTGGTGATGTCGCTGGCGTACTTCACCACCTTGAAGGGCTTGCCTTGGGGGTCGAAGATGGGGTTGTAGCTGGCTTGGATCCACAGGTCGTCGCCGGTCTTCGTCACCCGCCGGAACTCGCCCGACTGGAAGCTGCCGGCGCGCAGGCCCTCCCAGAAGCGGGTGTAGGCGCCGGTGGTGGCCTCGCCCGGGGGCATGAAGATGCTGTGGTGGCGGCCGACCACCTCGTCGCGCCGGTAGCCGGTGGCGGCGAGGAAGTTGTCGTTGGCCTCGAGGATGGTGCCGTCGAGGGCGAAGCTGATGACGGCCTGGGAGCGACCGATGGCGGCGATCTGGCCAGCGTTCTCGGCGGCCACCATCACCCGCTCGGTGATGTCGCTGGCGTACTTCACCACCTTGAAGGGCTTGCCCTGGGGGTCGAAGATGGGGTTGTAGCTGGCCTGGATCCACAGGTCGTCACCGGCCTTCGTCACCCGGCGGAACTCGCCGGCGTGGAAGGCCCCGGCGGCCATCGAGGACCAGAATGCCTGGTAGTCCGGGCCCTCGGCCTCGCCGGGGGGCATGAAGATGCGGTGGTGGCGGCCGACGATCTCGTCGCGCCGGTAGCCGGTGGCGGCGAGGAAGTGGTCGTTGGCGTCGAGGATGGTGCCGTCGAGGGCGAAGCTGATGACGGCCTGGGCTCGGTCGATGGCGGCGATCTGGCTGGTGTTTTCGGCGGCCGCGACGACCCGCGCGGTGATGTCGCTGGCGTACTTCACCACCTTGCCGACCCGGCCGTCGGCGCCGAAGACCGGCGCGTAGGTGGCCTGGATCCAGATGTCGTCACCGGTCTTGGTGCGCCGGCGGAACTCGCCCTCGTGGGCCTCGCCCGCGGCCAGGCCGGCCCAGAAGGCGGCGTACTCGGGGCTGTCGACCTCGTCGGGGTCCATGAAGACCCGGTGGTGGCGGCCCCGCAGCGTGGGCAGCTCGTCGGTCCGGTAGCCGAGGGCCCGCAGGAAGTTCTCGTTGGCCGTGAGGATGTGGCCGTCGGGCGTGAACTCGATGACGGCGAGCGAGCGGCGCAGGGCCGCAAGCTCGGCCCGGAGGGCTGTGGCGTCGTCGGCGGGGGGGACAGGACCGATGAGGGACATGGATGCTCCAGATGTGTCATTGGAGTCATCGCGGTGTGTGGGGAATTCTGTAGAGAATCTGCCCGAAGCCTGCGCCAACACAGGTCCCAAGTGTCGTGAACCTGGGGGCATCCGACATCGAGCGTTTTCGAGGGATCTCAGGGGATCCGTGTCGTCTCGTCCGTGGTGGCGCTCGAGAGCTGGCCGGGCCGCAAGAAGAGCGCGCCGCGCAGGTCGGCCCCGCGCAGGTCTGACCCTCTCAGGTCAGTGCCTCGGAGATCCGCGCCGCGCAGGTCGGCCCCGCGAAGATCCGCCCCGATGAGGCAGGCCGCGAAGAGGTCGGCCCGGGCCAGGCGGGCCCCCCGCATGCGCCGGCCGAGCAGCATCGCCCGGCGGTGGTCCGGGCCCGCGGGCCGGCGGTGGCGGGCGCTGATGTCGAGCAGCACGGTGTTGACGGCCGCGCGCAGCCGGCGCCCTTCGTCCGCGGGGCCCGTGTCCTGCGCGGCCGCCGCCGCCACCTCGGCCTGGAGCGCGGCGAGGCCCGGGGCGGCCGGGGCGAGGGCCGCGCCCGCCTCGAGAAAGAAGAGCAGCTCGTGGAGGGTGAGCAGCCGGTGCCAGGCGTCGAAGGTGGCTGCCTGGTCGGCGGGGGAGGCGCCGCGCCAGTCGCCGCGCCGGGCGGTGATGCGCTGGCCCGCCCCGAGGCAGTCGAAGGCGACGCAGCCCTGCCAGCCCGCGGGTGTGAGGCGGTCGTGGATGCGGCAGCGGGCGTCGGGGCCCAGGTTGCGGCAGGGCTGGCCCATGGCCTTGGCCACGGGGAAGTCGGCCGAGGGCGCAAAGGTGGTGGCGACGCAGCACAGGGCGGCGCAGCGCGAGCAGTCGGTCTGGAGCAGGTCGGAGGGCATGCGCCCGCATATGCGGCCCCGCGCCGGGCTACCATGGGGCCATGTCCAGCGCCGAGACCCCCCTCGCTCCCTCCGCCCCCGACCGCATCGAGTCCCTCGTGCGGGCGGCCATGCACACCGAGCGCGCCCCTGGGGTGGTGCTCGCCGTGTGCCACCCCCTGCGCATGTACAAGGTGCCCGACGGCCTCTTCGAGGCGATGGAGGCCCAGGGGCACGAGGTCGAGCGGGTCGACACCCTGCCCGACCGCGGCGAGAGCGTGGCCCGCATCGCCGCCGCCCTGCGCGCGGCCGCCGGGCGGGGCAAGCCCCTCGACCTGCTGGTCTTCTCGGGCGACGGCAGCCTCGACCACCACGTGCTGGTGGCCGCCTTCATGGCCTTCCACCCCGAGCTCGTGCGTCCCCTCGCGGGCGCCATCTCGGCCACGGCCCCGCCGCCGGAGGCGCAGGACCGGGTGCCGGATCGGCTCTGGGATGCCTTCTGTGCGCCCCTCTTCGACGGCCGCATCGACCTCGACGCGCTGCCCCGGGACGAGGCCAGCGTGCAGCAGATGTGGGTGCTGCGGGCCCGCATCCAGGGCCGCGTCCGCCGGGGAGCCCGGCCCGCCCGCATCGCCCGCCGCGCCGGACGGTCCGTCGACGACCCGCTGCTCTGCTTTCTCGTCTACTCGGTGCTGCTGCCCCACCTCACGGTGCTGCGGGCCGACGGCTTCGACCTGTCGGGCCTCGCCCAGGCCGGCCCCGAAGAGAGCGCCGCCGGCCTCTACCCCCACCTGCGCTCGATCGCGGTCTATCCGGCGGGAACGGCGGCCGACAATGCGCTCTATGCCGGCATTCCGGGCTATGTCTATGCCCAGTTCAGCAAGCTCCTGCGCAAGCCCCTGATGGGCCCGCTGCGCCGCGCCTGGGGCCGCCGGGCCCGGGCCCGCTTCCTGCGCACCTTCAACGAGGGTGTGGTCGTGCCCGCCCGCTTCTCGCTGGTGGCCTTCGACGAGCAGTGGTGCGCCATCTCGAGCCACGCCGCCGGCGGCCCGGGCGGCGGTGCCTTCTTCGCCGCCGACCTCGAGAGCAAGACCGGCGGGCTGCTCGGCTACCTCGCGCGCATCCCCAACGTCATCATCGGCGAGGCGCTGCTCGGCAGCACCGTGCTCCGGGTCACCACCCGCGACGCCGAGGGCGGCGTCCTGCGCCGCACCGCGGGCCGCATGGTCGAGGCCACCTACACCAACCGCGCCTTCATCGCGGGCGTCGGCGGGGTGCCCTCCACCAACCCGACCTCGCTCGCCGGCCAGAGCTCGCTGGTGCTGGCGCCGCCGCTCATCTACCGCAACCAGGCCGGCCGCATCCTCATCGACTTCACGGGGGTGGCCACCTTCTTCGAGGCCATCGGCAAGGGCCTGGCCGGGCGCCTCATGCACGCCATGGGGCTGAGCGTCGGCAACCTCGCCGGCGGCGGCAGCTTCTGGTCCGCCCGGGCCGAGAACCAGGTCACCCTCCAGGAGGGCGAGTCCGTCCAGCTCGACTTCCTCGACACGAAGGGCCGGCCCCGGGCCGTCGCCACCCAGGTCTCGGGCGACCCCTACCAGGCCTGGCGCATGCAGGTCCAGGTCGCCTGGGGCCCCCTGCCGCTGCTCGCCTCGCGCACCAGCCTGCTGATGGCCGCCGCCCAGCGCGCCCTCGCCCGCATGCGCGTCGCCCGCAGCTGGCGGCTCCAGACGGTCTTCATCGCGGGCCTCGCCTGGTTCCGCCACCGGGTCCACTCGGTCGAGCAGGCCGAAGACACCGGGCTCTTCGCCGCCCCCTGGAGCCTGCCCACCCGCCTCACCCGGGCCCAGTCCCAGCTGCTTCAGGCCTGGGAAGAGCAGGGCACGGGCCCCTTCATCGACACCACCGAGCAGGGCCTCGCCCTCGGCCGCCGGGGGCGCTACGCCCACAACAGCGACCACAGCGCCCACCTCATGATCCTGCGCGAGCGCGGCGGGCTGCTGGTGCGCCAGGTGCGCCGGGTCGGCGACCGCATCTACGAGGGCCGCACCCTCTACTCGGGCTGGGCCGGCGGCTGGGTCATCCACGAGAACCAGGTGCGGCGCACCGATCCGGGCGCCCCGCCGGTCATCCTCCAAGAAGACCACTTCTTCCGCGACGCCCAGGCCCTGCGCGAAGAGGCCCCGAGCTTCTTCCCCTTCATCGGCGAGGGCCGCACCTGGACGGCGGCGGACTGGGGCGAGGGCGACCGGCCCACCCCCCTGCCGGAGGACGCGGACGGCGCCCCGGCGGTCGCGGCCCCCGAGGCCGAGCTGGACGACGCCCCCACCGAGGAGGCCCCGCGATGGTGACCCTGCTGCTGCTCTGGGCCTGTGCGGCCCCCGGCGACGACGACAAGAGTGCGGCTGCGCCCGCCACCACGGCCGGCCCGGCGGACGACCCCCACGACAGCGGCGCCGCGGCCGACGATGGGACGGGAGGGGACGCGGGGGCCGACGACGGCGGCACGGAGGGCGACGCGGGCGACGGCACCGACGGCGACGACGGCACCGCCACGGGCCCCTTGGGCTGTGGGGTGGGCCTCGTGCCCGTGCCCGACGCGGGCGAGCCGGTCTACTGCATCCAGCCCTTCGAGGCATGGATCACCGACGACGGCCTCGCGAGCGCCGAGGCGGGCCAGCTGCCCTCGGGCAATGTCGACCTGCCCACGGCCATGGAGGCCTGCGCCCGCACCCCCGTCGTCGACGAGAACGGCGTAGAGCACGGCACCATGCGCCTGGTGCGCCTCCAGCCCTGGCGCGACGCCGGCGACGGAGAGCTCGGCGAGGGCGGCACGGCCTACCCCTGGGGCGACAGCGCGCCCGACGGCCAGTGCGCCCTCGACGTGCCCGGCTCGCCCGGCGTCTGGCCCGACCCGGTGCCCTCGGGCAGCCTCCCGGAGTGCGTCAGCGTCTTCGGGGTCTACGACCAGATCGGCAACTACTGGGAGTGGGTCGACCTCGAGCTCACCGCCGACGCGGACGGCTTCATCGCGGCGCGTGCGGCCGAGGGCTGGTCGCTGACCCGCGAGGGCGACTTCCTGAAGATCGACAGCGAGACCGGTCTCGACGGCTGGTGGGTGCGGGCCATGTGCACCGACTTCGTCAGCCTCACCCGCGACCCCGAGGGCTACCTCTCGGTGCGGCTGCGCAGCGCGGCGCCCGAGAGCTGCACGGCGGCGGGCCGGGGCTACCTCGTGCCGAAGACCGGCCCGGACGACCACCTCGTGCCGGCCGCCCAAGACCTCCTGCCCATGCGCATCGACCACGCCGCCGACGGGCTGTCGGGGCGGGTGGTCATCGAGCGGGACGGCGAGGCGGTGGGCGGCAAGGTCGGCGGCGCCCACTACTCCGGTGGCGACGTCGATCTCGACTACCTCTACATCGGCCACATCCCCTCCTTCGGCGGCACCATCGGCTTCCGCTGCGAGGCCGATCCCGTCCCGCTGGGGGGCTGAGGCGCCCGCCGCTCAGGGCAGCAGGGCCGGGCCGAGGATCTGCATCCAGAGGGCAAAGCCGAAGAGGGCGCCGAGGATGGCGCCGAGGGCGAAGGCGCTGCGCTGGGCCCGGGGCACCGCTGCGGTCGCGAGGCCGGCGGCGGCGAGGCCCAGCAGCCCGGTCGCCACGGCCAGCGTGAGCGGCGGCAGCCCGAGGGCCGCAGAGAGGCGCTGCTCGTCGCCCTGGAGCAGCCGCGCGGGCGCCCCACCGGGACCCAGCGAGAGCAGCAGCAGGCCGGACGTGTTGAAGGGCTGGCGGGTCCAGAAGAAGGCGAGCAGCAGGGCGAGCATGTGGCCCCGGCCCCAGGGGCGGGCCCGCAGCGCCCAGAGCCCGGCGAGGCCGAGGCTGCCCGTGAGCATGGTCTGGAGCGGGCCCGCGGCGGTCACGAGCAGGCTGGCGGCGCCGGCTGGGCCACAGCCGCTGGTGGTCGAGGCGAAGTGGAGCACGGGCGCACAGCCGAGGGCCCGGGCCGCGGCCCAGTGGGCCGACTCGTGGGCCACGGTGCCGAGCGCCGCCATGGGCAAGAACAGCCCCGTCCAGGCGGCCACATTGGCCAGCGACAGGTCGAGGCGGCGGGGAGCGGGGCCGCTCACCGGGCGCGGAGACGAAGCAGAACTGCACACACAGGGGCGCTCCCGACGCAGAGACGCAGATGTCGGGCAATTCGCGGCGCGGGGGACCGCCGGGGGGCCGGTGCGCATGAGAATTCCCTGGTGGCGGGGTCTATCCGTTCTGGCACGCCCTGTGCATCAAGGGGGGCTGCCAACCAAGGAGGCCCCCATGCTGCGCTCGTCGTCCCTGCTGCTCGCCCTCGTCCTGACCGGCTGCCCGGCCATCGTGCCCGAGGCCGCCGTGCCCGCGACCGCCCAGGTCCTGCCCGCCGAGGGCGAGTGGGTGCTGCGGGTGTCGGAGGTGGAGGCCTGGGGAGACTGTGGTGAGGAGTACGGCCACAGCACCGAAGAAGTGGAGCCCCTCGGGAGCGGGGGCGGCGATGTGGACGGCGGAGACGGCGGAGACGGCGATCCGGAAGACGAGGACGCGCCCGACAGCGACGCCGATCCCGACCCGGAGGACGGGGCGGACCCGGAGGACGGAGCGGACGCGGAGGAGGCCCTGTGTCGCGAGGGCGCCGCCCCGGTGCTCGCGCTCGCCCCGGGCAGGCTGATCCCGGTGGACCTCTGGCAGGACGGGGCGGCCGGCTTCCGCATGGACATCGAAGGGCTGCCGCTGCAGGCCGAGGTGGACGGCAGCCGCTTCTGGGCCGAGGGGGCCCTGGGCGCCCACGACGCCGGAGCGGCGGACTGTGCCCCCACCCCCTTGGCCGGCGGCAGCGCGCCCGTGCGCCCGGGCGCCCCCGGCGGGGACTCCGTCACCCTCCACATCGCGGCGGAGGGGGCGCTCTCCGGCCCGAGCGCCCTGCAGGGCGAGGCCTGGATCGAGCAGGCCGCGGGCGACCGGGTCTGCAGCCTGGCCCTGCGCTTCGAGGCGGCCCGGCTCTCGGGCTTCCGCGAGGGCGCCGAGGAGGTGCCCGTGGCGGGCGCGCCGGGGGAGGCCGTCGAGGTCGACTGACGGTGCCCCCGGCGGAGCGCCCCCGGCCGGGGCCCCGGCGCAGCGGCGGCGCGGGCCTCAGCGGGCGGCGGCCCAGAGCGCGGCGAGGGGGGCCACCCAGAGCATGCTGTCGACCCGGTCGACCATGCCCCCGAAGCCCGGCAGCAGGGTGCCGGCGTCCTTCACCCCGGCCCGGCGCTTGAAGTGGCTGGCCGTGAGGTCGCCGGCGAGGCCCAGCGCTGCCGTGCCGAGGCCGACGGCGAGGCCGGTGGCGGGCGCGAAGGGGGT
>CAXQUZ010000343.1:0-28612 GCA_964226865.1 Myxococcota bacterium | reverse complement strand
TGGGGGCTCCAGATCGCCGAGAGCGCGCGGAACTCCGACTTCAGCCGCCAGGCGTGCCGGCGCTGCTCGGGCCGCACCCGCTTGAGGGCCACCGCCAGTCCGGTCTCGGGGTCGCGGGCCCGCCAGACCGTGCCCAGGGCGCCCGTGCCGAGCGGCGCCTCACAGCGGTAGGGCCCCACCATGCGCCCGGCGGGCTCCTCCCGACGGGAGTCGAGGGTGTCGACCATCACGGGAAGCTCGGCGTGGAGGGGCACGGTCATGGCGGCCTGGGGGACGGAAGGGAGTCCCCCCATCGTCCCCGCCCCCTGCCACCTTGAGGCCGACCGGCCCGGTGCTGTCGGACCGGATAGCCGGTGCCCGTCCCGCCACCGAGTGCCCATGGCCCCCGCCCCCCCGTCCCTGCTCTCCCGTCTCGGCCAGATCCTGCCCTGGCTCGTCGCCGGTGCCGCCGTGGTCGTCGCTGTGCTCGCCGAGCGCGAGGCCCGGGTCTGGTCCGACCGGGCCGACGAGGAGGCCGCCCGCTGCGACGCCGTCGAGCAGGACGCCATGGACGAGCTCATCGCCCAGCAGCGCGCCTGCCGCGAAGAGAAGGACGGCCTGCTCACCGAGCACCGCCAGGCCATCGACGCCCTGCGGGCGGCCTGGGAGGAGCGCGAGCGCATCCGCAACGCGAACATGCGCCTCGAGGTCGAGAAGGCCCGCCTCGCCGGGGCCGAGTCGATCCTCGCCGCCGCCGACACCCCCGACGGGGCCCCCAACCCCCTGCTCGACGAGGTGCGCCGGCTGCGGGGCGAGATCGAGGCCCAGCAGGCCGCCCTGGCCCAGGCCGACGCCCAGCTCGCCGCCGCCGGCGCCGAGATCGAGCGGCTGGGGCGCGAGAAGCGCAAGCTGGCCCGGGCCCTCGACACGGCCAACCTCTCGGTGGCCGAGGCCGAGCTCGCCCGCGAGGAGGCCACCCGCGAGATCAAGCGGGCGCGCGAGTCGGCCATCGAGCTCGAGTGGGACCGCTTCGTGCTCGACACGGTGCAAGACCACTGCTGGCTCGGCACCCGCTGGCGCCGCAACAAGTGCAAGGAGACCCTCGCCGCCTCCCTGCTCCAGAACAAGGTCGCCTGGCTGCTCTGCCGGCTCGAAGACAACGCCACGCCCCACGTGCTGACGGCCCCCGCCTCCGAGCGGCCCGCCGCCGAGGCCCAGCTGCTGCTCGACGACGGCAAGGACTCACCCTGGCTCGTGCTCTGCGACCACAGCCTCGGCGACGAGCCCGCGCCAGCCCCCGCCGCCCCCTGAGCGGCGCCGGACTCAGAGGCGGCCGAGCAGCATGCCCAGGGCGCCCTTGAGGGTGCGGGCCTCGAGCCGGCCCGTCCGGGCGAAGAGCACGAGACAGCCATCGTCGTGGATGGCGACCTCGTGGTCGTGGCCGGCGCCGGGCTCGCGCAGGGAGAGGTCGCCCGTGAGGAAGACCTCGGTGCCGGCAGCGCCCCGGGAGTCGAAGCCCCCGTCGAGCACGAGGCTCAGCTCGAGGCCGCGGTGGCCGTGGTCGGGCAGCAGGGCCCCCGGCGAGAAGCGCAGGAGGCTGCAGCGCAGGCCGTTGAGGTCGACCGGCAGCGCCACCTCGTAGATCCCCGGCAAGAGCAGGCTCCACCGGCGGGCGGCCGCGAGGTGGGGGTGGAGGGCCCGGGGCAGGGGCAGCCCCGCGAGGAAGGCGGGCAGCACCGGGGCCGGCGGCGGGGCCGGGGGCTCGTCGTCCAGCATGCCCAAGACACTCTCCAGCAGGTCGTCTTCGTCACTGGCGGACGGCAGCTCGGCGAGGCCCTGGCCCCCCAGCTCCTCGAGCATGCGGTGCTCGGCGGCACAGGCCGGGCAGAGCTCGAGGTGGGCCGCCGAGACCAGCGCGAGCCCGGCGGGCAGCCGACCCGCGGCGTGGTCACCGAGCAGCGCGAGCGGAGGATGGTGGGTGGGGGGCATGGGTCAGTCCGGGGCGTCGGCCGACAGGGCCTCGCGCAGCTTGCGGAAGGCGAGCCGGGTGCGAGACTTGACCGTGCCCAGGGCGAGCCCCTGGGCCGCGGCGGTCTCTCGCTGGCTGTGTTCGTCGAGGAAGGTCGCGCGGATCACTTCGGCCTGATCGGGCGGCAGGGCGGCCACGGCCGCGAGCAGCCGGTCTCGCTGGCGGAGGGCGGCGGTGAGCCGGTCGGGGGCGGGCACGGCGGCCGGCGCGATCTCCTCGGGGGGCGGCAGGGCACGGGCGACCCGGCGCACCCGATCGACGTGCTTGTTGCGGGCGATGGTGAAGATCCAGGCGGCGACGGTGGCCCGGCCGGGGTCGTAGCGGTGGGCCTGGCGCCAGACGGCGAGCATGATCTCCTGGATGAGCTCGTCGGCTTGGCTGTCGGGCGCTCCCCGCCGCACCAGCCAGGTGCGGAGCCGCGGCGCATACCAGCGAAAGAGCAGGGAGAAGGCCGCGCGGTCGCGGACCTCGGCCACGGCGGCGACAAGGCGCGCATGGTCGGCGGCTTCAGTCATGGCACGCTTCAGGCATCGTCCAGGTCTATTGCGCCACGACGCCCCTGTCGCCCTGCCCTGCGGCCTCCCCACCCCCCGCTTGGGCTACGGTGTTCCCCCGTTGGGGTCTCCCGAGATCCCCACAGTCCCGCCCCGCCCACCGGGCGGCGTGCCCCGGCGCTCCCGGGGCGGCCGTCCTCCGCCCGGACGCCGCCGTTGCCCCAGCCCCCTCCCCCGCGCCGGCTCCTGGTGACCGGCTTCGAGCCCTTTCCCGACGGCCGCGGCGACCGCCCCGCCACCAACCCCAGCGCCACGCTGGCCCGGGCGCTGGCCGACACCGCCGACACGGTGGCCGTGCTGCCCGTGAGCTGGTCCGACACCGTGCCGGCCCTGCGCCGCGCCCTGCCCGGCCACACCCACTGGATCGGCCTCGGGCTCTCGGCCCGGGTGCGGGGCCCGACGCTCGAGTGCGTCGCCCTGAACATCGCCCACTCGACCATTCCCGACAACGACGGCGTCTGTCCCCACCGCCGTCCCATCGACCCGGCCGCCCCCCTCGCCCTCGCCCCGGGCTTCGACCCCAGCGCCGCCCAGGCCCACCTCGCCGACCAGGGCCAGCCCCTCGCCCTCAGCCACCACGCGGGCACCTACCTCTGCAACAGCGTGCTCTTCGTCGGCTGCCAGGCCCGCGAGGCCGGCACCCTCGCCCAGGCCGCCTTCCTCCACGTGCCCCCCGAGACCGTGCGCGCCCCCGAGACCATGCTGCCCCTGCTGCGGTCCTTCAGCGCCTGGCTGCGCGCCTGCTGAGGCCCCCGTGCCCCGCCGGGGGGCTGCAATTTCGCGCAAGACGCCGCCGATGATCCGCGCAAGAGCGCGCAGGCGTCGTGCATCCCAGCCCACTCGGGCCCCCCAACCCAGCCCGGACAGGCCAGAAACTTCCGCCCACCGGTGAACCGCACCGGGGACCCCTCCCGAAGCCACCCCGAGACCGGCGCCCGGCGCCGCTCGCTCCCGCGCTTCTCCCTGGAGGATCCATGCGCCTGACCTGGACCGCCCTGCTCGCTGCAGGGCTCACGGCCACACCGGCCCTCGCCGCTGACCACGCCGACGCGCCCGGCGCCGCGGCCGACCCGCTGGCCGACATCGCCGACTTCTTCGCCTTCCACACCGAGGACGGCAAGCTGGTCGCCATCCTCACCTTCCAGCCGCTGATGGCCCCTGGCGCCGCGGCGAGCTGGGATGCCGACCTGCTCTACGGCATCCACATCGACACCGACATGGACGCCGTGGCCGACAAGGACGTCTGGGTGCGCTTCGGCCAGGACGCCGAGGGCGCCTGGGGCATGCACGTCGACGGGCTGCCCGGCACGAGCGCCCCCCTCGTCGGTGCGGTCGACACGGCCCTCGAGGCCGACGGCCTGCGGGCCTGGGCCGGCGTCAAGGACGACCCCTTCTTCTTCGACATGCAGGGGCTCAACGACACCCTGGCCACGGGCACCCTCTCGTTCACGGCCACCGACGCCCTCGCCGGGCTGAACGTCCAGGCCATCGTCCTCGAGATGGACCAGGCCGCTGCCGCGGACGGTGCCGACACCGTCTCCCTCTGGGCCACCACCCACCGCAAGTGAGGCGCACCATGATGAAGCTCCCGACCACGCTCCTGCTCCTCTCCGCCTTCTCGCTCGCCGCCTGCTCGGGCGACGGCAAGGGCGACTCCGGTGCGCTCGCCGAGACCGACGCCGACGCCGATGCCGACGCCGACAGCGACACGGACGCCGACGCCGACGCCGATGCCGATGCCGATGCCGATGCCGATGCGGACGCTGACGCCGACGCCGACGCCGACGCCGACGCCGACGCCGACTACGACTTCGCCACCGAGGGCCCCGATGCCTACGCCCAGGTCGACCGGGCCGGCATGCCCGCGGTGTCGACCGCGCTCATCGCGAGCAAGGACGCCTACAACCAGGCCAGCCCCGCCGACGACGTCGCCGGCACCTTCGTGCCCGAGATCGTGGGCAGCATCGCGGCCCTCCACGGCGCCCTCGACGACGACCTCGCCGGCGCCGGCCTGACGCCCTGCACCGCGCCGGGCGACGGCACGGGCAGCTGTGTGGCCCAGGGCGCGCCCCTGGTGCTGCCCGACACCCTCAAGATCGACCTGGCGAGCCCGGCGGGCTTCCCGAACGGGCGCCTGCCGGCAGATCCCGTCACCGACGTGACCCTCGCGGTGGTGCTGCTCGACCTCTCGGTCCACAGCCCCACGGTGCTGGTGGGCGGCCTGAACCCGGCCGCCAACGACGTCGCCTTCGAGGCGGGCTTCCCCTACCTGGCCCCCGCCCACTGAGCCCCCGCCGGGCACGGCCCCCCCGCCGTGCCCGGCCGGCCGGCCCCCGTCCGCGCCCGTGACCTCTGGAGTCTCCGTGTCGCCCCGTCGCCCTCTCTCGCCCCTCCTCGTCGCCCTGCTCGGCCTCGCCTGCGCCCCCGCGGCGGCCCCCTCCCACGGCGAGGCCGGGCGGCCGGCCCTGCCCGAGCCCAGCGACCCCGCCGACCCCGCCGACCCCGCCGCGGCCCCGACCGCCTGGTCGACGGCCGTGGCCGCGCTCGACGCCGAGCTGGCCTTCCTCGAGACCCGGGCCGCCGAGGCCCCCGACCAGTGGGTGCGCCAGGAGGCCCTCGCCGCCACCTGGATGGCCCGGGCCCGCCTGACGGGCGACCTCGACGACCACGCCGCCGCCGAGCATGCCCTCGCCGCGGCCTTCGCCGTGGCCACCCCCGGCTCGGGCCCCTGGGAGACCCGGGCCCGCCACCACGTCGTGCTGCACCGCCTCGACGCCGCCGAGGCCGACATGGACGCCGCCGACGGGGCCGTGCTGCTGACCAGCGGCGTGGCCGAGCGCCACATGGCCGTGCGGGGCGACATCGCCTGGCAGCGGGGCCACATGGACACGGCGGAGGCCCTCTGGGAGACCGCCGAGGCGACCGCCAGCGCCACCCAGACCCGCGCCGGCCTCGCCGCCGCCGCCTGGCACCGGGGGGACGTGGAGCGGGCCGACCGCCTCTGGGCCGCGCTCGGCGACGACCTGCCCACGGGCCAGCGCCAGGAGCGGGCCTGGGTCGAGCTCCAGCGGGGCATCCTCGACCTCGAGTACGACCGCTGGGAGCAGGCGGGCGCCCACTTTGCCGCCGCCGACGCCATCTTCGACGGCCACTGGCTCCACCGGGAGCACCGGGCCGAGGTGCTCCGGCTCACGGGCCAGCTCGAGGCCGCCGCTGCCCTCTACACCGAGGTGCTGGCCCAGACCGACAACCCCGAGCTCATCGACGCCCTCGCCGACGTCCGCGCCGAGCAGGGCGACACGGCCGCCGCCGAGCGGCTGCGGGCCGAGGCCCGGGCCGGCCACGAGGCCCAGCTCGCGCGCTATCCCGAGGCGGCCGCGGGCCACGCCCTCGCCCACCTGCTCGCCCACGGCAGCCCCGAGGAGGCCCTCGACCTCGCCCTCGCCAACGCCGCCCTGCGCCCGTGGGCGCCGGCCCTGCTCCAGCTCTGCGAGGCCTGGCTGAAGGCGGGCGACCCCGACGCGGCGGCGGCGGTGCTCGACGAGGTCCGGGCGCTCGGCTGGGTCAGCCCCGAGGTGCACGAGCTCGGCGCCGCCGTGGCTGCGGCCCGGGGCGACACGGCCGGCGCGGCCGCCGAGCGAGAGGCCGCCGACACCCTGCGGGCCACGGCCTTCGCAGACTGAGCCGCAAGGCCCCCTGGGCCCCGCCGGGCTTCAGCCCAGGTGGGGGGCGACAAAGGCCTCGAGCTGGGGGCCCATCAGGGCGCCCGCCTGCTGCTGGCGCAGCTCGCCCCCGCGCCAGATGGCCAGGGTGGGAATGCCTCGCACGCCGAGCTTCTGGGCCGTCGCCTGGTGCACATCGGTGTTCACCTTGGCGACGATCAGGCGCCCGGCGTGGGCCCGGGCCAGGGCGGCGAGGTGGGGGGCCACCGCCTTGCAGGGGCCGCACCAGGGCGCCCAGAAGTCGACCAGCACGGGCACGGGGGCGGCGCGCACCAGCCGGGCGAGGGTGGCGTCGTCCACGTCGACGGGCGCACCGGCCACCGGCAGGGCCGTGTGGCAGCGGCCGCAGCGGGGGCCGCTGGCGACCTTGGCGGGCTGGACGCGGTTGATGCCGTGGCACTGGGAACAGACGAAGGCGAGCGGCTCGGACATGCGGCACCTCGACGGGCGGGGGGCGGGCGCGGCCGGGCCCAGGACAGGCCGCGGCCGGCCGGCGGCGTGCCCCGCATCTTGGCGCCGGCGCCCCGGGGGCAAGGGCCCCGGGCCTGTCGCCGATCAGGCCGCGCCCCGGCGGTCGGGCCTCAGACCCAGGCCCGCTTGAAGCGCTCGACGAGGCTGTCGACGGCCGCCGACTCGAGGCCCCGGCGGTGGCACTCCTCGGCCAGCGCCGCCGACAGCGCCGCGGCACAGGCGGCATGGGCCGTCTCGCCGGTGTCTTCGAGGCAGAGCACGAGGGCCCGCACGAGGAAGACCCCGCTGGCGCCCAGGTCGACCGCGGCCCGGGCCTCGGCGGCGGTGGGCAGGACCGGCAGCTCTTCGTCCGGCTCGAGCAGGGCGCCCAGGGGACCGAGCAGGGCCCAGGCCACCCGGTGGGCCGGATCCGCCGAGGGACGGGCCGGAACCAGCCGCAGCAGGGCGTCGCCGTCGGCCGCCAGCCCGGCGAGCAGGGCGAGCTGGGCCCGGGCCCCGAGAGCGGCCGTGCCCTCGCCGGGCAGGTTGCCGTCCATCGCCGCCCGCCAGGTCTGGACCGCGAGCCGGTCGCGGCCCGCCGCCCGGAGGGTCGTGCCCAGGTGGATGCGCGCCTCGGCAGCCGCGCGGCCCTCGCCGTGGGCCAGCAGCCGGGCCACGCCCGAGCGCTGGCGCTCGATGGCCTCGTCGGCCCGGCCGAGGAAGACCATGTCTTCGCCCGCGAGGCCCCAGGCCAGCAGCTCAAAGCGCAAGAGACCGTGGTCGCGGGCCATCTCGACCACCCGCATCGCCTCGTTCCAGGCGATCATCGGGTCGCTGCCCGCGAGCAGCCGCGCCCGCAGCAGCCGCGCCCGGCACTCGGTGCGGGGCTCGGGGCGGCAGGACAGGGCGTCGAGCAGATCGGCCAGGGCCCCCTCGGTGTCGAGGCGCCGGGCCCGGAGCAGGGCGAGGGTGGCGTGGTACTCGGCCCGCCGGGGCGCCGAGACCGCCCGCAGGAGGCTGCGGCCCCCGGCCAGCTCGTCCCAGGCCCGGCCCAGGTCGCGATCGGCCCGCCGCACCCGCGCGCAGAGGGCCCGCAGGGCGTCGTCCGGGGCGAGGGTCGCCGTGGCGATGGCCGTGTCGAGCTTGGCCGCCCCCTCGGCGTCGCCCCGGCGCCAGCGGCTGTCGGCGAGGCAGAGGGCCGCCTCGAGCCAGGCCTGCTGGGCGCCGGTCCGGAGCGCGGGCACGAGGGCCGCCGCCCGGGCCGCCCGGAGGGTGCGGTGGGCCAGCTCGTCGAGCTCGGGCACGGGCAGCACCGGGGCCAGCACCCGCAGGGCCCGGTCGAGGGGCTCGAGCGACTCGACGGTGTGGCCCGCCTCGGCCCGGTGGTGGCCCACCCGGCGCCAGACCTCGGGGCTCTCGGGCTCTTCGGCCCAGGCCGCCGCGAGGGCCGCGTGGAGGGCCTGGACCGCGTCGGGGGCGACCGGCTGGGCGGTCACCACCTCGGCCAGCTCGGGCGGCTGGAGCACGAGCGCGCCCTGGCGCAGATCGACCAGGCCGCTGATGAGCAGCCGATCGACCCCGCCCGGCACCACCCGGGCCACCACCCGCTCGGGGGCGCCCGAGCCGGCCAGCACGAGGGCCCGGAGGGCCTGGAGGGGCTCGGGCTCGAGGGCGACGGCCGCGAGGCGCGCCTCGGCGGAGGCCCGCTGGTCGGCGGGGAGGGGCGGCGCGTCGGCCCGCAGCGCCCAGACCCGGCCGGCGCCCTCGGCGGCCCGCTCTTCGAGGGCCCCGGTCTGGACCCAGTGGGCGAGCAGGTCCTTGATCGCCTTGGGGTTGCCCCCGGCGTGGCGCGAGAGGCGGGCGGCGAGCTCGGGGGTCAGGGGCAGGTGGGCCTGGACGAGGGTGTCGGCGACCCGGGCCGGCAGGGCCTCGAGGTCGATGGTGCGCACGGCCCGGTGGTGGCGGGCCCGCAGCTCCATCAGGGAGGGGGTGATGCGGTCGCCGCGGGTCGTGACGAGCACCAGCACGGGCGCCCCACAGGCCAGGACTTCGTCGATGACGGCCCAGCAGTCGTCATTCTCGCCAGCCTGGTCGACGTCTTCGAGCCACAGCCAGGACAGGCCGCGCCAGGCCCGGCGCTCGAGGTGCTCGACGAGCATCGACCGGAGCGGCGCCCGCCGGGGCGGAGGCGCGCCGGGCCGCGGGGCCAGGAAGGCCGAGAGCTGGCGGGCGTCCCCCGAGCAGGCCTCGAGGCGGGCGCCGCGGTCGCGGGCGAAGGTGCTGGCGATCTCGTGGACGAAGTACTCGGGCCGCGAGCCCGGCGGCATCACGCGCCGCCAGCAGCCCCGCAGGCCCGGGTCGGCGCCGCCCCGCACGTCGTACTCCATGCGCAGCCCCTCTCCGAGGCCGCCCTCCTCGACCGCGCGGGTGAACTCCTGGACGAGGCGGGTGCGCCCCGAGCCCGGGGGCCCCGTGAGCTCGAGCAGCACGGGCCGCCGCTTGCGCATGGCCGTGCGCGCCGCCCGCCACATGAGCTCGAGCTCGGGATCGCGGCCGACCAGCTCGATCTCGCGGTGGATCAGCAAGGAGGGGGCCTGGGGCACCCGCCGCCGCGGCCGCACCCGGGAGAGGGCCGGGGGCACCGGGGCCGGGGGCGGTCGGAACCAGGGCGGCACCCCCAGCTCGGGCGGGCGCGGCTGGCGGCCGCCGGGGTTGCCGAGGGCCTCGGCCCGCTCGTAGAGCTCGGGCCAGCTCACCAGCCGCGAGCGCCCCAACAGCTCGGGCACCACGGGCACCTCGGGCACCGGGGGCAGGGCCTCGAGGGCCCGGATGACGTCGGCGGCGTGGTCGAAGCGGGCCCGGCGGTCGAAGGCCAGCATCGGCAGCACCACCTCTTCGATGCCCGGCGGCAGCACGAGGCCGGCCCGGGCCCGGATGGTGCTCGGGGGCCGCTGGCGCTGGGACATGGCCTCCTGGGGCACCCGGGCCGGGTAGGGCAGCCGCCCCGTCAGCAGCCGGTAGACGACCGCCCCCACGGCGAAGAGGTCGGTGGCGGGGCACCAGAGGTGGTGCTGGCCCGTCAGCCGCTCGGAGGCCATGTAGGAGACCGTGCCCACGACCGACTTGTCGTCGTCGTCTTCGCCCCAGAGCGCCCGGGCCACCCCGAGATCGGCCAGCCAGAGCTCGCGCTCGCGGGGGCCCTTGCGGTGGAGCAGCAGGTTCGACAGCTTCACGTCGAGGTGGAGGATGCCCCGGGCGTGGAGGGCACCGAGGGCCTCGAGCAGCTGGATGATGAGGCGCTTGAGCTCGGGCCAGGGCGGCGGGCGGGTGGCCAGGTCGAGCATCGTGCCGTCGCTGGCGAGGGCGAAGGCGAGGTAGCCCCGGCCCTCGGGGGTGCGGCCGACGTCGTGGATGCCCACCACGTTGGGGTGGACCACCCGGCTGGCCAGCACGGCCTCGCGCTCGAGGCGATCGAGGAAGCCGGCGTTGGTGCTCTTGAGGACCTTGAGGGCCACCAGCACGCCCAGGGCCTGGTCCTGCACCCGCCACACCGTCGCCGCCCCGCCCGAGCCGAGGGCCGCGCTGTCGGCATCGGGCCACAGGCGGTAGCGATCGGGCAGCACGGGCGGAGGGGTGGAGCTGGCCATGGCGAGTGATCCCCAGAGAGTGGCCGACCACCCTACGCGACGCGGATGTCAGGTGGCCGGCCGCCCTCCTATCCAGCTGACAGCCTCCCCTGCGACCCTGACGCCGCGCACATCCTCCCCACCCCCGGGGGGGCCTCCTCAGCCCGGCATCATCTTCTGCATCTGGCGCTGGATGAAGCGGATCGACCACGCCGGCGCGAGGCGCTGGAGCCAGGAGAGGGCCTGGGCGTCGCGGCCCACGAGGATGTGGAGCCGCTCGGCCTCGATGCCGTCGAGGATGATCCGGGCGGCGTCGGCGGCCGGCAGGGGCTGGAGGCGACTCCCGGCGTCTGCGTCTGCGCCGGCGTCGGACGCGGGCGCCTCGAGGCCCGAGGAGCGGGTGATGTTGGTGGCCACGGCGCCCGGCATGACCACCGAGACCCCCACGGCGGTGTCGGCGAGCTCGGCGTAGAGGCCCTCGCTGAGCAACTTCACGGCGGCCTTGGAGGCCCCGTAGATCGTCTGGCCGGGGAAGGGCATGAAGCCCCCCATGCTCGACACATTGACGATGTGGGCGGCGGGCCGGGCGCGCAGGTGGGGGAGGAAGGCCCGCAGCATGTGGACCACGCCCATCAGGTTGACCTGGAGCACCCGCTCGATGGTGGCCAGCTCGAGCTCGGCGAAGGGCACGAAGGGCTGGATGATGCCGGCGTTGTTGATGAGCACGTCGACGGCCCCGTGGTGGCCGAGCACGGCGCCCGGCAGGGTCGCCACGGCCTCCGGATCGGCGATGTTGGCCACGTGCAGGGACAGGGCGCCCCCCGCGTCGGCCAGGGCCGCGGTCTCGTCCAGCGCGGCCCGGTCCAGGTCGACCGCCGCCACCCGGGCCCCCCGGGCGAGCAGCCCCAGGCAGAGCGCCCGTCCGATGCCGCTGCCGCCGCCCGTGACCACCACCACCCGCTTGTCGAGCTTCATCGCCGACCTCCTCTGCCCCGGCCGCCGCAGCCCGGGCACGCAGGGCCGCCCGCGTCCCGGGCGCGCCCTCCCCCAGGCTACCGGCGCCACCCCCGACCGGCAACACAGTGTCGCCTTATGTGGGCCCCGCCCCCCGCCGGCGACCGCTCTCAGACCGCCGGCAGCCCCGCCAAGGCCACGGCCACCAGCCGGTCCACCCGGGCGCCATCGAGGGGGCCGTCCCCGTCGAGAACAGCGTGTACGAGGCCAAAGAAGAGAAGATGGACCCGGTCGTCCACCGCGGCGGGCGCCAGGTCCAGCCCCCCGGCCACGGCCCGGTCGAAGGCGTCGCGGTAGGGCTGCTGGACACGGAGCCGGGCCGCCCGGGACAGCGCCCGCAGCTCGGGGGGACCGCCCGGCAGCAGCGCCGCGAGGGCCCGCCCCTCGGGCGCGTGTAGGGCCCCCGCCAGCCGCCGGCCCAGGGCCCCGAGCACCTCGGCGAGGCTGCCGGAGGCGGGCGCGGCGGCCAGGGCCTCGGCGCCGGTGTCGAGCAGATCGGCCACCAGCGCCACCTTCGAGGGCCAGCGGCGGTAGACCGTGCTGCGGTGGACCCCGGCCCGGGTCGCGACCCCGTCCATGGTCAGGCCGGCGAAGCCCACCCGCCCCAGCTCGTGGAGGGTGGCGGCGTGCACGGCGGCGACGACGCGGCGGCTGCGGGGCCCCTGGTGCACGCCCTTGGTGGGCCGGAGGGAGTCGGCCATGATGCATCCCGAGACAGCGGGGACAGCGGGAGGGGACCGGACGGCCCCGCGCCGGCTCCCGCCGGTCGCCCTCCCGTCCTATCCCACGGGGGGACCCGCTTCCGCGTCCCCTGCACCCGTCTCCCGCCTCCCGTCCCCCGTCCCCCGGCTGACCCATGCGCATCGTCTCGCTCGCCTGCTCCAACACCGAGATCGTCTGTGCCCTCGGGCTCGGCCCGCTGCTCGTCGGCGTCGACAGCGACTCGGACTGGCCGCCCGAGGTGGTCGGTCCCCTGCCCCGGGTCGGCCGCGATCTCGACGTGGACGCCGACGCGGTCGCCGCCCTGGCCCCCGACCTCGTGCTGGCCTCGCTGACGGTGCCCGGCCACGAGGCTGTCGTGGCCCGGCTCGCCGAGAAGAACCTGAACATGATGGTCCTGGCCCCCAGCAGCGTGGCCGACACCCTGCGCAGCATCCGCTGGGTGGGCGGCGCCCTGGGGGTCCCGGACCGGGCGGCGGCCCTCTGCGCCGAGCTCGACCAGGCCCTCACCCCCGCGCCGGGCTGGGAGGCGGGGCCCCGGATCTTGGTCGAGTGGTGGCCCAAGCCCTGCATTGCCGCCGGGCGCCAGTCCTGGGTCGAGCAGATGCTCGCGGCCGCCGGGGCCCGCAACGCCGCCCACAGCGTCGATCAGGCCTCGCGGCCCCTGACCGATGCCGAGGTCCAGGCCATGGCCCCCGACGCCGTCGTCATCTCGTGGTGCGGCGTGAAGGTCGAGAAGTACCGCCCCGAGGTGGTGCGCCGGCGGCCGGGCTGGGCGGGGGTTCCGGCCGTCGACAACGACGTCATCGTGCCCATCTCCGAGGCCTTCATGGGCCGACCGGGGCCCCGCATGATCGAGGGGGTGCGCCAGCTCGCCGCGGTCGTCGCCCGGCTTCAGGACCCGCCCCCCGGCGCGGCCCCGCCGCGGGGGTGAGGCGGCCCCCGGCGCGGTCGGGGCCACCGATCGGGCCCGTCCCCCTGGCAGCGGGGGGCGCCGCGACGACAGGGCCCCCGACCCTCCCGCCGCGGCCCCACCGCGGACGGGCCCTCCGGGGCCGGGCATTGTCATGTCAACCGCTCCCCAATACGCTGTGTCCATCCCCCCAGAGCACCGGTCCGGCCATGCGCATCCGACTCCCCCGCCCCGCCGCCCTCGCCCTCGCCGCGCTGGCGCTCGGGGCCCCGGCCGCCGCCGCCGAGCCTGCGCCTCCGCTGCCCGACACCGCCGCCGCCGTCGACGACGTCCACACCGATGTCGAGCTCGCGCTCACCGTCGGCGGCCGCCCCGTCGGCACCCAGACCATCACCATTCGCTACCGCCCCCCCCGTGATCCGAAGGGCAGCGAGACCCGCATCATCGAGGTCTACACCGAGCTCAAGGGCAGCCTCGCCGGCCAGGAGCTCCACTACACGGCCCGCCAGACCGCCCGGGCGGCCGGCCGCACGATGAGCTTCACCTCGGCGGTCGACGAGAACGGCCGGCTGCGCGAGGTCCAGGGCCGGCGCCACGCCGACGGCAGCTGGACGGTGGTGACCAACGACGGCGGCAACAGCACGGTGACCGAGCTGCGCCGCTCCCAGGCCGATCTCTGCACGATGGACCTCTACGATCCCGAGCTCCACAAGATCCTCGTCGACGCCCCCCAGCGCTTTCTGCTGGTGGCCGACACGGGCCTCGTGGTCTCGGGCACGGCCGAGAGCGTGGGCGAGGTGCCCGCCACCATCGGCACCGAGGCGAGCACGGTCGAGCGCATGGGCTTCGACGGCACGGGCCTGCGCCTCCACTTCGACTGGAACCTGGAGGGGGTGCCGGTCGCCTGGGAGGGCCAGATCCTCGGCCAGCGGGTGACCGCGCGCGCAAAGACGGCGCCCGCCGCCCGCGCATGGGGTACCACCACCGTGTCGACCCGCTTCGATGACGGAGCACAGGTCCGAGAGAGTGAGCTCTGAGCCCCCACCGCACCACCGCCGCCCGCTCCCGCCGGGCGGCCCTCCTGTCCGCCACCTCCCTGCGCCTGCTGCCCCTCGTGGTGGCCCTGGCCGCCGCTCCCGCCCTCGCCGCCCCCAGCGCCGAGGCCCAGCGTGCCCACGCCGAGCTGGTCCAGGACGTCCTGCCGGCCCTCGACGCCCGCCGCCAGCGGGCCCAGGCCCGGGTGGCCGCCGCCCAGCGCTGGTTCGCGGGCGACGACCTCATCGAGAGCGCCTTCCCCGAGCTCGCCGACGTGCGGCTCACCGATCCCCTGCTGGTGGACGGGCGCCTGGCCCTGCTCCAGCAGCGCGCCGAGGCCCGGGCCCTCGAGCGGGTGGTCGCCGTCGCGCCCCTGCTCAGCCGCCGGGACGTGGACCGCTTCCAGCGCGCCCGGACGGCGACCCTCGACGCCGAAGAGGCGGCCGATGACCTCGAGCACCGGCTGCTGAGCGGGCTGCGCGGCTGCCTGCGCACCGCCCCCGCGCTCACCGCACCCGCCCTCGACGAGGCCCGCCACAGCCTCCAGGCCTGGCGGCCCGCCGCTGCGGCGCCCGCTGCCCCCGCGCCCCCCGACGGCGCCCCCCCGGCGCCCGCCGCCGCCGAGCCCGTGCCCGACCCGGCGCGTGCCGCCCAGGCCCTCGCGCTCTCCGAGGCCGACGCCACCTTCGCCCGCCTCGGCCGGGCCCTCGTGCGCCACTGCACCGTGCCCGGCGACACCACCCTCGCGACCCTGCTCGCCGACGAGCTCGCGACGCTGCGCACCGAGCTCGATCAGCCCCCGGCCACCGACATCGGCCGGGCCGTGCGCGACGCCCGGGTGGCGCGGGTGCGGGCGTCCCGGGCGCTGATGGAGCCCGCCGCCGCGTCTGCCGCCGGCGAGCTCATCCAGCGCTGGGAGTGGGACCGGCTGCGCGGCCGCATCCAGGCCCTCGAGGCCGAGCTGGCTGCGCTCGAGGCCCAGAGCGCCTCGGGTGGGCTCGATGATGACCTCACCGTCGAGGTTCTCGAGGCCCGAAACACCGAGCGCCAGCAGGCCCTGGCCGACGCCCGCACGGCCCAGCTCACGGTCCAGGGCCAGCTCAACGCCCAGGGCGCCGTCGACACCACCGGCGCCTTCCGCCTCCAGATCGCCAACCTCGAGGTCCAGCTCGCCGAGAAGCGGGCCACCGCGGCCGAGCAGTCCCTCCAGCGCGCCCGCCGGCGCTCCGAGCTGGGCCTCGAGCTCAGCGCCACCGACGACCAGGTCGCCGCCGCCCGGGCCGCCGCCGAGGCCGCCCGGGCCCGCGCCGCCGAAGAGGGCGCCCAGGGCGAGGTCGACGCCGACGCCCGGCTCGCCGCCCAGATCGCCGCCTTCCGCGAGGAGTACGCCCGGCTGCTCTCGACGGGCAAGTCGCGCCACGACCGCGCCATCGACACGGCCGAGGCCCTCACCACGGCCCTCGAGGAACAGCGCGCCGCCCAGACCGCCGCCCAGGGCCTCGGCCCTCTCGATCCCCGGCGCCAGGCCGAGCTCGACGCGGTCTACGTGGCCCTCCGCAAGATCGTGACCGAGGCCCGCTCCGAGGTCAGCCGCTGCGAGGACGCCCTCTCCCAGGCCCGCCTCCACGCCGCCGACCGCATGGACAAGCTGCCCGATGCCTCGTCCATCGAGGTCGACGAGGACCACCCCCGCCTCGCCGAGTGGCGCGAGGTGGTGGGCGAGCTGCAAGAAGAGCTGGCCGCCCAGCCCGTCGCCGCCAGCGCCGAGCTCAACGCCGCCCTCGGGCTGCTCGCCGAGGCCAAGGCCGACCGCCGCGACGCCCGGGCCTCGGCCTCCTCCGAGGCCCGCCGCCTGGCCCAGCGCACCTTCTTCTCCGAGCTGCGGCGCGAGATCCAGGAGATCGGCCCCATGCTCCAGCGGGCGGGCCGCGAGCTGCTCGCCCTGGGCCAGCGCCTGCCGAGCTTCCTCTTCGACCTCACGGCCATCGGCGCCTTCATCAAGGGCTCCTTCGAGTTCGTGCTCGTGCTCGGCGCCTGGCTCTACCTGCGCGGCCGGGCCCGCCGCTTCGGCAGCGACTTCGCCGAGTCGGCCCAGGCCGTGCGTCCCCAGGACGAGAGCACGACGGCCCGCATCGTCCAGATGATCGAGTCTCGGGGCATCAACGGCGACTGGCGCAACCTCACCACCCGCATGAGCATGGTCGGCCGCCGCCTCGTCGACGTGCTCACGGGCCTGCTCGTGCTCAAGCTGCTCGGCGGCCGGGTCGTGGCCATCGAGCTGCTCGTGCTGGCCTGGACGGTCTTCCGCGGCATCCAGCTCGTCGGTGACCTCGCCCAGCTCGTGCTCACCGTGCCCGGCGAAGACCGCCCCGCCCTGGGCCGCGCCGACAAGCGCAGCCGCGAGCTGTGGAGCGCGACGGCCCGGCTCAGCCTGCTCTGGCTGGGCGGCTCGCACTTCCTCGAGCGCCTCACCCTCGACCTGCTCGACGGCGACCGGCTCCACGAGCTCGTCGGCGGGCTCTCGGTCGCCTTCGCCTGGGGCCTCGTGCTGCTCGGCCTCGTCGCCTGGGGCCAGTCCATCCACGCGGCCCTCGCCGACATCGCCGACGATCCCCTGTCGAGCCGTCTCGCCCGCCCGGCCCGCAACCCCGTGCTCCGGGTGCCCCAGACGGCGGTGGCCCTGCTCTTCCTCCTGGGCCGCAGCGCCGCCCGCTTCGGCAACGGCCTCGTCGAGGGCCGGGGCTCGCTCGGCTGGCTGCGCAGCGCCATGGCCCGCCAGACCCTGCGCACGATGATGGACGCCCCCACCGCCCCCATCCCGGGCCACCTCCACGAGGCCCTGGCCCACTTCGAGGACGGCCGCCTCGGCTTCTGCGAAGAAGAAGACGAGCTCACCCAGGCCTTCGCCGGCTGGCGGGCCGAGGGCCGCCGCGGCATGGTCGCCGTGACGGGCCAGCGGGGCTGTGGCAAGTCCCGGCTGATGCGCAACCTGCCGGCGCTGCTCGACCCCGCGCTGCCGGTGCGCTCGGCCGAGATGGACCACGAACAGACCGACCCCGACGCCGTTCTCGACTGGCTGATGGGCGCCGTGGCCCCCGAGGCCCCCCCGCCCGCGGACGGCTGGACGGCCGAGCATGCCGTCGCGGCCCTCGTGGCGCTGCCCCCCAGCCTGATGCTGGTCGACGACCTCCACCGCTGCTTCCTGCGCGCGGTCGGCGGCTTCGAGGCCCTGCGCCAGGTGCTCACGGTCATGCACGCCGCCTCCGAGCGCCACTTCTGGGCCTGCGGCTTCCACGGCGAGACCTGGGCCTGGCTCGAGGGCGTGCGCGGGGCCGTCAACCTCGGCGTCTTCCGCAAGCGGGTGCGGGTGCGCGAGCTGGACGACGGCCGGCTGCGCGACTGGCTGGAGGCCCGCTGCCGGGCCGCCGGACGCACCCCCCGCTACGACCACCTCGCCACCACCGGCCTGGGCAGCGTCGACCCCGCCCGGGCCGAAGAGCGCGCCCGCACGGCCTACTGGCGGCTGCTGGCCGACGCGAGCCGCGGCAACCCCCGGGTGGCCCACACGGCCTGGCTCACCAGCCTGCGCCAGGGCGAGGACGAGACCACCGTGTCGGTCGTGCTCTTCGAGCAGCGCGACGCCAGCATGCTCGACGAGGCCGGCGACATGGCCCTGTTCCTGCTCGCGGCCCTCGTCGTCCACGATGGCCTCCCAGTCGACCTTCTCGCGTCTGCCCTCAACATCTCGGTGGGCGAGGTGCGGGCCCTCTGCCGGCGCCTCCAGGGCCTCGGCGTGCTCTCGGGCGACAGCCTCGACCGGTACTACAAGGTGGTGCCGGAGTGGAGCGCGGTCGTCGACCGCCGCCTGCGCCAGAAGCACCTCCTCCACCGGCTCTGAGCCCCCCGCCACCGCCCCGGGGCCCGGCCACGCCGCCGCCCCGCGCCGCCACCGAAGCCAGCTCGCCGACACCTCGCATGAGGGGGCACCATGGACAGTCTCGAACTCCTCAAATTCGTCGACCCGGACCGCATCCCCTTCGCGCTGGTGGTCATCACCTCCGCGCTCATCGGGAACCGGCTGCTGTTGCGCACCCTCGACGCGGTGGGCGAGCGCTTCACCGAGCGCCGGCTGCTCTTCAAGCAGCTCGCCGCCATCACCCGCTTCACGGTCATCTTCGCCGCGGCGGCCGTGGTCATCTCGACGGTCTTCCGGCTCTCCGACCAGGCCCTGCTGGCCATCGGCGGCTCGGCGGCCGTCGCCGTCGGCTTCGCCTTCAAGGATCTGCTCGCCGCCCTCATGGCGGGCATCATCCTGCTCTTCGACCGCCCCTTCCAGGTCGGCGACCGGGTGGCCTTCGGCGGCGAGTACGGCGAGGTGGTCGAGCTGGGGCTGCGCACCGTGCGCATCGCCACCCTCGACGACAACCTCATCAGCATCCCGAACAACCGCTTCCTCACGGATGTCGTGTCGAGCGCCAACGCCGGCGCCCTCGACCAGATGTGTGTGTTCCAGTACTGGATCGGCTGCAACGAGGACTTCGACCGGGCCAAGCGCATCGTCTACGAGGCGGCCGCCTCCTCCCGCTACGTCTACCTCGAGAAGCCCATCTCGGTCGCCCTCAAGGAGGGCCCCGTGCCCAACGGCGCCGAGCGCTTCGCCATCCAGCTCACGGCCAAGGCCTACGTGCTCGACGGCCGCTACGAGACCGCCTTCGGCACGGACGTGACCGAGCGGGTGCTGCGCGCCTTCCGCACGGCCGGCATCCGCACCGCCGGCCAGATCGAGTGGGGCCCCCCGGGCTCGGGCCCCGCCAAGGGCACCACCCACAGCTGAGCGCCCGCCTCAGCAGTCTTCGAGGGGCCCGAGGCTCGAGAAGCGGCGCAGGTCGTCGGGGCCCAGCCCGCCGTCGGGGTGGGCGTGGACGTGGTCGTCGATGCCCCGCAGCAACACCTGGACCCGGGCCTGGCGGGCGCCGAGGGCGTCGCGCACGACGGCGAAGCCGGGCCGGGGATCGAGGCCACCACAGGTGAAGATGTCGACCGCGGCGTAGCCGTGCTCGGGCCAGGTGTGGATCGAGAGGTGGGACTCGGCGATGACCACCGTGGCCGTGACCCCCTGGGGCGCGTAGCGGTGGGCCGTGACGTGGAGCACGGTGGCCCCGACGGCGCCGGCGGCGGCCACCATGAGCGCCCGCACCCCGTCCACGTCGTCGAGGGCGACCGGGTCGCAGCCGTAGTACTCGGCGATGAGGTGGCGGCCCAGGGTGTGCACGGGGTCCTCGGGCGGGCCCGACACGGCGCCGCCGCCCGCCCATAGCGTGGGAGCGCGGGCCGGCGCCACGCGGGCCGCCCCGGCCGCCCCGCTTCGTGCGAGCCTGGGGCCGCCCCCGCCACCGGAGCCGCCATGTCCGCCCCTGCCCCGCCCTTCTCCCCCGTCGTCCACCGCGACGCGGCCCCCTCCGAGACCGCCCTCGACGGCGACCACTTCGGCGGGTCCTGGACCGTGCTCACCCCCCACATGCGCGCCGCCGGCGGCAAGCTGGGCCTCGTGCTCAACCGGCTGCCCCCGGGCCGGGTGGGCTGCCCCCTCCACACCCACCAGCTCGAGGACGAGGTCTTCTACATCCTGGAGGGCACGGGCCACCTGCGCTACGGCGACACGGTCCACCCCCTCGGGCCCGGCGACTGTGTCTCGTGCCCCGCGGGCACGGGCGTGGCCCACCAGCTCGCCAACACGGGCACCGAGACCCTGGTCTACCTCGCGGCGGGCAACCGAGAGCCCCGAGAGGTCTGCACCTACCCGGAGAGCGGCAAGGTCATGGTGCGCAGCCTCGGCACGGTCGGCCGGCTCCAGCGGACCGCCTACATGGACGGCGAGCCGGCCCGCCCCGGGGTCTTCGACCTCGCCCAGGCCGCGGGAGAAGAGTAGCCAAGACGCCCACTGCTGGGGCATTCTCCGCTCAGCCCCGCCCCCCTGGGCCGAGCCCGGCGAGCACGGCCCGGGCGGCCCGCAGGGGAGAGCGGCCGTCGACCGTGACCCGCAGCTCGGCGAGCCCCTGCAGGCCGTCCACCACGGCGGCGTGGGCCGCGAGCTCTGCCGGCGCCAGGGGGCCGCCCCCCACGAAGTCGGGCACGCTGCCCGGGCTGCGCGCCCGGAGCAGGGCGAGGCCGAAGACCAGCACGTCGACCGGCGCCTCGAGCAGCACCAGCCGGGCCCGGGCGGCCAGCTCGCGGCGGGTGTCGGCGTGGTCGAGCACCGCGGCGCGCACGGCCACGATGCCCGGCGGGCGCTCGCGCAGGGCCCGGGCGAGGTGGGCCCGGCACCGGGCCGCGAGCATGGCCGCCCCCTCGTCGAGCACGATGTGGGCCACCGAGCGCCCCGCGTCGTGCTCGACCCGGCGATCGAGCTCGACCAGCGGCCAGCCGCTGAGGCTGCCCACCGCCGAGGCGATGCCCGAGAGGCCGACCCCCGGCGCCCCGGCCACCACCACCGGCCGGTCGAGGGCCGGCGAAGAGAAGAGGGCGCGGTCGCGCTCGACGTCGGCGGGGTGGTCCCACATGGGCGGCTCCGGGCTGGCACCCCTGCTCCCTAGCCCAAGGCCGGTCCCGCGGGAGCCTTCAGGGCGCGACCACCACCCGGCGCCGGGGCGCGAAGGGCCCGGCCTCGCGCACGCCGCCCGACCAGGGCAGCACCACCCGCAGCCGGTCGACGGTCTCGGCCGCGCCCAGCCCGAACCAGGCCGCCGCCGGCCGGGAGGCCGCGAAGCCCGGATCGGTCGCCACCCAGGCCGTCTGGGTCTGGCCCCCGGCCACCACCTCGACCCGGCTGCCCACGGGCGCCGCCACCGACAGCCAGGCCGCCGCCGTGCAGCCCGTCGACAGGTAGAGGGCCGGGGCCGCGCCGGCACGGGTCAGCAGCAGATCCTGCACCCCGTCGCGGTTGAGGTCGACGGGCACCACCGCACGCCACCAGGCCGTGCCCCCGAGGCCCAGGGCCGCCGTCTCGTCGGCGAAGCGGCCGTCGGCCTCCTGGACGAGCACGACGAAGGGCAGCGGCCCGAGGCCCGCGCCGTGGTCGCCGCGAAAGTCGCCCTGGGCCACGGCCAGATCGGGCCGGCCGTCGTTGTTGGCCTCCCAGAAGACCCCGCCCCAGGCCATCTCGCCGGCCTCCGCGAGGCTGTTGGCCGCGCGCGCGACGGTGGTGTCGACATAGCCCCCGGCGCCGTCCGACTCGAGCAGCACGTTGCGGCTGGTGGCCGCGAGGTAGAGGTCGGGGGCCCCGTCGCCGTTGGTGTCGGCCACGGCGCCGCCCATGCCGTCCATGGTCAGGTCACAGTCGCAGTCCTCGCTCCGGTCGACCAGCGCCCCGCCGGTGTTCTGCCAGAGCACGTTGGGGCCCCGCCGGGCGCCCATGTCGTTGACCACGTAGACATCGGGCCGGGTGTCGCCGTCCCAGTCCAGCACCACCGCGTCGAAGGCCTCCCGGCCCGCCGCCGCGCCGAGGCCCGCCGGGTCGGCCCGCAGCCGCCCGCCCTCGTTCCAGAGGATGGTGTCGCGCGACAGGGCCGCCTCGGGCCCCGTCAGCGCGGCGAAGAGGTCGAGGTCGCCGTCGCCGTCGAGGTCGACCGGCAGCAGCTCGCGCAGCATCTCCTCGGCCACCGCCTCCAGCTCATCGACCACCGAGAAGGCCCCGTCCCAGCGCAGCACGGCCGGATCTTCGCCGCCCACCAGCAGCTCGGGCCGCCCGTCGCCGTCGAGGTCTGCCAGCCCCACCGCCGCCGCCGCCTCGCGATCGAGGGGCTCCTCGGTGAAGCGGCCGTCGGCGCCGCCCCAGAAGACCTGGAGGCTCGCCGCCTCTTCGATGTCGGTCGCGAGAACAACGTCCAGGTGGCCATCCCCGTCGATGTCACCCACCGCCGCCCCGCCCCCGTCGCTGTCGTCCTCGCCGGCGGGCCCCGACAGCCCCACGACCCCGGCCGACTCGGTCCAGGCGGGGGCATCCCGGGGCGCCGCACAGGGCTCGACCGCCCCCAAGACGACGGCTGCGCCGCGCTCCTTGGGGGAGGCGGCGCAGGCGCAGCTCAGGACCAGCCCCCAGCAGAGGGGGCGGCGGGCGCGGGACGGGGGCAGGGGCAGGGGCACCCCACCACGGTAGCCCAGCCGGCCCGGTCTCAGGCGTCGGCAGCGAGGGCATCCCGCAGCCGGCGCAGGGCGCGCTTCTCGAGCTGGCGCACCCGCTCGCCCGACAGGCCCAGCTCGCGGCCCAGGGCGGCCCGGGGCTTGGGCCGGGCGTCAGAGAGGAAGCGCTGGCGCACGATGCGCTGCTCGCGCTCGTCGAGCACCGTGTCGGCCTGGGAGAGCAGGCGGCCGAGGGCGCGGCGGCGGCGCTGGGCCTGGATGCGGCGCACGGGATCCGGGGTGCCGGCGGAGAGCCAGTCGGCCGGCGCCAGCCCGTCCTCGCGGGGCCGCGAGAAGGAGACGGGACGGGCGGTCTCGCGGACGAGGCGCACCCGGCGCACGGGCAGCCCGGCGCGATCGGCGAGCTCGGCGTCGTCGATGGTGCCACCGGCCCGCGACACGGCGGCCAGCTCGCGGCGCACCCGGGACTGGTCGCGCAGGGCCGAGGCCGGCCGCGACATCACCGGGCCGAGCCGGGCCACGACCGTCTGGAGGTGGTGGCGCACCCGCCAGCGGGCATAGGTAGAGAAGCGCAAGCCACGACCGCACTCAAAGCGGCTGGCGGCGTCGAAGAGGGCGACCAGGCCCTCCTGGAACAGGTCGTCGCGGTTGAGCGGGATGGCGCCCAGGCGCCGCATCTCGGCGCGCACCACCACCTGACCACACAGGGCCAGCTCCCACTGCAGGGCGTCGACCTCGGTCTGCTTGGCGCGGGCCGTGGCGGCGTCGGAGGCCGCGTCACGCGCAGCCCTTGCACAGGCCAAGCGCTGGACCAGCCTTGCCTCGCGGTCGAGGCTCTTGCCCGGCTGGGTGGGCGTCACTGTGGCGGGTTCGTCACCGTCTTCGTTGACGTTGGCGCCGCTCTGGGCAGTGAGGGGGGCGGCCTTGGTGGGGGCCACGGGAGCATTCTTCATCGAAACCGTCGCGTTCAGCATGGGACTCCTTTGCACTTTGCACAGCCCTTGTAACCAGTCACCGATTTCGTGCAAGCGACTTCTTCCTTGCAGTCTCTTTCGGTGGGCCTATCGAAGGAGCGAACCCCCACACTGGAGGCCCCTTGAACACCGTCACCCCCCCTCTCAAGATCGTGTCTGACAACGCACGGACCGCGACGCCCCCTCCGGTGCCCGCCGAAGCGGACGACAGCGTCCCGTCCGCGACAAGCCAGCAGGCGGCACCCAACCCAGCAGGCGACCACGGCCTCGACGCCGACCGGATCCTGCGCATGCTCGAGGGCTTCCTCGCCGTCGAGCTGATGTGCCACCTGCGCTACCTCCAGCACGCCTTCCGGGCCGAGGGCCTCGCCGCCGAGCCGGCCGTCGCCGAGTTCCGGGAACACGCCGACCAGGAGCTGGGCCACGCCCGCAAGCTGGCCGCGCGCATCAGCCAGCTGGGCGGCGACCCGAGCTTCAGACCCGCCACCATCGAGCGCCGCAGCGGCCTCGACTGGGAGCGCGCCGACGCCCTCGGGGGCATGCTGCTCGCCGATCTGCGGGCCGAGCGCCACGCGGTCGAGAGCTACCGCAAGGCGATCCAGCAGATCGCCCACACCGATCCGACCACCCGCCGGCTGCTCGAAGACATCCTCGCCGATGAGGAGCGCCACGCCGACGAGCTGGCGAGCATGCTGACCGGCTTCCAGGGCATCGCGGCAGAGTCGCGATGACGCCCCCCGTCCTCACCGCTCCCCGGTGGGGACCTGGTGAACAGCTCCCCACGGATCCCGCAACATCCAGTGCCCGTCGGGCCCTCGACCCACCACGTGGTCGGGCCCGACGGGCACCTTTCCGTGGCCCCCCGGCAGATCCAACACATAGGTGGGCAGGCAGAGCCCCGACAGGTCGCCCCGGAGCGCGCCCATGAGCGCCCGCCCCTTCTCGAGGGGCACCCGGAAGTGGCCCGTACCGGGCGCGAGGTCGCCCTGGTGCAGGTAGTAGGGCTTGATGCGGTGGCGCACCATCGCCCTGAAGAGCGCGGCGAGGGTGTCGACCTCGTCGTTGACCCCCGCCAGCAGCACGGTCTGGCCCACGAGGGGATGCCCCCCACAGGCGAGCCGCCGCAGGGCCGCCGCCACCCCCGGCGCCGCGAGCTCGTCGGCGTGGTTGCTGTGGACCGCCACCCAGACGGGCTCGTGCTCGGCGAGGGCCGCGAGCAGGGCGTCGTCGACCCGGCCCGGATCCACCACGGGCACCCGGGTGTGGATGCGCACGGTGGCCACGTGGGGGATGGCCGAGAGCCGCCGCAGCAGCCGCCCCAGGGCCGCCGGGGCCATGACCAGCGGGTCGCCGCCCGTGAGGATGACCTCCCAGATCTGGGGGGTGGCGGCGATCCAGTCGAGGGCCGCGTCGAGCTGGGCGCTGCGGAGCACGAGGCCCGCGGGCCCCACCTGCTCCCGGCGAAAGCAGAAGCGGCAGTAGACCGGGCAGACGTGGACGGGCTTGAGCAGCACCCGGTCCGGGTAGCGGTGGACGACGCCGGGAACGGCCTCGTGCACGGCATCCCCGATGGGATCGGCCCGCTCGTCCGGGGTAAGCCGCAGCTCGGCGGTGGTGGGCAGGAACTGGCGGGCCAGGGCCCCCGAGCCGCTGCGGATCTGGTCGGCGATGTGGGGGGTGACGGCCACGGCGTACTTCTCGGCGACCGCCGCCAGCCCCGCGCCGTCGGCGACGAGCCCGGCGTCGACCAGGGCCCGCACCGTGCGCAGCGGCCGCGCCGGGGCCCGCTCGTCCTCAGTAGCGATGGACCACACCCCAGTAGCTGCGCCCGTCGGTGGTCTCGGTCGAGAAGTCGTCGATGCTCTGGTCGGCGCCCCGCACCCGGAAGGCCGAGCGGATGTCGCCGGCCTTGCTGGTCACATACCAGTCGCCCACGTCGCCGTCGGTGGTGATGCCGAGGGGCTGGATGCGGTCGTCGACCCACGAGACCTGGTCGACCCAGTCGCCGGCCTCGAGGTCGAAGCGCCGGATGGCGAAGGCGCCCTCGGTGAAGCGGGCCGACATGGTGTACCAGCCGTCGCCGTCCATCCAGCCGAGGCCCACCGAGACATAGAGCGCGGCGAGGTCGTCTTCGGTGAGCTCGACCGGCAGGCTCGTGGAGCGGTGCATCACGAGGCCCCCGTCGGCCGTCCAGGTGGCGAAGCCGCCGAGCAGCCCGGCGATGCCCACCGTGCCCGTGGCCGGGTCGATGGCCACGCCGCCGCCGTAGAGGTCGAAGGGGGTCACGTCGCGCACGGCGATGTTCCAGCCCCACGCGGCCAGCTCGGTGGTCGTGCCGTCCGGATCCAGCCGGTGGAGCCCGCCCGGGGTGAGCACGGCGTACCAGCCGTCGGGGTGGGTGGCGACGCCGCGCACGTAGGGGCCGAGGAAGTAGGCGCGGGGGTCGAGCTCGCCGAAGCAGTCGCCCCAGGCGTCTTCGGGGAGGGCGAAGCAGGCGTCGTAGCCAGCGTCGCCGAAGGTCGCGACGGGGGTGGCGGCGAGGCCCTCCTGGACGAGCTGCAGGGTCGCGGGCTGGTACCAGGGCACCGAGTCGTCGAGGGCGAGCACGAGGCCCGAGGAGACGAGGCTGAAGCCCGCCGAGATGTTCGCGAAGTAGGGGTAGGTCGCCACGAGCCAGCCGCCCTCGACCCCGGGGGTCAGGGTCCAGGGCTGGCCGGGCACGGGCACGGTGGTCTCGGCGCGACCGGCCGCGTCGAGCACGACGAGCTGGCCCGTGCCGGCGGACGACTGCTCGGCGACCACGAGCCCGCCCCAGACCTCGTCCACCCGGCCATCACAGTCGTTGTCGACGCCGTCTTCGGGGTCTTCGGGGTAGGCCGGGTTGACCCGGTAGTCGGTGTCGTCACAGTCGCCCTCTTCGACGGTGACCCCGTCGCCGTCCTCGTCGGTGCCGCCGCCGCCGTCGCTGCCGCCGTCGCTGCCGTCGCTGCCGTCGCTGGCACCGCCCGAGTCGGAGGCCGCCACGGTGCTGGACTTGTCGGTGCAGCCGGCGAGGGCCAGGGCCACGAAGAGCGAGGGGAGCAGGGCGGTGCGGTGCACGGGGGCCTCCGGTGAGCAGCCCGAGCTTAGCCCGGGGCGCCGGGGGCTGCCGACGGGCCCGGCCGCCGCCGCCGGCCCACCACACTGACCAGTGCGAGCAGCCCGAGCCCGGGCCCGGCCGCCCCGCCGACGGCGGCCCCCCCCACGGCACAGCCGGCCTTCTCGGGCGCGGCCCCGGTGGCCCCGGCGTCCCCTGCGGGTCCGTCCTCCGCCGCGACCGCTGCGTCCCCGGTGTCGTGCCCGTCGCCCGTGTCGCCCGGCGCCTCCGGTGCGGCCGCGACGAGGGTGAAGTCGGTGCCGTCGGCCAGGGCCGTGACCGCGACCACCTCTCCCGCCGCCAGCCGGACCACCGGCGCCACCCCGTCCGGCCCCGCGAGCAGGGCCGCGCCGGCGCTGTCGTCCGAGAGGGCCACCGAGACCGCCGCCGTGGCCGTGTAGTAGCGGGCGCCGAGGGTGTCGGCCCGGCCGGACTGGGGCAGCCCGAGCGCCGGCGCCGGCGGCAGGGTGTAGCGCGCGCTCTCGGGGAGCTGGGCGTTGCCGTGGGCCCCAGCGAAGCCGGCGAAGAGCGCCCCCGCCTCCATGCCGCTGGCATCGGCGAGGATCTCGTCCCAGAGGGCGTCCCCGGCGTCGGCGCTGCGCTCCCAGACCGCCTGCATGCCCCCCGGCCCGAGCACCTGATCCTCGAGGTGGGCGTTGAGCACGAACATGCCGTACTCATGGGCGCTGTCGAGGGTGTCGAAGCGCTGGTCGGCCGCGCTGGCGTACCAGGCGCTGGTGTACTGGTGGCCGTCGATGGCCGGGTCGACCAGCTCGGGGGCGTGGGTCGCGGCGGCCTCCCAGTACCAGGCCTGGGCGGGCTCGCCGAGCTCCCAGGCGGAGGGGCGCAGGGCGAACTGGACGGCGTGCATGAACTCGTGGATGACCAGCGACCGGTAGAAGGGCGCGCCGAACTCGGCGAGGCCGTCGGGGTCGATCCAGATGACCGGGTAGCCGTCCGGGTAGGCCGCGGTCGTGTACTCGTTGGTGAGGCCCGTGCCGGCGAGCGCCGGGTCGAGCACCACCCACAGCAGCCACGCGTCGCTGCTCACGGGCGCGGGCCAGCCCTGGTCGACGACGAGCGCGGTCCAGGCCTGCTCGAGGGCCTCGGCGGCGAGGGCCACCGCGGCGTCCGAGACGGCGCCGTCCTCCCAGTTCAGGGAGAAATTGGCCGTGTCATGGTGGTGCGAGAAGTGGCTGCCGTAGACTGTCTTGGACGGTGGAGGCGGGCCGGCGGCCGACATCGCGGGCCCCCGGAGCACGGCCAGGGGCGGCCGGCCGGCGAGGGCCCGGGACCAGACCGCGGGGGTCGCACAGACCGGGGCGGCCACGGCGGGGGCGAGCAGGAGCGCCAGCAGCGCCCCGGCCACTCAGGCCTCGCCTTCGTCGTCGAAGGCCCGGGCGGCGATGCTGATCTCGTAGGCGACCCGCTCGGGCTGGTCGGCGACCTGCTCGGACCAGACGGCGGCCTGGCCCGAGAGCCCCGAGAGCCGGCCGGCGAGGGGGGTGCCGTTGACGACGAACTCGGCCTGCTGGCGCAGCTCGCCGTCGAAGGAGCCGAGCAGCCGGGCGGCCTCGTCCGTGCGGCCCTCGCCGATCATGGTGGCGAGGTTCTGGAGGCGGGCCGTGGCCCAGGCCTTGGCGGCGGCGACCCGGCGGGCCACCGTGCTGGCGTCCTCTTCGGGGGCGCCCGGGTGGAAGTCGCGGATGGCGAGGAAGAGCTTGCTGCCGCCGCCCGAGGGGGCCGCGTAGAGGAACTGGGCGCCGGTGAGCTGGGCGGTCTGGGTCGCCAGCTCGAGGGCCGTGTCTTCGTCGATGTCTTCTTCGTAGGCGGGGGCGTCGTCCGGAGCGGGCAGGCAGGGCACGCCGGCCTTCTCGAAGTGCTCCATGGCGCTGCACCACATGATGCTGCCGTTGGCGGCCGCATAGCTGAGAACAGCCTGGCAGCGGGCATGGGCGACGACCGCGCCCTCTTCGTTGGTCCAGTGGATGCGGCCCTCGGGCAGGGCCGCGCCGAAGTTCTTCACCCCGAGGGTGGAGAAGAGCTGTTCGACCTGGGCGAAGGTCAAAGAAGAGGCCACGACGCACGCTCCGGAGCGGGGGACGGCGCAGCATAGCAGCCGGGAGCCCCGGCGCGGGGGGCGGGCACCGGCAGCGGGGCGCTCCGGGCCCGCAGGGCGCTGCCCAGGCGCGCTTGTGTCAGACATCGCCGGGTAGCGTGGGTGAAGCCGGGGGGAGGCGCGGAGCTCGATTCCGGGCCGGTCCGAGTACTCGAGACCGGAACTGCGCATGAGCCCGCGCCTCCTTTCGGTCACGCCCGCA
>CAXQUZ010000342.1:0-13451 GCA_964226865.1 Myxococcota bacterium | reverse complement strand
CCCGCGACGACGTGCTCGTGATGCGCATCGACGGCCCGGCCCCCGCCGCGGCCGCCGTGACCACCCAGAGCTCGGCCGCCGCCGCCCCCTGCCTGTGGATCCGCGCCCGGGTCCCGAGCGCCGCCCGGGGCTTGGTCATCAACAGCGGCAACGCCAACGCCGCCACGGGCCCCCAGGGCACGGCCGACTGCGCCACCATGGCCGCGACCGTGGCCGCCGGGCTGGGCATCGGCGCCGACGAGGTGCTGGTCTGCAGCACGGGCGTCATCGGGGTGCCCATGCCCATGGACCGGGTCGTGCCGGCCCTCGCCGCCGCCGCCGCCGCCGTGGCCCCCGCCACCCCGGACCTCGCCGTGCGGGCCGCCGCCGCCATCATGACCACCGACCTCGTGGCCAAGCACTGCGCCCTCACCCACGGCGGGATCCACTTCGCGGGCATCGCCAAGGGCAGCGGCATGATCCACCCGGGCATGGCCACCATGCTCGGCCACATCGTCTGCGACGCCGCGGTCGATCCCGCCGCGCTCCAGGCGCTGACGGCCGCCGTCTGTGACCGCAGCTTCAACGCCATCTCGGTCGACGGCGACATGTCCACCAACGACACCCTCACGGTCCAGTGCACGGGTGCAGGGCCCCGGTGTACGCCGGGAACGCCCGAGTGGACGGCGCTCTCGGAGGGCCTGGAGGCCGTCTGCCGCCACCTCGCCCTGGCCATCGCCGCCGACGGCGAGGGCGCCACCTGCCGGGTGGACGTGGTGGTCGCCGGCGGTCCCGACGACGCCCAGGCCCGGGCCTGGGCCCGCCAGGTCTGCCGCAGCAGCCTCGTCAAGGCCGCCATCCACGGCCGCGACGCGAACTGGGGCCGGGTGGTGGGCGCCCTCGGCCAGGCCGGCGCCGCGGGCCTCGACGCCCTCGACCTCGACTTCGCCGGCATCCCCGTCGTGCGCGGGGGCCGCCCCCTGCCCTTCGACGAGGCCGCCGCCACCGCCGCCCTGCGCCAGCCCGTGGTGGCCATCCACATCGGGCTGCCCGGCCCGGGCCGGGGCGAGGCCTGGGGCTGCGACCTGAGCCACGACTACGTCTCCATCAACGCCGACTACCGGAGCTGATCCGTGCCTGCCCCCCACATCGCCGGCCTGGTCGAGGCCCTCCCCTATGTGCAGCGGTGGTCCGGCGCCGTGGTGGTCGTCAAGTACGGCGGCTCGGCCATGGTGAGCCCGGAGCTCTCCGAGGCCGTCATGCAGGACCTCGTGCTGCTCGCCCAGGTGGGCCTGCATCCCGTGCTCGTCCACGGCGGCGGCGCGGCGGTCAGCGCCATGGGCCGCCGCCTCGGCCTCGAGCCCCGCTTCGTCGACGGGCTGCGGGTCACCGACTCCGAGACCATGCGGGTGGCCCAGCAGGTCCAGATCGGCGGCATCTCGCGCGACATCGTGGCCAGCATCGGGCGCCGCGGCGGCCGGGCCCTGGGCATCTCGGGCCACGACCTCGGCGGCTGGCTGCGGGCCACCCCCCGGATCCACACCGACCGCCAGACCGGCGCCCCGGTCGACCTCGGCCGGGTGGGCGATGTGGCGGGCACGAACGCGGCCCCCCTCCGCGAGATTGTTCGCCAGGGCGTCATTCCCGTCATCGCCCCCGTGGCCGTGGACGACGACTTCGGCTCGCTCAATGTCAACGCCGACACCGTCGCCACGGCGGTGGCCACGGCGCTCCAGGCGCGCCGCCTCATCTTCCTCACCGACGTGCCGGGCGTGAAGGGACCGGACGGGGCGGTGGCCCCCCGGGCCGACGCCGCCACGCTGCGGGCCTGGATCGCGGACGGCACCGTCAACGGCGGCATGATCCCCAAGGTCGAGGCCTGCCTGGACGCGGTGGAGAACGGCGTCGAGGCGGCCACCGTGGCCGACGGGCGGGTGGCCCATGCCGTGCTGGCCGAGCTGCTCACCGACGCCGGCGTCGGCACCCTCGTCACCCCCTGAGCGGCGCCCGGGGCGGGCCCGGCTGCGGCGACGCGGCCCGACCACCCACCCCGTGGTGGCGTCCCCCCCGAAAACTGGCCAAGCTGCTCCCATGCGAACCTCTCTCCTCCTCCTGCTCGCCGCCTGCAGCTCCGATCCGGACAAGCAGGCCCCCGCCACCCCCGACGACGACGGCAGCGAGGTCCCCGACGACACGGGCCCCGTGGACGACCACTGGGTCTCGCCCGATGTCGCGGAGCGCCTCGAGGACGGGGCCGTGCGGGCGGGCATCGTGGCGGACGGGGCGGCCCTCTTCGGGGGCGTCAGCGCCGAGGGCCGCGAGGGCGACGTCAAGATCTACAACAGCAAGGTCCAGTTCATCATCCAGGGCGTGCGCCCAGGCGACTACTACGAGGCCTACGGCGGCGGGGTCATCGACGCCGACATCGTGCGCCCCGAGGGCCAGCCCGGCCGCGACCTCGTCGACGAGCTGTGGGTGATGGTGGGCCTCGGCCGGGTGGTCGACCCCACCGAGGTCACCGTGCTCAACGACGGCACCAACGGCGAGCCGGCGGTGGTGCGGGTCGCGGGCAAGGGCGCGCCGATGACCCTGCTCACGGGCGCCCTCGAGACCCCCGAGTTCGTCGAGGATCTCGATGTCGACATCGTCACCGACTACACCCTCCGGCCCGACTCCCACCTCCTCCAGGCCACCACCACCGTCACCTGGAACGACGTCGAGTCCTCGGTCCAGCTCGGCGACGTGTCGATGGTCGGCATGGAGGTCGGCGCGACCGTCTTTGCGGGCCGGGGGCTGACCGGCGGCGCCGGGGCCGACACGGGCACCTACGTGAGCATCGCCGGCAACAACAACGAGGTGGTCTTCGGCATCTTCTCCGACGAGGCCCCCTTCACCAGCAGCGCCGTCACCACCCTGCTCGAAGAGGTCGGCCCCGTGATGGCGGGCTTCGGCCCCTCCGAGCGCCCGACCGCCGGCACCGTGCTCACCCACAGCCGCAGCATCGGCGTGGGCCCCGACCTCGCCACCCTCACCGACGCGTGGCACGCCGATCGCGGCCACAGCACCACCACCGTCGGCGGCACCGTGACCGCCGGGGGCAGCCCCGTGGCCGGCGCCCGGGTCCACCTGCGCGACGGCGACAGCCTCGAGACCGTGGCCTTCACCGACGAGGACGGCGCCTGGTCCGCCCAGGTCGAGGCCAGCGCCCCCACGGCCATCGCCACGGGCCGCGGCCCCGCCAACATCATGGATCTGCCCAGCGGCGCGGGCTGGGTCGCCCCCTACGCCCACGAGGTGCCCGCCGCGACGGCCCGCGACAGCCTCGCCGCCGGCGCCCTGGCCGTGCCCTTTGCCGAGGGCTTCGGCGTCTCCGCGCCCGTGAGCGCCACCGACAGCACCGACCTCACCCTCACCGCCCCCGGCACCCTCGCCGTCACCATCGCCGACGGCGGGCCGGCCGTGGTGCGGGTGGACTTCGCCGCCGGCGACCCCGCCGACGCCGGCAGCGGCCTCGTGCCCGGGCGCCCGAGCGGCGCGGCGGCCTGGGGCTATGTGCGCGACGGGGCCCTCGACCTGCCCCTCGAGCCGGGCGACTACGTCGTCACCGTCCACCGCGGCACCCGCTTCGAGCCCGTGGTCGCCGAGCTCGCCGTCGAGAGCGGCGTGGCCACCCCCCTCGAGGCCGCGCTGGTGCCCGCCTTCGACCACCCGGGCATGCTCGCCGCCGATCCCCACAGCCACGCCGCCCCGAGCGGCGACGGCCAGATCGCGATGGCCCACCGGCTCATGGTCCACGCGGCGAACGGGGTCCAGGTCCACTTCGGCACCGACCACGACCACGTCGCCGACTACCGCCCGATGCTGGCCCCCCTCGGCCTCGACGGGGTGCTCGCGAGCGTCATGGCCGACGAGGTCAGCCCCGTGCTCCGCGGCCACACCAACGTCTACCCCATCGACTTCGACGCCAGCCTGCCCAACGGCGGCGCGCCCCGGTGGTGGGACGGCATCGAGACCACCGACCTCTGGTACCAGACCATCCGGGCGCGCATCGGCGACGACGCCATCCTCCAGGTCAACCACCCCGACGGCAGCTCGGGCATGATGGGCCTCGCGAGCTACAACCCCGAGACCGGCGTGGTCAACACCCCCGACAAGTTCTCGGATCGCTTCGATGCGATGGAGGTTCTCAACGACGGCGAGTGGGAGGACTTCGTGCCCTTCTACCTCGACCTCACCCGCCGCGGCTACCGGGTGACCCCCAACGGCGTCAGCGACGCCCACGGCTACCGCAACGGGGTCGGCGAGAACATGACCTGGGTGCCGGCCGGCACGGACGACATCGCCAGCTTCGACCAGGACGCCCTCATCGACACGATGAAGGCCAACCACACCGTCGCCAGCCGCGGGCCCCTGCTGCTCGTCACCGTCGACGGCGAGTGGGCCCCGGGCACCGCCCAGGAGGGGGCCGTCTCTCTCGAGATCGACGTGAAGGCCGCCTCCTTCGTCGAGGTTGACACCATCGAGCTCTGGAAGGACGGCGCGCTGGACCGCACGCTGCCCTGGACGGGGGAGCGCCTCGAGGTGCCCCTCGAAGACGAAGAGGACGCCGCCTGGGTGGTCATCGCGACGGGCAGCACGCCGATGCGCCCGGTCTACACCTCGACGCCCTGGGCCCTGGCCGCCGCCGTGCTGCACGACGTGGGCGCGGACGGCTGGGAGGCCCCGCTGCCGCCGCTCACGCTGGACTGAGCCGGCGGGCCCGCGGGCCTCACGGACTGCCGGCACCGGCGACGGCGCGTGCGGCCGGCCGACCCGGGCTCAGCTCGCGGGGCCGTCGTCGCCGATGGCCTCGACGGGGCAATTCTCGAGGGCCTCATAGCACTGGGCCAGCTCTTCTTCGTTCTCGGGCTGCTTGTAGCAGATGTCGTGGTCCTCGTCGTCGCTCATGCGGAAGTTGTTCGGCGCCGCATCGGAGCAGACCGAGCAGAGGATGCACTCCATGTCGATGTAGAAGGACACCTTGCGCCCGTTGAGGAGGACGTCGCCCTTGACGTTGTCCTGCCAGAGCTGGGTGGGGTCGGCCATGGGAGTCTCCGTGGGGCCCGGACGGGACCGGCTGCAGGGGGTGGGGCGGTCTACCCGAACACCGGCCCCGGGGCAATCCTCGCGCCCCGGACCGGGCGCCGGCGGGCAGGAGCCCGGGCCGGGGCCACCCCAGAGCGGTGGCGGCCCCCGCGGGGGTTAGGGGTGGCCATCCTCCCTTCGGCTCCCCCGAGGCCCGATGTCCATTCGCAAGATCGCCCGCATGGGCCACCCCGTGCTCCGCCGGGTGGCCGACCCCGTCCCCCCCGACGCCGTCGAGAGCCCTGAGGTCCAGCGCCTCATCGACGACATGCTCGAAACCGTGGCCGACGCCGACGGCGCGGGCCTCGCCGCCCCCCAGGTCCACGCCTCGCTGCGCATCGTCGTGCTCGAGCTGTCGGCCGAGCGCGGCATGGAGGTCTGGATCAACCCCGTGCTGCGGCCCGTGCCCCCCGAGGAGCTGGCGGCCGAGGGCGAGGACGGCGACGACGCCGAGGACGACGAGCTGGTCTTCACCTACGAGGGCTGCCTCTCGGTGCCCGGCATGCGCGGCCTGGTGGGCCGCCCCGGCGCCGTGGACGTGCGGGGCCTGCGCCGGGACGGCCGCCCCTTCCACATGCGGCTGCGCGGCTTTCCCGCCGTCGTCGCCCAGCACGAGTGCGACCACCTGGACGGCGTGCTCTACGTGGACAAGGTGGAGCCCCGCACCCTTGCCTTCGTCGAAGAGCACCGGAAGTATGGTCTGGCAGGCGCGGGACTGGAGGAGTGATGGGATTCTTTGGACGCCTCTTCGGCACCGACCCCGAGAGCCGGCTGGCCAAGGCCCGCAAGTTCCTCTCCCGGGGCGAGTACAACGACGCCCGCATGGAGCTCGCCGAGCTGGACCACCCCGAGGCCGAGGGGCTGCGCGCCCAGGCCCTCGCCGGGCTGGTCGAGCTGAACCTCGCCGAGGCCGCGGCCCGCTTCCAGGCCGGTGACGGCGAGGGCGGCCGCGAGCACCTCGCCATGGCCAAGGAATTCGGCGCCAGTGCCGCCCAGCTGCGGGAGGCCCGCCGGGCGGCCCGAGAGGCCCGGGACCGCCGCAAGCGCGAGGAGGCCGCCGCTGCCGCCGCCGCCGCCCGGGCCCAGGCCCCCGAGGGGGACGACCCGCTCTGGGGGCTGCCGCCGGACGACCCGCGGCTGCGCTACGCGATGCTGCTCGAGACCTGGCCCGAAGACCTGCGCGAGCGGCTGGCGGCCCTCGGCGGCGACTTCGCCAAGGCCGTGCTGCTCACCGAAGAGGGCAAGGGCGCCCTCGCCTGGCAGGCGCTCTCTCCCTTTGTCGAGGGCGAGCCCGCCGCCCGCTACGAGCGCGCCCGGGCCGCCGTCCAGGCCGGCAAGCTGCCCGCCGCGGTCAGCGATCTCAAGACCTTCGGCGAGGCCGTCGGCCACCGGCGCATCGGCCCCGTCCACACGGGCATCATGCTCGCCCAGCTCGAGGCCCAGATCGGCCGCGGCGGCGAGGCCCTCTCCACCCTCGACGGGCTTCTGAAGACCGGCGACGACCTCTCGGTGCGCGGCGCCCGGGCGGGGCTGCTCGAGGCCCTGGGCCAGCACGACCAGGCGGGCAAGGAGGCCGAGAAGCTGCTGCTCAAGGCCCCCAAGGACCAGGGCCTCTACCGCATGCTCGCCCGCACCCGGCTGCGGGCCGGCGACCGCATGGGGGCCGTCGTGGCCCTCGAGGGCGGCCTCGCCAAGACCTGCTCGAACCCGGGCAAGTGCGGCAACCAGGCCTTCGACGTGGTCGCCGGCCGCATGCTCGCCCGCATCTACCTCGAGGACCGCATCGAGCCGGCCCGCACCAAGGAGCTGCTCGGCGAGATCTCCCGGGCCAACGCGGCGCCCCCCCAGTGGGAAGACCGCTACATGGCCGCGCTCGTGGCCCGCAACGAGGGCTCGGTCGAGCTGCCCGGCATGGCCGCCCAGCTGCTGCGCGAGCTTCCCGACGGCGATCCCCGCCGGGCGCTCGTGGCCGAGGCCTTCCCCGCCCAGCTCGCCGGCTGACAGGGGCGGGCCTCAGCCCTGCTTCGCCGCCTTCTTGCCCACCCGGGCCTTCATGCCCCGGCGCAGGTCTTCTTCCTTCTCGAGCCAGGCGGCATAGAAGGCGTCGCGGCGGGCGGGCTCGAGGTCGGCCCCCGCCACGGCCCGGCGGCGCTCGGCCACCCGGTAGAGCGAGCAGGTGGCGGCGGCGGCGACGTTGAGCGACTCGGTGAGGCCGCGCATGGGCACGCAGACGGCCCCGTCGGCAAAGGCGCGGGCCTCGTCGCTCACCCCGGCCACCTCGGAGCCCATCAGCAGCGCGATGGGCCGGTCGACGGGCACCGTGTCGGGGGTGTGGGCCTCGTCGTCGAGATCGGCGACGTAGATGCCGAAGCCCCGGGCCCGCAGCGCCTCGAGCACGGGCAGGGTCTCGGCGTGGGTGTGGACCTCCATCCAGCGCTCGGCGCCCCGGGCCGCCCCCTTCGAGGGCCGGAAGTTCCGGGTGATGAGGTGGACCTCGTGGATGCCGAAGCACTCGCAGGAGCGCAGGATGGCGCTCGCGTTGTGGCGGCGGTGCACGGCCTCGATGACCACCACCACGCTCGACATGCGGTGCTGGAGGGCATCGTGGACCCGCTCGGTGCGCGTGGTGGGCGGGGCAGAGGCGGGGGTTCTCATGGCGGGCTCCGGTCTCGCGCCCCCGTAGCCGCCCCGGCGCCCGGCCGCTTGTCGCCGGGGCGCGCCGCTGCCCGCCGTCAGCCCGGCGGCCCGCCGCCTTGTCCGCCGGCCGTCCCCGGGTGAAGGCCCCCCTGCGCCCCGGAGTCCCCATGTCGCCGCCCCCCACCGCGCCCGGCCCCCCGTCCGCGCCGGACGCCCCCTCGGCCGTCGAGATGGCCAAGGACTGGCTGCTGGCCCTCGCGGTCGCCGGCGGGGTGTTCCTGCTGGTGATGCTGGCCTCCCGCGGCAGCGCCCCCGTCCCCCTCACCGAGGCCCCCGACTTCACGGTCGAAGACCTCGACGGCGGCACCCTGTCCCTCGCGACCCTCGCCGAAGACCGGCCGGTGGTGCTCAACTTCTGGGCGAGCTGGTGCGGGCCCTGCCGGGCCGAGATCCCCGACATCGCCCGCTTCGCCCGGGACTACCCCGAGGTGCAGGTGGTCGGGCTGGCCACGAACTCGGGCACCCCGGCCGAGGTCGCCGCGGCCGCCGAGCGCTTCGGCATCACCTGGCCCGTGGCCATCGCCGATCGGTCGCTGACGGGCGCCTACGCGGTCGACGTGCTGCCGACCACCGTGGTGATCGCCCCCGGCGGCGGGGTCCACACGACCCACGTGGGCCAGATGTCCTACGCCCAGCTCGTGGCCGCGCTGCCCTGAGCCCGTCCCCCGGCGGCCCCGTCCCCCGGCGGCCCCGGAGACGCCCTCACCGGCCCCCCGCTGTGCCCCGGCCCCCCACAAGGCGCGGGCCGTGGGCAACACAAGGCGCTTGTCCGCGATCCGCTTCTGCAAGCGATCCTGCCGGAAAAGTCGCGAAATTCGACTCAAGCCACACAACCACAAGACCCACCCCAAAAAGGGCTGAAGCCCCCCTGCCCTGCAAACGATGCGGACTCCGAAGGACGGAGGCAATCGGTCGCCTCCCCCCACCGTTCCCACCCGGAGGACCCCATGCGCAGCGCTGCGCTTCTGCTTCCCGCATCCCTCGCCATGATGCTCGTCGCCTGTGGCGACAAGTCCGAGGCCGACGACGGCTCCGGAGACGCCTCGCCAGAGAACGCGGCGCCGACGGCCCGCATCGACTCCCACGTCGACGGCGACACCGAGCGCGAGGGCTACGGCTTCACCCTCTCCGGGTCGGTGGGCGACGCGGACGGCGCCATCGGCGCGCTCTCGGTCGTCTGGACCGCCGACGGCACCGTGCTCTGCGAGGGCACGGCCGCGGACGAGGACGGCACCACCACCTGTGCCACCGAGCTCGACCCCGGCGACGCCGAGATCCAGCTCCAGGTCACCGACGAGGACGGCGCCAGCGCCTCCGCCGCCGTCAGCCTGACCATCAACCCCACCGACGCCCCCGACGCCCCAGATACCTTCAATATTTTATTGCAAGTATTGGACGAAGGCCGTTTAACAGACAACAAAGGTCGTATTGCGGATTTTAAAAACACAATCATCATCATGACCTCTAATATGGGAAGCCAGATCATACAAGAACGTTTTGAGGCGACCAAGGATATTCAATCAGCAATGGAAGCTGCAAAAGTCGATGTACTTGGTATACTAAAACAAAGCGTAAGACCAGAGTTCTTAAACCGAATTGACGATACCATTATGTTTACTCCATTATCAAAGGAAAACATTGTAGATATTGTAGATCTACAATTAAAAGGTGTTTCAAAAATGATTGCGCAACAAGGCATTACGTTTGATGCAACACCAGAAGCTAAAGCGTACTTAGCTGATAAAGGTTATAATCCTGAGTATGGAGCGAGACCTGTAAAGCGTGTGATTCAGAAAGAAGTCCTGAATGAATTAAGTAAAGAGATATTAGCAGGACGAGTAACAACCGATAGTATTATTCTACTTGATGAATTCGATAACAAATTAGTCTTTAGAAACCAAGGAGACTTGGTAATTGAAGATACTCAATAAAGATTTTTTTGATTGATTGGTTGATAAGAGCAACGTTAGTTTCATTTACGGAACGAGCGTTGCTTTTTTTAGCATTCGGCTATTATTTCTTATATTAGATAGGCAAATAAGTCTTATGGGAATCATAAAATACATAAATAACCAAGATGCAGAATGCTTTATTTTTGATGATTTCATTATCAATCAGATTAAGGAAGGTGTTGTGGTTGAGCCTAGCCACAACGAAGAGCTTAATAATATCATTAAAGAACATTTCAGCGGAAAAGACATGGTTTACATATCAAACCGTGTAAAATCCTATTCGGTCAATCCACTAATATATACTGAAACAGAATCGATTCCCAACCTCATAGCTATTGCGATGATTCCTAAGACAGACGTTATGCGTAAAAACGCGGAGTATGAGCGAAATTTTTACGATAAACCTTATGAGATTTTTGACTCACTCACGGAAGCTATAATATGGGTACAGCAAGTCTTGGAAAAAGAAGAACCTGGTCCTGCCATTCAAAAAAAGTAAAATAGTATTATCAACTGTATTTCCCCTTAAAAAATTACTTAAAAGCTAAACGTTAGAATTGTGTAACAATTAACGCTTTAATCAGTCTATATAATGATTGGTTGGTCCTGCCTTAACTGGCAGGCAAGTTAAGCAACATTGAGCTCAAGCCGAGTCGCAATCGGTAGAGTAAGATGTTGCTTTCCTATTGTAACATATTAATGATTTTAGCTACTTATAGTAAATTCAAAAACTTTAAAATGAAACGCATTCTATCAGTATTTGTTGCAACACTATTATCAGTTTTTTCAGTCAATGCCCAAAAATTAGAAAATTCAACCCTTTGGAAAATTGAGGGCAACGGCTTGGAAAAACCATCGTATCTCTTTGGAACAATTCATATGACATGCGACGCTACAATAGAGAACGATGTAAAAAAAGCCTTGGATGAAACCACTCAAATTGTTCTAGAATTGGATATGGACGATCCAACCATGCAAACAAAAATGATGTCTGGTATTTATCTACCTAAAGGAGAAAATATCAGGGATTACATTACTGAAGAAGAGTACAAAACCATAGATTCACTATTAACCAATCATTTGGGAATGCCATTAAAACTTATGGAAAATATGAAACCCTTTTTCCTAAGCACTAGCCTATACCCAAAACTATTGGATTGCCCTATGCAATCTTTTGAACTAGAACTTATGAGAATTGCAAAAGAACAAAAGGAAGACATTAAAGGCCTAGAAACCATGGAAGAACAGTTAGAGGTTTTTGACAACATCCCTCTAAAGGACCAATATGCCGACCTCATACGAATGGCAGAAGACAATTTAGAATACGACAAAACCAACTTTGCTAAAATGCTCAAGGTTTATAAAGATGAAAATATCAACGAAATGTTAGCAATGATGGATGATGAAAACAATACCACCGTAGCAGAACACCAAGACGTTCTATTAGATCAACGGAATGAAAACTGGATTTCAAAAATTAGTGAATTTGCAAAGGAGCAACCAACACTCTTTGGTGTTGGAGCTGGGCATTTAGCAGGAGAAAAAGGTGTTATTAACCTATTGAGAAAAGCAGGCTTTACTGTTACTGCCGTTTTAGAATAAAAATTTACTATTATGCTTTCATTTTACTAGTTCAAAATCAAAAACTTACTGAAGCAATCCCAATTTTTCGACGAAATGCATGTTAAATTTCTAAAATTTAACATGCATTTTACCGAAGAAATCCTTAATTTTACCGAGCTATTTAATTCCAACATTACTTGATACACAATTAAACTTGTAAGGTATTCCCTCATACCATGAGGGAGTTACTATAGTTATTTTTTTGTAAAAACCCTACTTATAATTACATATGGAATTGAATAGATATATAGATCATACTTTGCTGAGTCCAACAGCAACCGAAGCCGATATACTTAGGCTTTGTAATGAAGCATTAAAACATAATTTCTATGCCGTTTGCGTAAACAGTTGCTATGTCCCTATTGCCAAACAGGCCTTGGGAAGATCCAATGTTAAAATCTGTGCAGTTGTTGGTTTTCCTTTAGGAGCCATGTCAACAGATGCTAAAATTTTTGAAGCCAAGAAAGCCATTGAAGATGGTGCTTCAGAGATTGATATGGTCTTAAATATCGGTCGTCTTAAAAGTAAAAACCACGTTGCTGTTTTAAAGGACATTAGCAATGTAAAACGAGCGATTGGTCTTACCACATTAAAAGTTATCCTTGAAATCAGTGAGCTATCTAAAAACGAAATCGTAAAGGCATGTGAAATATGTATTGATGCCAAAGCTGATTTTGTAAAAACCTCAACAGGCTTCTCTACAAGTGGTTCAACATTGACCGCTATTAAAATAATGAAGAAGAGCGTTAAAAACCATCTCAAATTAAAAGCTTCTGGTGGCATCAGAGATGCTGAAACAGCCTTAAAATACATCGAGGTTGGCGTTCATAGAATTGGCACATCATCTGGAGTTGCTATGATGACAAGTCAAATTTCACATTCAACTTATTAGTTTAAAAACAATTCTTACTTTTATGGCATGAGTGTACACATCGGAGCCAAAAAAGGGGATATCGCAGAGACCATACTTTTGCCTGGCGATCCATTAAGAGCTAAGTGGATTTCAGAAACTTTTTTTGAAGACGCCAAATGCTTTAACAAAGTCAGAGGAATGTATGGTTATACCGGCTATTACAAAGGAAAAAAAATTTCGGCAATGGGAACCGGAATGGGAATCCCTAGCATTTCTATATATGCCAATGAACTTATTAAAGAATTTGGTGTACAGAACCTTATTAGAGTTGGTAGTGCAGGGTCTTATCAAAAAGAAGTTGGTCTAAGAGATGTTGTTTTGGCAATGGCCGCCTCTTCTACTTCGGGAGTCAATGAATTACGATTTGGTGGTGCCGACTATGCGCCCACTGCGGATTTTGGTCTTTTTATGAAAGCGGTTAAAGCTGCAGAAACAAAAGGTATACCTATAAAAGCCGGCAATGTTTTATCTTCTGATGAGTTTTATGAAGATAATATTGAATCCTACAAAAAATGGTCGAAATTCGGTGTGCTTTGCGTAGAAATGGAAGCGGCTGGTCTTTACACAGTTGCCGCAAAACACAATGTTAATGCCTTGGCTATCCTGACCATTTCAGACTCTTTAGTAACCGGAGAACGCACTACAAGTAAAGCTCGTGAAACTACCTTTAGGAGCATGATTGAAATTGCGTTAGAGCTGGCTTAAGATTATTTAACAAAACATTTCAAAAAAACATTGTTCTTCTGGTTTATATTTGAGAGAATTAATCAATCACTCTCAATATGAAATCTCTTCTTGCTACCCTATTGTTATTTTTTTCGATTAATGTATTTGCTCAAGACACTTCTGACAAAGCACAAATTGAAGTCACCTTAAATAATTATTTGGACGGCTTCTATCAAGGAGACACATTAAAACTAAAAGCTGCTTTAAAGCCAAGACTGTACAAGTTTGGCTATTGGAAAAATAAAGAGTCTGGCGAATACAAGTATTCTAGCCAAATGACTTACGAAAAAGCCATTGCCTACGCTAAAGGTGTTGTTGAAAAGAAACAGCAAAAGGGTGAGGATGTTATAAGAAAAGTTGAGGTTTTTGTGGACTCGAGAACCCGCAGGTAGACCAGGTGGCGGCGGGCGTCCTCCGAGCGACCGGTGGCGTCGTAA
>CAXQUZ010000341.1:0-3011 GCA_964226865.1 Myxococcota bacterium | reverse complement strand
GACCCAGACCCAGGTCGACATGCTCCAGGCCATTCAGCAGGGCCGCTCGGGCCCCGGCCGCATGGGCATGGTGCTGGCCCTCATCGCCTTCTGCGGCCTCGTGCTGGCCAGCGTCCAGCAGTACGTCCAGGGCGCCTTCTCCCGCCGGCTGCGCTCGCCCCGCGAGCTCGAGGCGACGGCCGTGCTCATGGTGCTCGCCCTGGGCCTCGGGCGCCTCGCCGTCGAGCTGAGCATCCCCCTCGCCGAGGCCATCGGGCTGGGCGCCCAGGCCAGCGCCTTCTGGCTGGTGGTGCCGGTCGCCGGCGGTGCCATGCTCGTGCGCATCCTCGTCAACGCCGAGGTGGCCCTGGTCTGGACCCTGCTCACGGCGGGCATGCTCGGCATGATGATGGAGCAGCAGGTCATGGTGACCCTGTTCTACGCCATCTCGGGGGTCACGGCGGCCGGCGCGGTCGCCGCCAACCAGGAGCGCCTGGGCGTGCTGCGGGCGGGCCTCGTGACCGGCCTGGTCAACGCGGCCACGGCGCTGCTGATGCAGCTGGTCAAGGTCCACCTGGGCGACACCCCCCTCGGCGGCGGCGACGTGGCCCTGCCCGTCTGGGACGTGGGCCTCTCCTTCCTCGGCGGCGCGCTGTCGGGGGTCTTCGTGCTCGGGCTGGTGCCCGTCTTCGAGCTCTTCGGCTTCGTCACCGACTACCGGCTGCTCGAGTTGGCGAACCTCAACCACCCCCTGCTCCGCCAGCTCATGCTGCGGGCCCCGGGCACCTACCACCACTCGGTGACCGTGGCCCAGCTCTCCGAGGCGGCCGCCGAGGCCATCGGCGCAAACGCCCTCCACGTGCGGGTCTCCTGCTACTTCCACGACATCGGCAAGGCCGTCAACCCGAAGTACTTCATCGAGAACCAGCGCGGCGGCCCCAACCCCCACGACCGGCTGCCCCCCCGCACCTCGGCCCGGGTGATCATCAACCACGTCACCGACGGCGAGGCCATCGCGCGCCAGTACAAGCTGCCCAAGCCGATCCTCGACGGCATCACGATGCACCACGGCACGGGCCTCATCCAGTACTTCTACGTGAAGGCCCGCGAGGCGGCCGGCCCGGACGAAGAGGTCAAGGAGTCCGACTTCCGCTACCCGGGCCACCTGCCCGACACGCGCGAGGCGGGCATCATGATGCTGGCCGACAAGTGCGAGGCCGCCACCCGCACCCTCAAGGACAAGTCGCCCACCAACCTGCGGGCGCTCATCCAGAAGCTCGTGAACTCGACGCTCATGGACGGCCAGCTCGAGAAGTGCCCGCTGACGGTCAAGGAGATCTACACCATCGTGGAGTCCTTCACCGAGACCCTGCTGGGCATCTACCACCACCGCATCGAGTACCCGGGCGTGCCCAAGCGCACCCCGCCCGTGCCGGTGGGCGACCGCCCGACCGGCCCGGTCATCACCCTCGAGATCACCAACCCCTTTGCCGACGAGGCGGCCGCCGAGAAGGCCGCTGCCGAGAAGGCCGCCGAGACCGCCGCCCAGGAAGAGGCCGCCAGCGGTCCCGTGCCGCCGGCCGACGCCCCGGCCCCCCCCGACCCGGGCAGCATCACCGCCGCCCACCCCATCCCGTCCCGCGGCGAGCCCAGCATCTCGCCCGATGACGACTACGAGTCGGCGGCCCACCTGCCGAACCCCTCCGATGCCTGGCGAGGCGACTGATGCCGCCGACGGTCCTGGTGCGCCACGAAGGCACCGCCCACGACGCCGCTGCCCTGGTGGCCGACGCCGCCGCGCTGATGGTCCACGCCCGCCTCGACGCGGCCGAGCTGTCCATCGTGCTCTGCGACGACCCCTTCATCCAGGCCCTCAACCGCGACCACCGCGGCAAGGACGCCCCCACCGACGTGCTCAGCTTCGCCATGCGCGAGGGCGAGGACGCCGACGAGGACGATCCCATCCTGGGCGACCTGGTCATCTCCGTGCCCACCGCCGCCCGCCAGGCCGCCGCCATGGGCCACGGCCTCGCCGCCGAGCTCCGGGTGCTGCTGGTCCACGGCTTCCTCCACCTGCTCGGCTACGACCACGAGGTCTCCGAGGAGGAGGCCGAAGAGATGCGCGGCGCCGAGCTGCGGCTGCTCGCCGTGCTGTCGGCCCCCGAGGCCGGACTCATCGCCCGGGCGGCAGAGCTGCCAGAGGCGCATTAGGACTGCGGCCCCGGCACCCCACGGAGGCCGCCAATGTCTGAAGACCATCTCCTCAAGGGCGACATCGCCGACGTCCGCAAGCGAATCCGAGAGCGCGTCGACGCGCTTCGGGGGCATCTTTGACGTCGCGTCCAAGCGCGAACGCATCCGTGAGCTCGAGAACCAGACCCACGATCCCGAGTTCTGGACCGACCAGTCCCGCTCCCAGTCGGTCCTGAAAGAGAAGGGCAGCCTCGAGCGCGTCGTGAAGATGTTCGACGGCCTCGTCGAGGCGGTCGAAGACGGCGAGACCCTCTTCGAGATGGGCGAGGAAGAGGGCGACGAAGAGACCCAGCTCGAGGGCGAGACCCAGCTGCGGGCGCTCGGGCCGCGCATCCGCGAGGTCGAGGTCCAGCAGATGCTCTCGGAGTCGATGGACGCCAACGACGCCGTGCTCGAGATCAACAGCGGCGCCGGCGGCACGGACGCCTCCGACTGGGCCGCCATGCTCAAGCGCATGTACCTGGGCTGGGCCAGCGCCCGGGGCTTCAAGATCAACATCCTCGACGAGCAGCCCCACGAGGACGCGGGCATCAAGCACGTCCAGATGGAGGTCTCGGGCCCCTACGCCTACGGCTACATCAAGGCCGAGATCGGCGTGCACCGGCTGGTCCGCATCTCGCCCTTCGACAGCGCCGCCCGCCGCCACACGGCCTTCGCCAGCGTCGACTGCACGCCCGACCTCGACGACGACATCGAGGTCGAGGTCAACGAGAGCGACTGCCGCATCGACACCTACCAGATCGGAAGGCACACGTCTGAACTCCAGTCACCGCATGCTA
>CAXQUZ010000340.1:0-5212 GCA_964226865.1 Myxococcota bacterium | reverse complement strand
GATCTACACGTCTTAAGACACTCTTTCCCTCCACGCCGCTCTTCCGATCTGCGCCGCGGCCAGCCCGGCCACGAGCGCCCCGCCGTCGGCCGCAGGGGCCTGCCAGGACAGGGACCAGACCCGCCGGACCGGGGCAGGGAGCCCCGCCGCGTGGTCCTGGGCGGGCCCGTGGCGCAGCTGGCGGCGGAGGTGGACACGGGGCCCGACGACGCGGCGGGGCAGGGGACGCCAGGTCGCCTCCTGGCCTGCGACCTCCGGCAGCGGGCAGGCGTCGGTGCACAGCAGCAGCAGGGCCCCCCGGGCATCGGGGGCCGCCGGAGGGCCCGCCGCGGCCGCCCCCGAGACCAGGGCGCCGCCGAGCAGGGACGGCAGCCACCGCAGCGGCCGGGGGAGCGGGGCGGGGCGCAGCCGCGAGACAGACGATGACATGGGCGCTCCAGGGGCAGCGGGGGACCTGCACCGGGGACGCCCGGGCGCCCCGTCCATTCCTTGCGCGGCCTTCCGCCCGGCCCGCGGCCCGGCTTGAGTCGGCGGCCCGCCCGGTCCACACTCCCGGCACCCGCACCCGACCGAGCGCCCATGCCCCTGCCCAACCTGCCCCCCGATGTCGTGCGCATCCTGTCCTTCCACGGGCCGGTCGAGCTGCACAGCGAGGGGCCCATGGGGCTCATCACCGATCGGGTCGAGGTCGCCCCCTTCGACCACCACCTGGTCGCCTTCGTGCGCCCGGGCACGGCCATCGCCGAGGCGCTGCTGCGCACGGGCCGGGCCGAGGTCCACGCCCGCCACCCGGACGGTGACTACAGCCTGCGCATGGTCGGCGCGGCCCACCCCGGCATCCCCGTCGGCCGCCGCCCCGACCGGGGGGCGCTCGAGCCCTGGCTGCCCGAGCGCGGCGGGAGCGCCCTGCTCGCCGCCGAGTTCATCCCCCACCACATCGAGCTCAGCCGCGCCGAGGCCGGGTCGACCGCGCGCTACCACGGCCCGACGCCCGCGGGCCAGGCCGACCGGGGCCGCCTCGCCGGGGTTGTGCGCACGGGCCTCTCGGCCAGCGGCCTCACCGGCAGCCTCGTGACCTTCCCGGCCGTCTTCCTGTTCCTCGCCTGGGCCGGTCCGGCCGTGCCCTGGCGCCCGGTGGCCCTCGTGGTCGCGACCCTCGCCGGGGTCTGTGGCGCGGCGGGGCTGCGGCTCCTGCTGCTCTCGTCCGCCTATGGGCTCTGGCAGCGCAGCCGGGGCACGGCCGAGGAGTGCGCCCCCATCACAGCGGGCCAGGTCTCGTGGGGGGACGCCCGCCAGGCCGGGCTCTGGCTGCTGGGCATCTGGGTGGCCATGATCCTCGGCATCATCGGCACCTGGGGCCGCGAGCTGGGCTTCGTGGTCTTCGTCGGCAGCCTCGTGCCCATCCAGGCCGTCGCGGGGCTGCTCCACCTCGGCGCCCGGCGTCCGGATCGGGCGGCCTGAGCGCGCGCCCCGGCATCCCCTGCGGCACCCGCCCCCCCGGGGCATTACGGGCAGCCGTGGTCCGCGGTCCGCGGGCGACGACGGGAGCTGATCGTGAGCGTCGAACTCCGCGGCAACAGCGCCGCCACCATGACCGCCGGCATCCTGCTGATGTCACGGGCCCGCAGCTTTGGCCAGCGCCTGCAGGTGTCGGTCATCGGCAGCCCCGACGAGATCACGCCCGTGCCCGGCCCGGCCCTGGTCTCGAGCGCCGTGCTGGCCTCCTGCGGGGTCGGCCACCGCCCCGGGAACGGCGCGCTGGTCGTCATTCCCGGGCCCGCCGCCGACCCGCTGGCCACCTGCCTCGGCGCCGAGGGCGAGGGCGACTGGTTCTACATCGACCGCGCGGGCAGCGGGCGCCACCCGGCCACCCGCTCCTTCGTCCACCTCGTGCGCCACCCGGAGCGGGCCGTGCGCGAGCGGGGCCGCGAGCTCTGCCTGGCCCTCGCTGCCCTGGGCTGCCCGCCCGAGCCGGGGCTGCTCGACCTGCTGTTCGGCGCGCCGGCCCCCCACTTCGTCCGCATCGCCCTCTCGCTGCGGGCGGGCCGCGCCATGACCGGCAGCGGCAACACCCCGCTGAACCGCTACCTCGCCGAGAGCGCGGCCCTGCCCGACCCCATCGAGGGCCTCGACACCCTCGACAGCCTCCGCAGCGCCATCGACCAGGGCCAGCTCGCCCACCTCATCGGCCGGGCCACCCCCCACACCGGCCGGCGCATGCAGGCCTGGTTCGACGAGATGATGACCCACGCAGGGCGGGATCCGGCCCTGGGTCCCGTGCTGGTGGGCCTCGTCGACATGCTCGGCCAGGTGGCCAGCCTGCCGGCCCAGGGCATGCTGCCGGGCCTCGACGCCGCCCGGGATCGCCTCGCCGTCGGCCTCGGGGCGGGGCTCTCCGCCACGGGCGCGACCGACGCCAACGCCGCCCTCGCCCAGACCTTCCGCTTCCTCGGCGGCCGCTTCGTGGACGAGGCCCGCTACGCCGTGGCGCTGCCCGATGCGCCGCCGCCCGAGGATCGCCTCGCCCGCTGGGCCTGGTTCGCCGAGGCCACGCGCACGGCCGCCCGCACGGCGGACCGCCTCTGGCGGCAGGTCATGGACCCCCTCCAGTAGCGGCCCCCGGCCCCCGGCCCCGGTACCCGCCGGCCCCAGCTGCTACACTCTGCCGTCCGCGTGACCACCCGGTCCGCGCGTGTGCCTGTCGGGGGCGTGTTGGTCGATCTCGAGACCGAAGCAGCAGCGGGTGAGCGCCGCAGGAACGGAGGACGCCGCCGGCGTCGCCGGGGTCCTGCGGCACGTGAGCCCGATCCCGCGCGCCGGCGCGCCCGCCGCCGGGGCCGACGCACCGGCCTGCCGCCCGACATCCTCTCCCATGCGACCTCGACCCGCCGGGTCGAGAAGGCCATGGAGAAGGGCTCTCTCGAAGTGCGCGGCGGCCGTCCGGTCTACCTCTCGCGCCACGAGGGCCAGGCCTGGCAGGTCGCCCACCGCCAGCCCGAGCCGCCAGCGGTGCTCTACATCGACGTCTCGCGGGCGCGCCGCGACGGCTGCGTCTTCGAGCGCAACGCCCGGGGCCTCTGGCAGACCCGCTCCGTGCCCGTCCGCCACGTGCTGAACCTGCGCCAGGGCTTCGCCGAACAGATCTCGGCCGGGGGCATCCCCATGTTCCTGGGGCCCGACGGCCCCGAGCTCGCGCTCATCCGGGTCCAGCGCCGCAGCGGCATCACCTGGGAGGTCGCCAAGGGCAAGCTGGAGGAAGGCGAGAGCCCCATGGCCGCCGCCGTGCGCGAGGTCTGCGAAGAGATGGGCTGCGCCCTCGACCTCAGCATCTCCGACGGCCTCGGCTACATCCGCTACGGCTTCCACACGCCCGACGGCTCGCCCCGGCTCAAGACCCTCCACATGTACCTGATGACCACCCCCGAGCGGCGCACCGACTTCGCGCCCTCGACGCGGGAGGGCGTGCTCGAGGTGGCGTGGTTCTCGCCCGAGGACGCCGCCCGGGCGGTCACCCACCGCAGCCTCCGGCCCCTCATGCGCCAGGTCCGCGACCTCATCCGGCGGCGCATCCCCCTCGAGGGGGTGGACGACGGGGACGACGAGGACTGAGCCTGCCGCCCCCGGCTCGCCTCAGCCCTTGGTGCGGTGCTCGCGGACGGCGATGACGTGGCCGTCCTTGTCGATCAGCTCGACCTTGTCGCGCTTGTTGTCGTAGACCGGCACCTCGCTGCCCAGGTAGGTCGTGAGCTGGCGCTCCGGCGAGCCCTGGGGGGTGCCCTTGCCGGAGTGGATCTTGATGGTGTGGCCCGGCGGGATGACGACGCTCGGCAGGCTGAAGGTCTTGCCGGCCATGTTCCGCAGCCGGTAGTCGCCGATGTCGACGGGGCCCGGGCTCGTGTTGCAGACGCGCAGGTACTCGCCGTTGACGAAGCGCGCGTCCTCGCCGCGGCCGTTCGCGTGGAAGCTGGTCATGCGCAGGGGGCCCTGGAAGTCGGGGTGGGCCCACATGCCCTTCTTGGCCGCCCGGGCGCGCTCCTGGGCGGCGAGCAGCGGCGCCGGGTCGCGGTCGTCGGGGGGGATGATGAAGACGTGGGCCAGCCCGAGCTCGAGCAGGTGGACCGAGAGCTCGGCCTCGTCGGTCTTCAGCCCCGCTACCAGCCGGCCGTAGCCGTCCCGGTTGTCGCCGGCCTTGCCGTAGACCAGCTCGACTTCCTTGCCCATGACCAGCTTGGCCGCGGCGTCGCGGGCCTCGTCCGAGAATGGCTCGTGGGGCTTGAGCTCGGTGGTGTTGACCCACTTGAGGCGCACCTTGTCGCCGGTGTGGAGGGTGACCGTGTCGCCGTCGTAGACCTTGACCACGCGGGCGGAGGTGGGGTCGGCGGCGGTGGCGATGCCCACGAGCAGGCAGAACAGGGAGAGGGGACCCACGGGGGCTCCAGGGCGAGGGGAGGGGACTCAGTCGGCGGCGGCCGCGAGGCGGGTGGCCTGCCAGAGCAGGTAGACATCGGCCGGGTTGGTGCGCGCGGCGGACCAGGCGGCCTCGCGGGCGGCCCGGGCCTCGCCCTGGGCCTCGAGGACGACGGCCAGGGTGTCGAGATACTGGTGGTTCTGGGGATCGGCCGCCACAGCGGCGTCGATCTGTTGCCGGGCCTCGGCCAGCTCGACGCCGGCCACCGCCCGGTACCAGGCCTCGCAGTTGAGGCGGCCGTCTTCGGTCGTGGCCTGGGGGCAGTCCCGGGCCCGGCCCGCCTCCATGAGCGCCCGGGCCTCGGCGGGCTGGCCGAGGGTGCGGTAGGCCGCCGCGAGGAAGTCGAGCGCCCCCTCACCCTCGTGCAGCCGCACGCGGGCCCGGCCGAGATCGTCGACCGCGAGGGGCGCCTCGTCCGTGCCGGCCACGACCCAGGCATACATCCAGGGGCCCACGGGCGCCCCGGGGTAGAGCTGGAGCAGCCGGCGGAGGTGGGTGCTGGCCCCGTAGAGATCGCCCTCCTGGTGGGCCACCAGGGCCCGGCGCAGCAGGTAGCCGTCCGGCTCTTCGGCGTGCTGCTCGGCCTGGCGCAGGGCGTGGCGGGCCAGGGCCGCGTCGCCCTCGAGCCAGGCCACGTCGGCCTGGGCCACCCAGGCACCGGGGGCCGTCGGCCGGGCCGCGACCGCCTCGGCCGCCAGCGCACGGGCCCGCTCGGCATCCCCCGAGAGCCAGGCGCTGTTGGTC
>CAXQUZ010000339.1:0-6087 GCA_964226865.1 Myxococcota bacterium | reverse complement strand
GCAGCGAGAAGCCCCAGGCGCTCATGACCCCGAGGAAGCCGAGCTCGACGTGGGGGTGGCCGAGGCCGAGGCCGAGGGTGTTGTCGTCGATGTAGACGAGCAGCGTGAAGGCGGCCGCGATGCCGGCCCAGGTGAGCAGGGCGCGGGACTTGCGCACCGCGTCCCCGCCGGCCGAGTACATCGCCATGATGGTCTCGGCCGTGGCCGTGCCCGTGGGGAAGCGCAGCTTCTCCTGGAGCACCATCTGGCGGCGCAGGGGCACGGCGAAGAAGACGCCGAGGTAGGCCACCGCCAGCGCCCAGATCATGAGCTCCCACCAGGCGAAGTCGTGGCCGAGCATGCCCATGGCGGGGATGGCGGCCAGCAGGCCCGCCGCCGAGGTCATCGAGCCTGCCGCCGAGCCGGCGGTCTGGGTGATGTTGGTCTCGAGCCGCGAGTAGGGCGTCTTGGGGCGGACGAGCACCGAGAAGAAGCTGTAGCCGAGGATGGCCGCGATGAGCGAGCCGCCGAGGGACCAGCCGGTCTTCAGGCCGAAGTAGATGTTCATGCCCGAGACGATGCCGCCGATGAGACAGCCCACCACCACGGCGCGGACGGTGAGCTGGGACTCGCCGGGGGCCGGGGTGTAGAGGCGCTCGTCAGCGGGGGCGGCGGGGGCGGACGGGGACGCAGGCTCTGGGCGCTCGCCAGCAGCAGACATGGGGGCTCCTCGATGAGACGGGGGGCCCTATTGCGCGCCCCGGTGCTGCCGCCACCCGCCCCGGCGCCGGCCGCCCCGCCCGCGACAGCCCCCCGGCGACCGGCGCCCCGCCGCCGCCCCTGGCCGGGCCCCCTGTCGCCCCCGGGCGCGCCCCCCCCAGCGGGGCAGATGGCCCCCCCCAAGCACCATCCCGCCCCCCCCCAGATGGCCAGAATCCGTTCCTTGACGCACCCCACCCAGCGCGGCAATGTCAGACCGTGAAGTCTGTTTTCCCCGCGCTGACGCCCCCCCCCTTGGCCCTCGCCATCGGGTGCTTGGTCACGTCTGCGGTTGCTCTCGGCGCCCGAAGCGCGGCGGCGGTTCCGCCTTCGGATCGTATCGGAGTGGCCCGTTCGGGTCAACTGGCGAGCCACGGCGACCTCGGCATGGAGCTCGGCGTGGCCTGGCGCGAGGGGCCCCGCTCGCCCTTCCGCTTCAAGCTCGGCTGGGGCCGCGTCGAGCACCGCGTCGCCATGGACATGGCCGGCTACGGCCAGGGCGCACCGGATCTCGCCTACGAGGCCAAGTTCGCCCTGGCCGAGGGCAAGCGCGGCGGGCTCGCCCCCGTCCTGATGTCGACCGTGCCCGTCGGCGGCGAGCCCTGGCGGGCCCAGGCCGGCCTCCTCGGCACCCTCGCCAGCAGCGCCGGGGCCGCCCTCCGGGGCGACGTGGCCCTCCAGGTCGAGGAGGGCGGCATCTTCACCGTCCCCACGGCCGTGCTCGTCGACGTGCCCGTCTCGCGCCGCTGGGCCCTGGTGGTCGACACCTCGGCCCGCAGCCTCGCGCCGCCCCCCGCGGGCTTCCTGCTCGCCCTCGGCACCGCCTGGCGCCCGACCGACCTGCTCACCGCCGACGCGCGGGTGGGCTGGGACGTCGACTCCGCCTCCCCCTACGCCACCATCGGCCTCGCCACCGGTCTCGGCCGCCTGCGCCGCTGACCCGGGCCCCGTGCCCCGGCCCCCTGGACCCTCCCCGTGCACCCCACCGCCCCCCTCCGCCACCAGCTCGTCCAGACCTCGCTCCAGATGCTGGGCGTGGTGGCCGGCCTCGTGTTGGCCTTCGATCTGGCCACGGGCGACCTCCGGGGTGCCGCCGCCATCGCCGCGCCCGCGCTGCTCTCGTGGCCGCTGGCCCGGCTCGCGGCCCGGGGCCACGCCGCCCTCGGGGCCCACCTCGTCCTGCTCACGATGGTGGTCGGCAGCGGCCTCGTCGCCGTCCAGGGGGCGGGCATCTACGGCGACGCGGTGCTCTTCCTCATGTCGGCCCCCGTGCTGGCGGCCCTGCTGACGGGGCTCCGGGGGGCCATCGGCTGGGGCCTCGCCGCCTGGGGCATCGTCGGCGCCACCGTGCTGCTCCACGGCACGGGCGCGCTGCCCGAGGCCGCCGCCCAGGTCCCGACCCCCGCCGAGCGCATGCAAGACATGGGCATCATCCTCGCCCTCAACGGCTCGGTGGCCGGCGCCTTCCTCGTGGTCCAGGGCCGCGCGATGCGGGGCCAGCGCCAGGCCCTCGCCCAGCTCCAGGCCGAGGTGGCCGAGCGGCGCCTGGCCGAGGAGCGGGCCCAGGCCGCCGCCGCCGAGCGCGAGGCCTTCGTCGCCACCATGAGCCACGAGCTGCGCAACCCCCTGAGCGGCATCCTCTGCGCCACCACCCTGCTGCGCGAGACCGACGACGCCACCGAGCTCGCCCACCTCACCGACGTGCTCGAGCAGAGCGGCCGGGGCATGCTCGAGCTGGTCAACGGGGTGCTCGACCTGTCGCGCCTCGACGCCGGCAACATCCAGCTCGAGTCGGTGCCGGTCATGATCCGCACCCTCGTCCGCGAGACCCTGAGCCCCCTGGGCATCATGGCCGAGCAGAAGGGCCTGAGGTGGAGCTGGAGCGTCGACGACACCGTACCAGCGGTCATTCTCACCGACCCGACCCGCCTGCGGCAGGTGCTGCTGAACCTCGTGGGCAACGCCCTGCGCTTCACCCGCACGGGCGCGGTCGAGGTGCGGCTGGCCCGGGCCGGCGACGCCCTGCGCATCGACATCCACGACACCGGTGCCGGCATCCCCGCCGCGGCCCTCGACACCCTCTTCGACCCCTACGCCGGCGGCGACAAGAGCATCCGCCGCGAGGTCGGCGGCTCGGTGCTCGGGCTGGCCATCGTCAAGCGCACGGCCGAGGCCCTCGGGGGCGACATCTCGGTGCGCAGCGCGGTCGGTGAGGGCAGCTGCTTCACGGTGAAGATCCGCCTCGTCGAGTCGGGCGCCGCCCCCCGCAAGGTCGAGGGCGAGAGCTTCGACGGCCACGGCATGCGGGTCCTGGTGGTCGACGACAACCCCGTGGCCCGCACGGTCCACCGCAGCGTGCTCGGCGCGTGGAACTTCGAGGCCCGCTCCGCCGGCGACGGCCCGACGGCCCTCAGCCAGCTCCGGGGCGACCCGCCGGACGTGGTGCTGCTCGACTGCCAGATGCCGGGCATGGACGGCCTCGAGGTGGCACGGCGCATCCGCGGCATGGGCGGCACCCCCGCCCGTGTGGCCATCTTCGGGCTCTCGGGTGACGCCCGGCCCGAGGCCCACGACGAGGCCCTCGCCGCCGGCATGGACGCCTACCTCACCAAGCCCCTGCGGCCCGGGCCCCTCGCGGCGGCCCTGCGGGCCTGGAACACGACCGCCCGCGCCAGCGCCGGCTGAGGGCCGCTGCCGCCGGGCCCCCCCACCCGACAGGGCCCCCGCCCCCCCCCCCCGCGGAGGCCACCGTGCGCGTCGCCGTGATCTCGGATCTCCACCTCGGCGCCCCGCCCGTGCCCGGGGCCTTCGGCCAGGACGGCCGGGCCTTTGCCGCCTTCGTCGACGGGCTGCTGGCCCGGCACGACCGCCTCGTGCTGAACGGCGACATCGTCCAGACCGACCACGGCCTCGGCTGGGGCCGCGCCGCCCGGGCCCGGGCCCTGCGCCGGGCGCTGGCCCACCACGGCTGGCTCGCCGAGCTGCTCGAAGACGAGCGGGTGGACTACCTCATCGGCAACCACGACGCCGTGGCCCACGACGAGCTCGGGGCCGCCACCGAGCGGCTGCTGGGCGACGGCCAGCTCGTCATCACCCACGGCGACGCCTTCGATCCGGTCATCGACCGGGCACCGGGCATCAGCGCCGCCGCCACCTGGGCCAGCGGCCGCCTGCGCCGGGCGGGCCTCGTGGGCCTCGCCACCCACCTCGAGGGACGCGACGTGGCCATCAAGGGCGCCCGCTTCGGGGGCGCAGCGGGGCCCTATGCCCAGGGCGCAGCGGCGCGCATGCGGGCCACCGGGGCCCGGGTCTGCGTCTTGGGCCACACCCACGTCCCCTGCCAACACGCCCTGCCCGAGGGCATCTACGCCAACCCGGGCAGCAGCTCGCTCGGCTGGCGGGCCTGGGTCTCGGTCGCGCTGGGCCCCACCCCGGCGGTCACCCTCCACCGGGCCCGGGCCTGAGCCCCCCGGGACTCAGACGAACTGCTTGGCGAGGCGCAGCCCCTGGCCCTGGTAGTGGGAGCCCGTGCCGTAGAGCTGGTCGGGCCGGGCCTCGTTCCGCATGAACTCCAGCCGAAAGAGGGGCTGGCCGTGCTCGAGCAGGAAGGGCACGTCGTGGGTGCGGATCTCGAGCACGAGGCGGGCGCCGGCGTCGCCGTCGGGGGACCAGCCGAAGCCCGAGTCGATGAAGCCGGCGTAGTGGGTGCGCAGCTCGCCCTTGGTCGCGTCGTAGGGCACGAGCTCAGCACAGAGCCCCGGCGGGATGCGCAGCCGCTCACGGGTGGCGAAGATGTAGAACTGCTCGGGCTCGAGCACCTGGCCGTGGCCCACGTCGGCGGTCTGGTGGAGCGGCAGCCACCACCGCGCCGTGGGCAGGTCGCGGCGCTTGAGGTCGACCGGGGGCTGGTGGCGGCGGGCCTGGTAGCCGACGGGCCGGCCCCCCTCGGCGAGCAGGTCGACCGAGAGCAGCACCGAGGGCACGGGGCCGTCGAGGACCGGCGCGGGGCTGCCGTCGGACCAGGAGCACAGGGGCGCCCGCTGCTGGTGGGCGCGGAGGTCGTCCGCCGAGAGCGGGGCCGCGCCCTCCTGGAGCCGGAGCTGGGCGAGGAAGTCGCCCCGGCGGACCATGACATGGAAGCTCTGGGGCACGATCTCGAGGTAGAGGCGGCCGCGGTAGCCCGGGGGCACCGTGTCGAAGGCATGGCCCGTCTCGGTGAGCAGGCGCACGAAGACGTCGAGGCGGCCCGTGCTGGACTTGGGGTTGGCCCGGCCCGAGACCCCCGCCGGCAGCTCGAGCACCTCCTCGACATCTGCGAGGTAGACGCCGCCCCGGTGGAGCACGAGGGGGTCGTCCCGGTGGGCCGTGTGGGAGGCCGTGGCCAGCCGCCCGAGCTTGCGGGTGATGCCCTCGGCGCCGGGCAGGAAGCTGCACTGGAGCTGCCAGACCCGGCGGCCCAGGCGCAGGTCGAGGCTCGAGGGCTGGAGCTGGCCCGGGGCCAGGGGGCGCAGGGCCTGGATCGCGCCGTCTTCGACGAGGCGGGCGAGGCTCTGGCGGACGAGGATCCCGGGCATGGCGAGTCCGTGGGCTGCAGCGGCGCCGGACCGGGCTACCCCCTCCGTGGAGGATCCATGACCGACGCCCGGCTCGACTATCCCGCGACCACCCGCAACCGCGCCCCCATCCTCGCGGCGCTCCAGGCCCACCTGCCCGCGGGGGGCGGGCTGCTGCTCGAGGTGGCCAGCGGCTCCGGCCAGCACGGTGCCTGGATGGTGGCCCAGCTGCCCGGCTGGCGCTGGCAGCCCACCGATCCCGAGGCCGCGGCCCGGGAGAGCATCGCGGCCTGGCGGGCCCACAGCGGCGCCCCGGGCCTGCTGCCGCCCCTCGCCCTCGACGTGCGCGCGCCCGCCTGGCCGGTCGCGGCGGCCGAGGCCATCTTCTGCGCGAACATGGTCCACATCGCCCCCTGGGACTGCACCCTGGGGCTGCTCGACGGCGCCGGCCGCACCCTGGCGCCCGGTGGCCGGCTGCTGCTCTACGGCCCCTTCAAGGTCGGCGGCGCCCACACGGCCCCGAGCAACGCCGCCTTCGACGAGAGCCTGCGGCGGCGCGACCCCCAGTGGGGGGTGCGGGACCGGGAGGCCGTCGAGGCGGCCGCGGCGGCGGCGGGGCTGGCGGTGATCGCCCGGGAGTCGATGCCGGCGAACAACCAGCTGCTGGTCTTCCTGCGCCACGACAGCGCCTGACAAATGGCCACTCCGGGGCCCTCTCGGGCAGATCGGAAGAGCGTCGTGTAGGGAAAGAGTGTCTTAAGACGTGTAGATCTCGGTGGTCGCCGTATCATTAAAA
>CAXQUZ010000338.1:0-13536 GCA_964226865.1 Myxococcota bacterium | reverse complement strand
CCACAACGCCGGCTACCCCACCCGCATCGTCGACGTGCGCTACTCGCTCGACCCCATGCGGGAGGCCTACGAGCAGATCATGCAGGGCACCGACGTGCTCGGCATCGCCACCTTCGAAGACAACTTCCCCTGGGTGCGCGAGCTGATGGACCACGTCAAGTTCGCCCGGCCCGACATCCCCATCATCTGTGGCGGCTCGCTGGTCACGAGCGTGCCCCACATCTTCATGGGCCACACCGCGACCGACATCGCCGTCATCTCCGAGGGCGAGCTCACCATCCTCGAGCTGATGTCGTCCATCCACCGGGGCGCCCTCGAGCGCGAGCTCCCCGACATCCGCGGCATCTGGTACCGCAGCCCCGAGGGCGAGGTGAAGGCCACCCTGCCCCGCGGCCAGATGATGGACCTCGACAGCCTGCCGCGCATGCGCCTCGACCTCTGGCCCCAGTACCACTCCGAGATGGGCCTCCAGCCCCAGGTCATCGCCAGCTACAGCCGCGGCTGCAAGATGGACTGCAGCTTCTGCTACCGCACGACCCCCCAGGTCCGGGCGAAGAGCCCCGAGAAGTTCGAGACCGACCTGCTGTGGCTCAAGGAGCAGTACGGCACCGAGTTCATCTTCTTCTCCGACCTCACCTTCACCTCCTCGAAGCAGCAGACCCTCGACAACATGGAGGTGCTCAAGGGCAAGGGCATCCGCTGGACCTGCCTCACCCGCTGCGCCGATGTCGACGCCGAGCGGCTCAAGGCCATGAAGGACGCCAACTGCGACATCGCCCTCTACGGGGTCGAGAGCCTGGGCAAGAACATCCTCAAGGAGGCCCGCAAGGGCAACACCGAGAACATCACCATCCGGTCGATGCGGGCCACCTGGGACGCGGGCATCCGCTTCGGCGCCCTGCTCATCGTGGGCCTGCCCGGCGAGACCCCCGAGAGCCTCGACCACGTCGCCCAGTGGGCCGAAGAACACAACCACGTGACCCGGGTGAAGTACCTCTCGGCCATGCCCGGCACGACCGTCTACAGCCAGGGCGTCAAGGACGGCATCATCAAGTCCGAGATCGACCACCTGAACTGGCTGAGCATCGAGCAGGCGCTCCACGAGGACGAGTTCCTCAACTACAACGGGCTGCCCGAGCAGACCTGCCGCGACGCCTACAAGCGCATGTACGACGCCTACCAGCCCGGCCCGGTCATGGACTTCGCCCACTACCCGGCCCACTTCCTCTACCACTCGCCCAACCCGGACGACGGCCTCGCGCGGTCGACCGACTACGCCGGCGAGGGCTGGCGCGCGGGCCACTCGAGCGCCTCCCCCCACCTCATCCCCGGCAGCGAGCGCTTCACCCTCGACCAGTGCGGCACCCCCGAGATGGCCGCCGTCGGCTCGAAGACCATGCCGAGCGGCGCCCAGCTGCTGGGCCAGCTCGCCCACGCCAAGTAGGGGGCCCCGGTGGCCAGCGCAGAGCCCTTCCTCATGTTCACCGGGGCGGCCGAGGCCGCCATGGACCTCTACGTCTCGCTCTTCGACGACGGCGAGATCGAGTCGCTGCAGCGCTGGCCCGAGGGCGCCCCGGGCACCCCCGGCACGGTCATGCAGGCCGTGTTCCGGGTGGCCGGCCAGCGGGTGCGCTGCAGAGACAGCCCCGCGGTGCACGACTTCGGCTTCACGCCCTCGTGGTCCTTCTTCATCCACTGCGACAGCGCCGACCAGCTCGACCGCCTCGCCGCAGCCCTGGGCGCGGGCGGCAAGACGCTGATGCCCGTCGGCGACTACGGCTTCTCGGCGCGCTTCGGCTGGGTCGAAGACCGCTTCGGCGTCAGCTGGCAGCTCACCCTCGACCGGGCCCCCTGAGCCCCAGGGCTCAGAGCTCGAAGAGGTGGCCCTGCTGCTCGAGCTCGCGGTAGCGGGCCTCGTCGAAGGTGTAGAGCTTCGGCGGCCGGTGGCGCACGTTCTCAACCTTGTCGCCCGTGTCGACCAGCAGCCCTGTCTTGAGCACCTTGCGGCGGAAGTTGCGCTTGTCGAGGCTGCGCTCCAGCACGACCTCGTAGAGGGACTGGAGCTGGGTGAGGGTGAAGCGGGCGGGCAGCAGATCGAAGCCGATGGGCTGGTAGCGCACCTTGCCCTGGAGCCGGGTGCGGCCGACCTCGACGATGCGGGCGTGGTCGAAGGCCAGCGGCGGCAGCTCCGAGACGGGCCACCAGCGGGCCTCGACGGCGTCGGTGGCCCCGGCCGGCGGGTAGCGCTCGGGCCGCACGAGGCCGAGGTGGGCGACCGAGACCACCCGCCCCCGGGGGTCCCGGCCCGGGTCGCCGAAGGTGTAGAGCTGTTCGAGGAAGTCGGGCTCGACCGCCGTCTCTTCCCGCAGCTCCCGCAGCACGGCCTGCTCGAGGGTCTCGTCGGGCTGGACGAGGCCGCCGGGCAGGGCCCAGGCGTCGGCAAAGGGCGCCACCCCCCGGCGCACCAGCAGGATCTCGAGGCTGGTGTCGGCGGCGCCGAAGAGCACGCAGTCGACGGCGAGGGCATAGGTGGGAATGGTCTGCTGGTGGCCACTCACGAGGCCACCTCCGCCGCGGCCACGAGGACGTCCAGGGCCGCGAGCTCGCGCCGGTAGCCGCCGCTGAGGATGGGGAAGCGGCACCAGGTCTTCGGGTCGAGGTTCTCGTCGTCGACGTGGAAGCTCGGGGCGTAGCGCTCGCGCTTCCACTGGTTGCGGCACCACAGCGAGAAGAAGCGGTGGACCCAGCCCGCCACGGTCTCGCCGCTGGCGTCCGGGTGGGCGGCCCGCATGCGCCGCCAGACCGAGACCGGCCCGAGCTTGTCGCGGATGGCGAGGCGCTCGATGGCGTCGAGCACGGGGTAGGGCATGAGGTCTTCCTCGTCGGTCTGGCCCTCGGCGGGGGGCCGCAGCTCGGCGGTGGGCTGCTGGACGTTGACCGCGTGCAGGGCGGGCACGGGGCCGGTCTCGTCGAGGCCCGTGGTCTCCATCCACCGCAGCCAGCGCCGCAGGAAGGCCTTGTCGATGCCCGCGATGGGCGAGAGGCCGCCGGCGGTGTCGCCGTCCATGGTCGCGTAGCCCACCGCCGCCTCGGAGCGGTTCGAGGTGGCCAGCAGCAGCTTCTTCTCGACGTTCGCCATCACCCACACCCCCGGCGCCCGGGCCCGGGCCTGGATGTTCTGGAGGGCGAGGTCGTCCGTCTCCCAGGCCAGCGGGCGGCCCAGGCTCTCCTCGACGGCCCCGAGGTAGGCGCCGATGGCGGCGTCGACCGTCCAGACGTGGTGGCGGGCGTGGAGGGCCCGGGCGAGGCCGGCGGCGGCGTCCCGGGTGGTGGCGCCGCTGTTGACCGTCGCCTGGTAGACCGTGGTGAGCATGGCGTGGTTCAGGGCATCCCCGCTGTCGCAGTCCGCCGCGCCGGGCACGTGGGCGAAGCGGGCCTTGAGGGCGTCGAGGCCCAGCTCGGCGGCGGCCAGGGCGTTCGACAGGCAGCACAGGGTGGCCACGGCGGCCGAGTCGGCGCCGCCGGAGAGCGAGACCACCCAGCCCCGCGACCAGGACTTGCGGGTGTAGTCGTGCAGGGCCAGGGCCAGGGCCCGGGTGAAGACCGCCTCGGTCGACTCGGGGGCGGCGTCCCAGCCCGGCTCGTCGCCGGCCACCACCGCCGGGGGCTGGCCCCAGTCGAAGGGCAGCACGACCGCGTCGTCGTCCCGGGGATCGGCCCGGAGGCTCGCGATGCGGGCCCGGACCGTGCGCACCTGGTCGAGATCGATGACCGCGTCGGTGACCGTGTGGGTCGCGAAGCGCAGCCGGGGGCCCCGGGCGACCATGCTGCCGGCGCTGGCGATGCGGCAGCCCCCGTCGAAGACGAGCCGCCCCGACTCGTTGCCCATGAGGTTCGCGAGCACGTAGATGGTGGCGCTGGAGCGGGAGCCCTCGAGCACGAGGCGGTCGCGCACGGCGGCCTTGCCGAAGGCAAAGTGGCTGGCGCTCGGGTTGAGCACCACGTCCACCCCCCGGCGGGCCAGCTCGGCCCCCGTCCGGGCGGGCACCCAGGCCTCCTCGCAGATCTCGAAGCCCAGGCGCACCCCGTCCAGCTCGAAGACCAGATCGCCGATGGGCACGCGCAGCCCGTCGATGTCGGTCGTGCCCCGGGCGCCCCGGGGCCAGGCCTTGAACCACCGGGGCTCGTAGTGGACCCCGTCACCGGCGAGGTCGCGCTTGGCCGCGATGCCCACCAGCTCGCCGTTCACGGCCAGCGCGGCGCAGTTGTAGACGCTGCCCCGGTGGAGCACGGGCAGGCCGAAGCTCACGGCCATGCCGACGGTCTCGGCGGCGAGCTCGCGCAGCAGCTCGGCACAGGTCTGGGCCAGCTCCGGCCCGAGGAAGGCGTCCTCGCAGCCGTAGCCGCTGATGCACATCTCGGGCAGCACCAGCAGCCGGGCCCCCCGGGCGCGGGCGGTGGCCATCGCGGCCCGGATGCGGGCGAGGTTGCCGTCCCAGTCGAGGGGCAGCTGGTTGACGGCGGCGGCGGCGACGTGGAGCAGTCTCATGCGGGGTCTCCCTTGCCCGCGCGGGCGACGAGGGCGGCGCGGGCGGCGGCGAGGGGGGGCGCGAGGGACACGGGGTAGGCCCCCTCGGGGGACAGGGCACGGTCGGCGGGCGCGAGGCGCTGGACCGAGGCCCGGGCGCGGGCGCGGGACACGGCGAGGGGCACGGGCTCGTCCACCCGCTGGCCCCCGCGGAAGCAGGGCACGAGGAGGTCGTGGTCATCGGGACCCTGGGCCGCCGGCGGGCCGCCATGGTGGGCGGACCAGATGGTGTCGCCGGCGAAGAAGCCCGTCTCGGGATCGACGTGGCGGCGCACCTGGAGACAGCCGGGAATGCTGACCTTGACGGGGTTCTCAGAGAGCTTGATCCGCGGCTGCCAGGCGCCGTCGGCGTCCCGGACGGCGCCGAGCTTGTAGACGCCCCCCAGCGAGGGCTGGTCGTGGGCCGTGACGAGGCGGGTGCCGACCCCCCAGACCCCGATGGGGGCGCCTGCGGCCTTGAGGGCGGCGATGCGGTGCTCGTCGAGGTCGTTGCTGGCCACGACGGCGGCGTCGGGGAAGCCGCCCGCGTCGAGGATGCGGCGGGCCTCGACCGCCAGGGCCCCGAGGTCGCCCGAGTCGAGGCGCACCCCGGCCAGCTCGTGGCCCCGGGCCCGCAGCGCCCGCCCGGCCGCGACCGCCCGGTGCACCCCCTCGACCGTGTCGTAGGTGTCGACCAGGAACACACAGTTGTTGGGCAGGGCGTCGGCGTAGTGGGCGAAGGCGGCCGGCTCGTCCTCGAAGACCATGACCCAGGAGTGGGCGTGGGTGCCCTTGACGGGGATGTCGAAGAGGCGCCCCGCCAGCACGTTGGAGGTGGCCGCGGCGCCGCCCAGGTAGGCCGCCCGGGAGGCGGAGAGGCCCCCGTCGATGCCCTGGGCCCGGCGCAGCCCGAACTCGAGCACCGGGTCGTCGCCGGCGGCCAGGGCGATGCGGGCCGCCTTGGTGGCGATGAGGGTCTGGAAGTTGAGGATGGTGAGCAGGGGCGTCTCGAGGATCTGGGCCTGGAGCAGGGGGCCCTGGATGCGCAGCAGGGGCGCGGGGGGGCCGACGAGGGTGCCCTCGGGCACGGCGTCGACGTCACAGGAGAAGCGCAGGCCCTCGAGGTGGCGCAGGAAGCCCTCCTCGAAGAGGGGCCCCCCGTCGTTGCCGGTCAGGGTCGCGAGGTAGTCGAGGTCGGCCCGATCGAAGCCCCAGCCCTCGAGCAGGGCGAGGGCCGGCCCGAGCCCGGCGGCCACCGCCCAGCCCCCGCCGAAGGGGGGCTTGCGGGCGAAGAGGTGGAAGATCGCCTCGCGGTCGGCCATGCCGAGCTTCCAGTACCCGGCGGCCATGGTCAGCTGGTACAGATCGGTGAGCAGTCCGAGAGACGGGCGGTACAGCGCACGGGGGTCCACGGTTCCTCCAGAGACGGAGCGGGGGGCGGGCACCGGCAGGGCGACCACCTTTGTGTGACTCTCACACTATCACTGTCGGCACCGTAGCACGGGCCGGCAAGGGGGAACAGTCCGATGGCGCCCGAGTCCGTGAGCCCACCCGAGACCCGCGCCGCCCCGCCCGCCGGCGACCTGCTCCGCCGTGCGGGCGGCAGCCGTGACCCCGTCCTGGCCGGCCACACCCCGGCCGACCGCTGCCTCGCCGCCGTGCTCGTGCCCGGGGCGGGCCCCCCGGCGGGCTGGGCCGCCCCCGACGGCGCGCTCATGCGCTGGGATCCGGTGGCCGGCCGGCTCGCACGGGTCGCCGACGCCCCCCGCCACACGGCCCGCCTCGCCGTGGCCCCCGGCGGCGGCTGGCTCGCGGTGGCCGGGCGCCGGCGGGTCCAGCGCCGGCGGCTGCCCGACGGGGCCCTGATCAGCGAACACGACGTGCCACACGGCATCACCGCCGTCGCCATCTCGGACGAGGGGCGGCTCCTGGTGGGCGCCGGCGACATGCGCAGCTGGGTCGGCCCCCTCCCCCCCGGCGGCGGCCTCGGCGCCCTCGCCACCCACCGGGCCCGGGTGGGCGCCGCCGCCTGGCTCTCGCCGACGGTCTACGTCTCGGGCGACGCGGCGGGCGTCGTGGTGCGGGTCGATCTCGAGAGCGGCCAGGCCCGGCGGGTGGCCCGGCTGCCCGGCGCCATCACGGCCCTCGCGCCCCTGCCCGCAGGGGGCCTCGCCGCGGGCGACGCCGGCGGCCGCCTCGTCATCTGGGGCGACGACACCCGGCCCGCCATCCACGGGGTGACCGCCCTGGGGCGCATCGTCGCGCTGGTGCCCCACGACGGGGCGCTCTGGGCGGCCGGCCCCTCGACGGCGGCCCGCATCGACGTGACCGCGGGCACCGTGCGCCACCGCATCCCCCTCGCCCGCGACCACCGGGCCGCCCGGGGCGTCGCCGGCATCGCGGCGGGCCGGCTCTGGTCCTGGGACGCCCGGGGGCTCCAGGGCTGGGCCCTCGACGCCGGCTGTGGGGACTGGTGGGGCCACACGGGCGGGGTGCGCGCCCTGCTGGCCCACGGCGGCCGCCTCTGGTCGGGCGACCGCAGCGGCACCCTCTGCAGCTGGGACCTCGCCACCCGGGCGCGCCAGAGCTGGCACGACACGGGGCGGCCCGGCATCCAGGCCCTCGCCCCCCACCCCGCCGGCGGCCTCTGCTTCGGCAGCACCGCGGGCGCCCTGGGGCACATGCCCGACGGTGAGGATGTTCTCGCTGAGCGCCTGCCCGCCCACGAGGGGCCCGTGACGGTGCTGCGGGCGCTCACGGTGGACGGGTCTCCCTGGCTGCTCAGCGGCGGGGCGGACGGGGTGCTGCGGGCCTGGGACGGGCCCGGGCTGCGGCCGGTCTCGGCGCGGGCCCTCCACGGCGACCGGCTGCGGGCCCTCGCGCTGGTCCCCGCCCCCGACGGCGGTCCGCCCACGGTGCTCACGGGCGGCTACGACGGCCGGCTGGTGGCGAGCCCCCTCGTCGGCGGCCCCACCCTGCTCGCCGTCGACGCCCACCCGCGGCCCCTCACCGGGGTCGGCCACCTCGCCGACGGCAGCCTGCTCAGCGCCGCCCTCGACGGGCGCCTGCGCCGCTGGTCGCCCGGCGGAGACCGGCTCGCAGAGGCCACCGGAGACCCCGAAGGCATCGTGAGCATGGCCGTCCTCGATGGCGACCGCGTCCTGACCCTCGGCCGCGGCGGCACGGTCTGCCTCCACGCGGCCGCCACCCTGGCGCCCCTCGCCCGGCTCGACCTGGGGCGGGCCCTCGACGCCGTGGCCGTGGTCGGACCGGGAGCGGTGGTCGCCAGCGACCAGCGGGGCGGGCTGCACGCCCTGGCCACCGGCTGAGCGCCCCCGGCGGGCGCCCACCGGGCGGCTCAGTCCGCCCCGCCGACGAGCACGACCCGGTCGATCCAGGCCCCCCCGTCGATCCACAGCCCGAGCGCGTCCGCACCGCCGGCCTCCAGGGCGGCCTGGAGGGTGAGGGCCCGCCCCTGGTCGCGGAGGCTGGCGTCGCCCGGCAGGGGCACGGCGAGCGGCACGGGGGCGCCGCCCAGCTCGGCCGAGAGGCTGCTGCCCGGGTCGAGGATGGCCTGGAGCTCGACCAGGACGGGGGTGCCAGGCGGAAGCGAGGCCGGCAGGGCCAGCCCGAGCCGGCCGCCGTCCCCGGCGAGGCGCCGCCAGCGGGCGCGGCCGTGGCGGTCCGGGTCGTCGGCGGGGTGGGGCACCCCCTCGGTGTTCTCGGTGAGGCCCTCGGCGCTGTGGGCGCCCCCCGGCCCCGCGCCCGGGTCGTCGTCGTCGAAGTCGTCCACCACCAGCGCCCCGGGCCGCCCGCCCCACTGCATGCGCACGGGCGCGGCCGAGAGCGCGGCGACGGCGGGCCCCAGCTCCCAGAAGGCCGGCGTCTCGCCCCCGTGGAGCTCCGCCAGCACCGCCCGGGCCACGCCGTCCGCCAGCCGCCGCTGGGCCGCGGCCGTGGTCTCGGGCTCGGCCTGGGGCCGGGGCGCCAGGGCGTCCGCCGTCCAGGCGTGGATGCCCCCGGGCACCTCGACCATGCCCCAGGGACCGGCGAAGGCGTCGTCGAGGCTGGCGGTGTGGGCGGCGCTGACGTCCGAGTCCTTCTCGGCCAGCACCAGCAGGGTGGGCACGGTCACGGCCGGCAGCGGCAGCCCCCAGGCCATGGTGTCCACCGGCTGGAAGGCCACCACCCCCGCCGGCGGCCGGCCGTCCGCGGCCCCGGGGCCCGCCGCCAGCAGGGCCGCCCCGCCCCCCCGGGAGTGGCCCGCCAGCACCACCCGCTCCGGGTCGAGGTGGTCCCCGAGCAGGGCCCCCAGCGGCCCCGCGCCCGCGTCCAGCTCGTCGAGGGCCGCCCAGGCCCCGGTGAGCAGCCGGGCCCGGTCGTCCATGTTCTCCGCGCTCACCGGGCCGCAGAGGCTGCCCCCGGCGGCGACGCTCAGCACCACCCAGCCCGCCGCCGCCCAGTCCCGGTGGAGGCGCCGGTAGTCGTCGTAGACCGCGCAGCTCTCGGCGACCGAGGCATGCCCGAAGACGACGACCGGGTGGCGGCCTTCGGCCACGTCCGACCACCCGGTCTCGGCCGGATCCGTCGCCGCCGGCCAGTGGGCCAGCACCCGCCGCGCGCCCCCCCCGGGCAGCCCGGCGGGCCCGCCCACCGCCGGCCCCAGCGGGAGCGACAGGGGCAGGGGGCAGAGGCCGTCGCCGTCGCTGGAGGCCACGTGGTGGCGGCCGTCGGCGGCGCGGGTGGTCGCCAGCCCGCCCCCCGGCGACCGGCGCGGACAGGCGTCCGCACAGCCCCAGATCCCGGCCAGCAGCAGCACCGACCGCGCCCCCCGGCCCGCGGCAGCGCACCGGGCGTCCATCAGCGTGGGCTCGGACACCATGACCTCCCGCGACCGGGTGCCGGTGCCCGAGCTGGGGCCCTGGGCTCCCCGCCCCCGGGCCCGGGGGACTTGAAACGCGTGCGGCGCCGTAGCACGCTGTGCGACCCCGTGATCGCGCCCACCGCGTCCACCTCCCCGCCCTCGTCCCCCACCGGATGCCGTCATGACGTGGAAGTCCCTGCTGCCCGCCCTGGGCCTGCTGGCCGCCTGCACCCTCTCCGAGCCGCCCCCCCAGCCCGACGGCCAGGCCGGCGGCCCGGGCACCAACTCGCCGGGCGGCGCCCCGGGTGGCCCCAACGCCCCGGGCGGCGGTGCCCCGGGTGCCCCCAACCCCGCCGGCGGCGGCACCCCTCCCGGCGGCACGCCCCCGGGCGGTGCGGGCGGTCCCGAGGGCGGCGCGGGCGGTCCCGAGGGCGGCGCCGGTGGCGGCACCCCGCCGGGCTCCCAGCCGGGCTCGATGGCCGGCGCGGGCGGCCCCGACGAGCCGAAGCTCCAGCCCAAGGGCCCCAAGGCCTGCACCTGGACCCCCGAGACCGAGAAGCGCATCGCCGGGCTCACGGGCGTCGACGCCGAGTCCCCCGCCATCCTCACGGGCACCTTCGGCTGGGAGGGCCGCGACGGCCCGGGCAACCGCCCCGTGCTGCTCGAGGTGCTCGTCTACGACGACAGCGACGCCATCTCCACCCGCCTCAGCGCCGTCTGTGACCGGGGCAGCGACATCCACCTCGAGCTCCCCGGCAACACGGGCAAGATCCAGATGGCCGCCTTCCTCGACCTGACGGGCAACGGCCCCGACGACACCGATCCCATGGGCCGCACGACCGCCGCCATCGAGATCGGCACGGCGGCCGTCTCGGACGTGGCCCTCACCATCTCCACCTCCGGAGATCTCGGCGACCTCAAGGGCCTCATCGACGGCTCCGGCGGCATGCCCCGCGGCGGCTGAGGCCCCGGCCCGGCCCCGGGGCGGCCAGGACGATACCGGGGGCCCGTGCGCCGCCCGCCGTCCGCCACCCGGGGCGCGCCCGCCGGGAGCCCCCCATGGCCTTCGTCCACCTCCACAACCGCAGCCAGTACAGCCTGCTGGACGGGGCCATCGCGCCCAAGGACGTGGCCACCCGCGCCGCCGCGCTGGGCCAGTCGGCCATCGCCCTGACCGACACCTGCAACCTCTACGGCGCCTTCGAGTTCTGGAAGTCGGCCAAGGGCGCCGAGGTCCAGGCCGTGCTCGGCACGAGCATCTGGATGTGGCCCCCGGGCCTCGACCGGCTGCGGCCCGAAGACCCCGACACGGGCTGGGAGCTGGTCTTCCTCATCGAGGGCGGGGGCGACGGTCCCGCCAACCAGACCTGTGCCGGCTACAAGAACCTCTGCCAGCTCATCACGACCGCCATCTTCGATGGCATGCACTACCGGCCGCGCATCGACTACGACCTCCTCCAGCGCCACAGCGAGGGGCTCATCTGTCTGACCAGCGGCCTCACCGGCGTCGTCGGCAGCGCCCTGCGGCGGGGCGGCAGCGAGGCGGTGGCCCGGGAACACCTCGAGCGCCTCGCGGGCATCTTCGGCGAGAACAACCTCTTCATCGAGCTCCAAGACAACGGCCTCGCCGGCCAGGAGCGCCACGGTGAGCTCGCCCGCCACTTCGCCCGGGAGCTGGGCCTCGCCACGGTGGTCACCAACGACAACCGCTATGCCGAGCCCGAAGACGTCGTCACTCTCGACCTCTTGAACTGCATCGCCCGCGGCACCCCCATCGACGCCCCGAGCCGGCCCTTCCTGCCGACCGACCAGCAGTACATCAAGTCCGAAGACGAGATGCGGGCCCTGTTCCCCGACGACCAGGACGCCTGCGACCGCACCGTCGAGATCGCCGCCCGCTGCGCCTGGAAGTTCAAGACGGCGCCGCCCTACTTCTTCCCGGCCACCGACCCGCCGGACGCCGACCCGCCCAAGCCCGAGGGGGTCAAGCTCGTCGACGCGCCCCGGGCCGACACCCAGGCCAACTGGGAGTACTTCTACAAGGCCTTCCCGCCGCCCCGCGACTACGGCATGCCCGACCCGGCCGTCGAGGCCGTGCCGCCCAAGCCCGACGGGGCGGGCAGCATCAACGGCTACTTCGAGTGGTACGTCAGCGAGGGCCTCAAGCTGCGGCTGAAGAACCTCGGCACCCCCGAAGAGAAGCACCAGGAGTACTGGGATCGCCTGCGCTTCGAGATGGACATCATCGCGAACATGGGCTTCCCCGCCTACCTGCTCATCGTCGCCGAGTTCATCAAGTGGGCCAAAGACAACGAGATCCCCGTCGGCCCGGGCCGCGGCTCGGGCGCCGGCTCGCTGGTCAACTTCGCGATGCGCATCACCGACATCGACCCGCTGCGCTTCGGGCTGCTGATGGAGCGCTTCCTGAACCCCGAGCGCGTGTCGATGCCCGACATCGACGTCGACTTCTGCCAGGACCGCCGCGAAGAGGTCATCACCCACACCCGCGAGAAGTACGGCTCGCCCCTGGTCAGCCAGATCATCACCTACGGCAAGCTCCAGGCCAAGGCGGCCCTCAAGGACGTGGCCCGGGTGCTGGGCCTCGACTTCAACGCGGCCGACCGCATCGCGAAGCTCGTGCCCAACGAGCTGGGCATCAAGCTGGCCAAGGCCCTCGAAGACGAGCGGCTCAAGGCCCTGGCCGAGGGCGACCCCCTGGTCGGCCGGGTCGCCACCCTGGCCCGCCGGGTCGAGGGCATGACCCGCCAGACCGGTGTGCACGCCGCCGGCGTCGTCATCGCCGACCGGCCCCTGGTCGAGCACGCGCCGCTCTACCGCGACGGGCCCGAGGGCGGCCCGGTGGTCCAGTACGAGATGAAGGCGGCCGAGAGCGTCGGCCTCATCAAGTTCGACTTCCTCGGCCTCAAGACCCTCGACCAGCTCCGAGACGCCGTGAAGATGGTCCACCGGAACACCGGCGAGCTCATCGATCTGGCCCACGTCCCCCTCGACGACGAGCCCACCTTCAAGCTGCTCCAGAAGGGCGACGCACTCGGCGTCTTCCAGGTCGAGTCCTCGGGCATGCGCGAGCTGCTCACCCGGCTGCTCCCGAGCAACATCGACGACCTCATCGCCCTGCTCGCCCTCTACCGCCCGGGCCCGCTCAGCTCGGGCATGGTCGACAACTTCATCGACTGCAAGCACGGCCGGAAGGCCATCGAGTACCCCCACCCGAGCCTGGAGTGGATCCTCAAGCCCACCTACGGATCCATCGTCTACCAGGAGCAGGTCATGCAGATCGCCCAGGTCTACGCGGGCTACAGCCTGGGTGGGGCCGACCTGCTGCGCCGGGCAATGGGCAAGAAGAAGAAAGAGGAGATGGACAAGCAGCGGGCCATCTTCGTCGAGGGCGCCCTGGGCCAGGGCCACAGCGAAGAGAAGGCCAACGAGCTCTTCGACCTGCTCGCCTACTTCGCCGGCTACGGCTTCAACAAGTCCCACTCCGCCGCCTACGGCGTCGTCAGCTACCACACCGCCTACCTCAAGGCCCACCACCGGGCCGAGTACATGGCCGCGCTGATGACCATCGAGGCCAACAACACCGAGAAGGTGCTGGCCTACATCGGCGACTGCAAGCGGGCGGGCCTCGACGTCCAGCCCCCCGACGTCAACGAGAGCGTGCACGGCTTCGACGTGCCCCCCGACAACCGCACCCAGATCCGCTTCGGCCTGGCCGCCGTCAAGGGGGTGGGGGCCGGCGCCATCGAGGCCATCATCGAGGCCCGCGAAGAGGCCGGCGGCCGCTTCAAGGACTTCGGCGACTGCCTCGAGCGCCTCGACCACAAGCGGGTCAACAAGAAGGTGCTCGAGAGCCTCATCAAGTGCGGCGCCTTCGACTGGACGGGCCACAACCGCCAGCAGCTCTTCAAGGGCCTCGCCCCCGCGGTCTCGTCGGCCCAGCGCACCCAGGCCGACAAGGCCAGCGGCCAGACCAGCCTCTTCGGCGGCCACACGGCCGTCGCCGCCCCCAAGATCCGGCTGCCCGACCTCGGCGAGTGGCCCCTTGCCGGCAAGCTGGGCAAGGAGCGCGAGGCCCTGGGCTTCT
>CAXQUZ010000337.1:0-3060 GCA_964226865.1 Myxococcota bacterium | reverse complement strand
GGCACCCATGTGATTTCAGCTCTTGCCCGTGCGCTGTTCGACTTTGGCACAGCCACCGAAATAGAAACAGCTACGGAGGCCCCATGCAGACAGCCGATTACTTCAGCCAGCTCGGCTTCGTTCACGGAAGCCCCTTCGAGAGCGTGAATGCACGGGACGAGACCGAGCGACTCGGAGACTACTTCGTCCCTCCTCCCTTCTTTGAGTCCCTGTATGGAAACCCGAAGAGCCCTAATAGTGCGATTGTTTTGGCACCAACAGGTGGCGGAAAGACTGCGCTCTCGGTCATGGTTGAAGAGCGAGCCGCCGGGCTGGAGCCCAGCGATGAGTTGAATCGCCTCCCTCTACTTACAGTGCTCTACGACGACTACTCAAGGTTGGGGCTCAGCCAGAACTCATCTGAGCTGGAAGATCACCTGTCGGCGATTAACTATCTTTTGGTGATCGCACTGCTCAAAGCACACGCGTTGTGCCCGTTTCCCGCGTTGAGATTGAGTAACGACGACAGGGGCTTTTATCGTTACGCCTTCGCCAAGTACGCTGGCGGTCGAGCTGGAGCCACTGTTTATGAGGACTTGGAGAAGCTGCGGACAGGCTGGGAGAGACTACAGGCCAATGCTCGGACGTTGGTCGGAACCATACCGGTTCTTGGCTCAATCGTAAAGTTTCTAGAGCTCGGAGCAGAAATTGGGCTTGACAAGCTCTCGGCTGCGAAGGCTGTGGCGGAGAGTGTGGTGAAGACGCGACGGGAGACCCGGCAGTTTGACGCCCCAGCGGAGGTGGATTTCCATAAACTGGTGGAGCGCCTCACGACCCACTACTATGAGGGAATCTACATTCTCGTCGATCGAGTGGACGAAACCCCATGGACAGTCCGGGATGCAGATGCTGCCTACGAGTTCATTCATCCGTTGCTTTCGAACCTCGGGTTGCTGGACTATCCCGACCGGACATTCGCCTTCAAGTTCTTCCTGTGGGATGGAATTCGAGACCGATACTTGGAGAAAGCTCGCGACGACCGGATCTTCTTCAAGGAACTGGTGTGGTCTCCGTCCAAGCTGCTGGAGATGCTGAATGCTCGGCTTCGTGCATTTAGTGACGGGAAGGTACAGGACATCCGACAGTTGTCTGTGCCAGGGTTGGCGTTTGGCTCGCACGACCTGGATTTCCTGTTGAGGTCCTTCAGTGGGTCATCGCCCCGTACGATTGTCACACTTTGCAAGATGATGTTTGAGGTTCAGTTGGACCGCCTCAATCGCGGTGAGACGGATTCGTTCCTTGTCGAGGGACGTTCGGTCGAGATAGCTCTTGATCAGTTTGCCGGCGCAGTCTCAAGACGGCTGATCCCCGAACAGAAGGCGCATAGAGAGATCACGTCCATCGGCAGCGTTACCTTTACAACTAAGTCACTGCACGGTGGAGTGTTTCGTGGCCAAAGCGAACAGTCGGTGCGTTCAAAGGTAGGTAAGACCTGGCGAAAGTTCGAGGTTCTGCTTGAAGTTGGAAGCGAGTTGACTGGAAAGCAGGGGTATCCTGCGCGGATTTTCGGGTTCAAGAATCCGGCAATCGCCTTTTTGGCGGCGGGTGTGGAGGTTGGCAAGTTTCTCGATAGCAAGGTGCGGATGTGCGACGCTTGCGGAGTTCCACTTGTGCGGGACTTCGGGCGGGGAGGTTCATTCCAGTGCCACGTCTGTAGCCACAACTTCGATACCGAACGAGTGGTGCCCGACGCCGAGCGTAGGCGGAGCCGTGTATTTCGTTCCACTGCGCGAGCCATGGCTCGCGAGATTCGCCAACTGTCCGACATCGAACTGCTTTGTGATCTGGCGGGGTTGGGGCTCGGCAAAACCAGTTTCCGAGGGTCGCCCTTTCTCATCTGGCTGCGGGTTCTGGAGCATGTCTCTACTCAACCCGAGGCTGCTCGGGAGTTGGTGGCGGTGCTTGAAGATGCCGTTGAGGGCGATACGTGGAGGGCACTCCTCTCTGACTTGCTCGGTGAGTTTGAAGTTTCGCAGTAATGTGGGCATGGGTCCTGAGCCTGAGGTCCGGGGAACGGCGGCCAACTGGGCATAAACGCCAGCCCTTCGCTTCGCTCCGGGCCGTCGTCTATGCCTGGGCGTTAGATGACATTCCCTCCCTCCGGCGCGTTCTACCGTGGATGCCCGCCGTTGTGGGACGCCTCGGCTCGGCCTTGCGTGGTTGCGGTTCGCGCCTAGCGGTGGTAAGCCATTGGCATACTTGCCGAGAGGCTTGGAGCGGCAGTGAGGTTCATCTGGGATGCAGCGAAGAGCGTGGCGAACGTGGAGAAGCACGGCGTCTCGTTCGATGAGGCCTCCGAGCTGTTCAAGTCTGGTGAGGACTACCTCGAGCTGTACGACGAGACCCACTCGACCTTTGAAGACCGGTTTCTGGCGATTGGACCCATCCGCCGCGGTTTGGTGCTCGTGGTCTGGACGGAGCGCCGTGAGGATGAGGTTCGCATCATCATCGCGCGATGGGCGTCTCCGCGAGAGGCGCGTCTCTACGAACGATTCCGTGAGGGAGGATGAACATGGCCCCCGAGATTCCTGAGCTGTCTGCGGCGATGCTGGAGCGGGCCATGCCCCGGTCGCAGCGCACGCGCCTGATGGCGGGTGACTTCCGCGATGGCGCCGATGTTCGCGCGCTTCGTCAGTTCATCGGGCTGACCCAGCGCGAGCTCGCTCAGGCGATGGGCATCAGCGTGCACACTCTGCGGAACTGGGAGCAGGACCGTCGCCGCCCCGAAGGCCCAGCGGTGGCACTTCTCCGCATCGCTGCTCGTCATCCTCGCCTGATTCGAGAGAATCTGGAGTCGGCCGCGTGAGGCTCATGTCCTCGGCTACGCTCCAGCTCGGGAAGGTCTGTGCCTCTCGCCGGAGGCGGGCGGTCCAGCGATTGCGTCCGTCAACCCTTCGGACGCTTCGCGCCCTCCAGGGTTGCTCACCTTCGGCGAGACCGGACGCAACGCTTCCCGCGCGCCTCCTCTGGTCTCGCCGAGTCGAGGTGGAAGGCCGTGTCGAGCACCGTCGTTGGCCCTTG
>CAXQUZ010000336.1:0-12458 GCA_964226865.1 Myxococcota bacterium | reverse complement strand
CATCCGAGATAGCATGCGGTGACTGGAGTTCAGACGTGTGCTCTTCCGATCTGCCGGTGCAGCGGCAGAGGTTGCCGCTGAGGGCCTCGCGGATCTCGGCGTCGTCCGGGTCGGGGTTGCTCTCGAGCAGGGCCTGGGCCGAGCAGATCATGCCCGGCTGGCAGAAGCCGCACTGCAGCGCGCCGGCCACGTCGAAGGCCCGGGGGACCTTGGGGTCGAGGCCCTCGATGGTGGTGATCTCGCGCCCCTCGGAGACGGCGGCGAGGGTGCAGCAGGAGAGCACGGGGGCGCCGTCGACGAGCACGGTGCAGGCGCCGCAGTCGCCCTTGTCGCAGCCCTGCTTCGTGCCCGTGAGCTGGAGCTTGTAGCGGAGCACCTCGAGGAGGGTCCAGCTCGCGGGCGCGACCACGGCGTGATCTTCGCCGTTGACCCGCAGCTCCAGCATCTTGAGGGGCGCGGCGGCCGGGACGGCGGCGTCGGTGGTGGCGTCGGTGCTGTCGGCTGGCGGCATGGGACCTCCCGTGGCGACGGGAGCTAACCTGCCGGCGTCCCCCGACCGGGAATGCGTGCCCATGTCTGACGCCCCCCTGCCCGCGCCCGCGGCGGCCCTGCCCGCCCTGCCGCCCCGGCCCACCCCCTGGGCCGCGGCCGTCCGGCTCCACAGCCTGCCCCAGGACGCCGCCCGGCGGGCCCTCGCCACCGGGGCGCCCGCCTTCGTGCTGGTCAACCCCGTCGAGTACCACGGCCCCCACCTCAGCCTCCACAACGACCACCTGCTGAGCCGCGGCCTCGCCGGCTGGCTGCACGCCTGCTGGGCGCCCCACTTCGCGGCCCCGGGGGAGTCGCACGGTGCTGCGCCGGCGCCCTTCCTCGTGGTCGACGAGCTCGAGCTGGGGGTCGATCCCGCCCCCGGGCCCGGCTCGGTGGCCACGCCCGCCCCGGTGGTGCGGCGGCGGGTGGTCCAGGCGGTCGAGGGGCTGCTGGCCCTGGGCGCCCGGAAGATCGTGCTGGTGACCTTTCACGGGGCGCCGCTCCACAGCCTCGCCCTCCACGGGGGCGTCGAGCGGGCCTGGGCGGCCGGGGCCCGGGCCTTTGCGCCGATGGCCTCGCTGCTGCCGCGCCTGGGGCGCCTCGGCGGCCTCGCCGACACCGTGCTCGACCACGTGCGCGAGCCCGCGGCCCGGGAGCGGGTGGCCCGGAGCCTGGCGACCGACTTCCACGGCGGCTTCGTCGAGACCAGCCTCGCCCTCGCGCTGGCGCCCGCCGGGGTGTCGCCGGCGGTGGCCCAGGTGCCGGACTGCCCGGCGGTGGTGCCCTGGCGCGCCCACCGGCTGCTGGCGGGGATCCTCCGGGCGGTCGGGGCCCACGAGTCGGCCGACCTGGTGCGCGCCGGCGCGGACGGGGCCGCCTGGGGGGCCCTCGATCCCCACCCGGGCCACACGGGCGTGCCCTCCCAGGCGACCGCGGCCGCCGGGAATGCGCTGCTGCAGGCCATCTTGCCCGGTCTGGCGGCCGAGGGTCTCGCCGTGCTCCAGGGCAGCCGCACCCCCCGGCCGCCGCCGCTGGGCTGGCTGTGGACCCTCAGCCTGGGCGGGCGCCTCCCGCTCTGACGGCGCGGGTTAGCCGGCCGCCATGACACGCCTCCTCCGCGCATCGCTGGCCCCCCTCTGCCTCGCCCTGGTCGCGGGCTGCCCCAAGAAGCAGCCCATGCAGCAGAAGCCCGAGGTCGATCCCGCCACCCTCTTCCTCGAGCCGGTGCCCGCCGCCGTGGCCCGGGTCCGCTTCGCCGGTCCCGACTACAGCTACGTGGGGCCCGCCCGCTTCGAGCGCGAGAAGGACGGCGACAACTGGATCTACATCTTCGAAGACTTCGATCGCGGGCTGCCCGTCGAGGTCTGCATCGAGAGCACCAGCCCGACCCGCTTCTGCCCGGCCCCCGAGGCCATGTCCGACAAGGGCAGCCTCCAGGCCGCCGGTGACACCGAAGAGCTGCGCCTCGAGCGCATGGGCTACGACGAGCAGTCCCGCAGCCTCCAGGCCTGGATCAACCTCGCACCCGAGGCCGTGCCGCGGCCCGACGACTGGATCCAGACGGGCACGGTGCTCCACTTCGGCCGGGCCTTCGACGACAAGCCCGTCACGAAGACAGTGCCCATGGCGCTCAACGTGCGGGTGGGCCAGGCCAACGACGGCGGCCGGGTGCTGACCTGGAAGGCCGACATCGACGTGCGCGACCAGACCGAGATCACGGGCGAGCGCACCATGGAGGGGCGCCGCCTGGTCAACGGGGCGGCCGTCGCCAGCGGCACCCGCCACACCGACGCCTTTGCCCGCGGCGAGGACGTCTCGGACGACGCCACCAGCATCTTCGTGTCGCGCAAGGCCGTCGCCGATGCCCTGCGCTACGGCGGCTCGACCTTCCACGACCTCGAGCTGGGCGACGCCAGTGTGCTCGTGGTCACGGGCCGCACCACGGTGGACGTGCGCGCCGACGGGGGCCTCTGGCGCATCCCGGCCCTCGTGGCCACGGTGGGCGGCGGCAAGGGCGTCTACGTCATCGCCGACGACCCCGACCACCCGCTCATCCTCTCGGCCACCCGCCCCGGCTACCGCATCCGCCTGATGGGCATCTCGAGCCCCGACGCCGGCAAGTAGCCGTGGCACGGGCGGGCGCTGCGGCCGTGCTGGCCCTCCTCGTGGGCTGCCGCTCCGCCCCGGCGCCGGTCCCGGCCGGTCCGCCCCCCGCCACCGGGCGGCCGCCCGACCTCGTGCTCGTCACCATCGACACGGTGCGCGCCGACCACGTCGGCCCCCGCTATGGCTGGCCGCGGCCGACGATGCCCTGGCTCGGGGAATTCTCGGCGGGCGCCACCGTCTTTGCGGACGCCGTGGCTCCCGCCTCCTGGACCCTGCCCACCCTGGTCTCGCTGGCCACCGGGCGGCCCGTCGCCGGCCACACGGTCGACCGGGTCGAGCGCCGCCTGCCCCCCTCCGTGCCCACCCTCGCCGAAGAGCTCGGCGCCGCCGGCTACCAGACGGCCTTCTTCGGGGTGAACCCCGTGCTGCTGGTGGATCGGGGCCCCACCCGGGGCTTCGGCACGGTCTGGACCGATCGGGGGGCCGCGGCGGGCATGGTGAACCAGGCGGTGCGCCGGTGGCTGGCCGAGGGCCGGGATCCCGACCAGCCCCTCTTTCTCCACGTCCACTACTACGATCCCCACTGCCCCTACCGGCCCCCGCCCGCGGCGGTGGCGGCCCTCGCCGGCGCGGCGCTGCCCCCGGCCCCGGCGCTGCCCCCTGCGCTCGCCGAGGGGGCCGGCTGCCACGCCGTCCGGGGGCCAGACGGCGCCGTGGAGACCGCCCTCACGGCCTGGCACGCGGCCTACGATGCCGAGCTCTGGTCGGTTGACCGGGCCCTCGGCGCGCTGGTCGGGATGCTGGCCGCCGCCGGGGTGGACGGGGGGCTGGCCATCACCTCGGACCACGGCGAGTCCTTCGGTGAGCACGGCATCATCGGCCACAGCCGCAGCCTCTGGGCGCCCGAGCTGCAGGTGCCGCTGGTGGTGCGCTGGCCCGGCCAGACGACCGGGCGGGTCGAGCGCCACCGGGTGGGCCTCGTGGCCCTGCCGGCGACCCTGCGGGCCATGGCCCTGGGCGGGCCGGACCCCCTCGCCCGGGTGGACGCCGACATGGACGTGCTGGTCGAGACCTCGGCGGGCCCTGTGCCCCTCGTGGCGCTCTACCAGGGCCGCCGGAAGCTGCTCGCCGCCGGGGACGCACCGGTGGTCGCCTACGCCCTCGACTCCGACCCGGACGAGGCGCGGCCCCTGCCCGCCGACAGCGCGCCGCTGGAGGCCGCCCGGGCGGCGGCAGCGGCCACGGCACCGGCCCCGGTGGCGCTGGAGCCGGACCCCGCCGAGCTCGAGCTGCTGCGCCAGCTCGGCTACACCCTCTGAGCGGCCTTCATGGCCAGGACCAGCCCAGCCGGGCGCCCGCCATGGGCAGCACGGGGGCGAGGGTGCTGAGGGCCGCGCCGAGGTGGGCGTCGGCGGTGAGGCCGCCGGGCATGGTCAGCTTGAGGCCCACACCGGCGCCGAGCAGCGGGGAGGTGCCAGGGCGGGCGAGGCCCAGGGAGGCGCCGGCGACGTCGCCCTCGGCGTGCAGGCCGCCGAGGCTGGCCAGGCCGTAGAGGCCGGTGTCGGCGTCGCCCAGACCATAGCGGCGCAGCTGCATGTGGAGCATCGTGAGGTCGAGGGGCCCGCTCGCCGGCCCCCCCGCGAGGCCCGGCAGGGTCGCGAGGCCCACGTGGGTGGCGGAGAAGGCGACGCTCTGGCGCGGGCCCGTGCGCAGCTCGAGGGCGAGATCCTGGACCCCGCCGCTGACGAGGGCGGGGCTGAGGGAGAGGGTGGCCTGGGACTCGACCAGCTCGCCCCGGCCGCGCGGGGTGGTCCGGGGCACGGTGGCGGCCAGGGCGGTGGCCCCCGCGGGCTGGCAGTCGCCGACCAGCTCGACCCGCGGGGCCGGGGGGCGGCGGTGGAGGATGGCGCCGCAGCGCAGGCCCGTCGCGGCGAGGGCGGCGGCGGCCGCGGCCCGGGGCTCGGCGGCGGGAGACAGGGCGCGCAGGGCGATGTCGAGCGCGGGCGCCGCGGTGCCCTCGGCGGGCACGAGGGGGGCGACGGCCCGCAGCACGTGGCGGTCGCTGGCCAGGACCAGCACCGTGCCGCCGTGGTGGTTGGCGATGCGTGCGAGCTCGTCGGCCAGGGGCTCACCGGCGGCGGCCGCGGGGGCCACGGCGGCCAGGCCCCCCGCCGCGAGCAGGGCCCAGGCGGTGGGGAGCGCGGGACAGGGCGGGCGGGCGGAGCGCATGCGACCTCCGGGGCGGGCAGGCTCCATGCTTGCATGGACGGGGCCCCCCGCCGCCACCTGTCCGTCACCTCCGGCAGATGCCGGCGCCGTCATGCGCGAGCCGCCACGGCGCTCAGGTGATCGGGCCCCCGTCGAGGCGCAGCCCCCGCACGGCGAAGAGGGGGTGGCGGCCCCGGAGCCCCCGCAGCTCGACCTCGTCGACCTGCTCGACCGCCTCGGGCACGTGGGCCGCGAAGGCCGCCGTGGTCAGCACGGGCAGCCCCAGCCGTCGGCAGTGCTCTTCGATGCGGCTGGTGCGGTTGACGTCGGCGCCCACCACGGTGAAGTCGAGGCGGTCGGGCGCGCCGACGTTGCCGTAGACCACGTCGCCGAGGTGGAGGGCGAGGCCGTAGCGCACGTCCCGGCCGCCCGGCGAGGCGAGCCCGGCGGCGCGGGTGTGGGCGTCGCGGGCGGCGGCGAGGGCGGCCCGGCAGGTGGCCCCGGCGTCGCGGTCGGGGCGCACGGGGAAGATGGCCAGCATGCCGTCGCCCATGAACTTCAGCACCTCGCCGCCGTGCACCCGCACCGGGCCCACGACCCGCTCGAACCAGTCGTCGAGCAGGGCCAGCAGGTTGGCGGGCGGCTCGAGCTCGGAGAGGCGGGTGAACTCCCGGAGGTCGCAGTACCAGATGACCGCGCGCAGGGCGTCCCGGTCGCCCCGGGCGATGCTGCCCTCGAGCACCCGGCCGCCGGTCATGCGCCCGATGTAGGTGTCGAGCAGGGTGCGGGAGAGCTCGCGGAGGATGTCGAGCTCGAGCACGGCGGCGAGGGCCGGGGCCAGGTCGAGGAGCAGCGCCCGCTCGGCGGCCGTGAAGCCCCCGGGCCGGTCGCTGCACCACGAGACCGCCTCGGTCATGCCGTCGCCCATCTGGAGGGGCAGCGCGAGGTAGTCGGTGATGCCGCGGGCCGCGAAGTCGGCGAGCACGGGGTAGCGGGCCCGGCCCGCCGCCGTCTCGAGGGGGCAGTGGATGGGCCCGGCGCCCTCGTGGATCGCAAACACCGGGCTCTGGCGGTAGTCGTCGCGGTACTGGGGCCGGTGGACGTGGTCCTCGCGGTGGCAGCCCTCGCCCCGCCACCAGTTGTAGGAGCGGCCGGCGTACTGGGGGTGGAGGATGCGGAGCTGGAGGCTGGCCCGGCGCAGCACCAGCCCGGCCGCCTCGAGCCGCTCGGCCAGGGCCGCGAGCACCCGCCCCGGCGAGCGCAGCTGGCGCCCCTCGGTCAGCAGCCAGGCCCGGAGGGCGTCGGCGTCCGCAGCGTCGGCGGGGACGGCGTCGGGATCGGGGGCAGCGGGCGCGGCCATGGGGCTCTCCCGGGGCGGGATCAGCGGGCCCGGGGGGCGGGCTCGGGGAGGATGCAGGTCCAGAGGCGGCGCTGGGCGAAGAGCTCGACGGCCTCGGACTGGATGCGCCCGCGGGCGGCCTCGTCCCGGAGGATGTCGACGGCGCGCGCCGGGGTCATGCCCGCCTTGTAGGGGCGGTCGCCGGCGGTGAGCGCGTCGAAGATGTCGGCGATGGTCATCAGCCGCGCGCCGAGCGGGATCTCGTCGCCGGCGAGCTTGCGGGGATAGCCCGTGCCGTCGAGCTTCTCGTGGTGGCAGTAGGCGAGCTCGGGCACCCGGGCGAGGTCGCGGGTCCAGGGGATGGCCCGGAGGAACTGGAAGGTGTGGGTGACGTGGCGCTCGATCTCGAGCCGCTCCTCGGGGTCGAGGCTGCCGAGGGGGATGCAGAGGCGCTGGGCCTCGCGGGGCTGGAGCAGGGCCGCCGAGGGGTCGAGCTGCCAGAGCTGGGCGATGCCCTCGAGGCGCGCAGCTTCGGCCTTGGTGGGGCGATTGCCCGGGCGGTTGAGGCGCCGGACCAGCGCGAGGTCGGCGTCGAGCTGGGCCAGGGCGGCGGGCTCGTCCCGGGCGGGCAGCTCCTCGCGCAGCACCTCGAGCATGACCTGGAGCCCGGCGATGCGGAACCGCGCCTCGATGCCGCGCATCTCCCAGTCGAAGAGCTTGTTGGCCTTGAGCAGCACCTCCTCGCGCACCCCGACCTTGCCGAAGTCGTGGAGCATGGCGGCGTAGTGCAGCTCGGTGAGCTCGTTGCGGGTGAAGCGGACCTGGGCGAAGGGGCCGGTCGAGGCGAGGTCGACGGACTGGGCGAGGGCCGTGGTCAGGGCCGCCACCCGGTGGGAGTGGCCGCCGGTGGACGGGTCGCGGGCCTCGATGGCCGTGACGGCGGCGTCGACGAAGCCGTCGAAGAGGTTCCGGATCTCGCGGTAGAGGCGGTAGTTCTCGATGGCCACGGCCGCCTGGGAGGCAATCGAGCCGGCGAGGGTCGCGTCGGTGTCGGTGAAGGGCTCGATCTGTTCCCAGCTGGCCAGGGCCTCGCCGCCGCGAGACTTGCGGTTGACCAGGGCGAGAACGCCGATGACGACGCCATCTCGGTCCTTCATGGGCACGAGCAGCATCGAGCGGGTGCGGTAGCCGGTCTCGCGGTCGAAGGTGAGGTTCGGGCGGTAGGGCGCCTCGGGGGGCACCGCGTAGGCGTCGTCGATCTTGAGGGTCTGGCCCGTGACCGTGACGAAGCCGGCGAGGCTGCTGTGGTCGAGGGGCAGCTGGAGGCGGCTGGCCCGGAAGGGGATGGTGTCGTTCTGGCTGCAGGTGAAGCGCAGGGCCTCGCCGTCGACGAGGTAGATCGAGCCGCCGTCGGCCCGGGCGGCCCGCCGGGCACGGGTGAGAACCGTGTCGAGCAGCTCGCTCTGGCTGGTCTGGGCCGAGAGGGCGTAGCCGATCTCGTTGAGGATCTGGATGGTCGAGCGCTCGGCCTCGAGCTGGCGCTGGAGCCGCTCGCGCTCGACGAGGTTGCGGATGGCCCGCTGGAGCCGCCAGCGCACCTGGCTCGGGGGCACCACGTCGTAGCAGTCGAGATCGAGGCGCTGGGAGACCGCCACCACCCGCGGGCCCAGGCGGCCGACGGTGTGGCGCTGGGTGAGATCGACGACGAGGAGGCGGTCGGCCAGGGCGGAGGGGGTGTCGACCTTCGCCCGGCTGAACTCGATGCCCACGGCCCGCGCAGCCTCGCGCACCGTGCCCGCGATGGGGCTCAGCGGCGGGAGCACCGAGATGGTGATGCGGGAGGGCCGCGCGGCGGTCGCGCCCGGGACGGGACCCTGGTGGATGGTGGGGCGCTCAGCCACAGAGATCCAGCGTCGCGGCGACGGCCTTCTCGATGCCCTGGGCGACCTCCGAGATGCGGGCGTCGACCATGTAGGCGGGCGCGGTCACGAGGCGGCGCTCGGCGTCGACGTGGGCCTCGGTGACGGGGCAGGAGACGTGGTGGCCGCCGGCGGCCTCGATGGCGGCGGCGGTGTCGGCGTCGCTGCCGATGGTCACGGTGCCCTCGCCGAGGGCGAGCACGAGGGCGGCCGGTGCGATGCAGACGGCGCCGATGGGCTTGCCTGCCGCCCGGAAGGCGCGGAGCACCCGCACCAGCTCGGGATCGGCCGAGCCGGCGGCGCCCTCGGTGGCGAAGGTGGTGAGGTTCTTGGCCGCGCCGAAGCCGCCGGGCAGGAAGACCGCGTCGTGGTCGTCGACCGAGATCTCGGAGAGGGCGCGGATCTGGCCCCGGGCGATGCGGGCCGACTCGACCAGCACGTTGCGGGTGGCGCCCTCGTCCACGGCGCCCCGGAGGTGGTCGATGACGTGGAGCTGGGGGCGGTCGGGGGCCGCGCAGGTCACCGTGGCGCCGGCCCGGTCGAGGGCGAGCAGGGCGATGACCGCCTCGTGGATCTCGGTGCCGTCGAAGACGCCACAGCCGCTCAGGATGACGCAGACACGGGGGGCGGGGGCGGTCATGGGCACCTCGGGGGGCAGCGATGGGGGAGGGCGGGGCCGGTGGCCAGCTGACCGCAGCCTATCGTCTCGGCCCCCGGGAGGCCCGGCAGGAGCTTCTCTGCAAACGGTCAGAAGGTGTCCGCAGCGGCCCGAGGGCGCGGGTTAGCCCCGCCGGGCCCTGCGTGCGCCGCCGGTGCCCGGGCCGCCGCGCCCCGCCTGCGGCGCCCCGCCCCCGAGCCCGCCCTCGCCTCTTCCCCACCGCCGCCCGTGCCCGCGGGCCAGGAGCGCCGCCCCCATGCCCTCTCCCTCTCGAGACCCCGCAGTCCGCGGCGCTGCCGTGATCCTCGCCGCCGGGCGCGGCACCCGCATGCGCTCCCGCCTCGCCAAGGTGCTCCACCCGGTGCTCGGGCGGCCCCTGGCCTCGTGGCCCGTGCGGGCGGCCCAGGCGGCCGGTCTCGAGGCCGTGGTCGTGGTGAACCACCAGGAAGACGCCGTGCGCGCGGCGCTCGCCGATCACGGGGTGGCCTTCGCCCGCCAGGAGGCCCCCCGGGGCACGGGCGACGCGGTGGCCAGTGCCCTCGCCGCCCTCCCCGAGGATGGCGTGGTGGTGGTGCTCTGCGGCGACTCTCCCCTGGTTCGGCACGAGACGCTGACGGCCCTCCTCGACGCCCACGGCCCGGCCGGTGTGGGCCCGCTGCTGACCGTGCTCACCGTCGAGCTCGACGACGCCGGCGCCTACGGGCGGCTGGTGCGCGGCCCCGACGGCCAGCCCCAGGCCATCGTCGAGGCCGCCGAGGCCACCCCCGCCCAGCGCGCCATCGGCGAGATCAACTCGGGCATCTACGCCATCGACATCGGCTGGCTGCGGGCCCAGCTGCCGGGCCTCGTGCCGCACCCGCCGAAGGGCGAGATCTACCTGACCGACTGCGTGGCCCTGGCCGCCGCCGAGGGGCGGGTCGCTGCCCTGCGCCACGACGACGAGCGCGAGATCCTCGGCGTCAACGACCGCCGCCAGCTCGCGGCGGCCGCGGCCATCCTCCAGCGGCGGGTGGTCGACGCCCACCTCGTCGCGGGGGTCACGATGGAGGCGCCGGAGGCCGTGACCATCGAGTCCGCGGTGGAGCTGGGCGCCGACGTGGTGCTCGAGCGGGGGGTCGTGCTGCGCGGCACCACACGGGTGGCCGCCGGGGCGCGCATCGGTGCCCACAGCGTGCTCATCGACGCCGAGGTCGCCGAAGACGCCCACGTGCGGGCCTTCTGCCACCTCGAGGGGGCACAGGTCGGGGCCGGTGCGGTCGTCGGCCCCTACGCCCGGCTGCGGCCGGCCGCCGAGCTGGGTGCGGGCTGCAAGGTGGGCAACTTCGTCGAGATCAAGAAGGCCCGGCTCGCGGAGGGCGCCAAGGTGAACCACCTCAGCTACGTCGGCGACGCCACGGTCGGGGCGGGCGCGAACATCGGCGCCGGCACCATCACCTGCAACTACGACGGGGTGAACAAGAGCCACACGACCATCGGCGCGGGGGCCTTCATCGGCTCGAACACGGCGCTCGTGGCCCCCGTCCGGGTCGGCGCCGGGGCCATCGTCGGGGCGGGCTCGGTCATCACCTCCGACGTGCCGGACGAGGCCATCGGCATCGCCCGGGGGCGCCAGTCCAACCTCGAGGGCCGGGCCCCGGCCTTCAGGGCGCAGGCCCGGGCCAAGAAGGCGGCGTCTCGAGGCGCGGCGGCGGCCCCTGGGGCGGGGGAGCAGGCGTGAGCGGACTCTTCGATCGTGCGGATCTCCTCGACGGGCTGAACCCCCGGCAGAAGGAGGCGGCGGGCATCATCGACGGCCCGGCCCTCGTCCTGGCGGGCGCCGGCTCGGGCAAGACCCGCGTGCTGACCCACCGCATCGCCTGGCTCATCAACCGCGGGGTGAAGCCGTGGCAGATCCTGGCCATGACCTTCACCAACAAGGCCGCCGCCGAGATGCGCGAGCGGGTGCAGACCCTGCTCGCCGAGCACGGCCGGGCCGAGGCCGCCCGCGAGGTCTGGCTGTCCACCTTCCACAGCACCTGTGTGCGCTTCCTCCGCCGCGACATCGAGCACCTCGGCTACAGCCGCGGCTTCACGATCTACGATGCTGACGACCAGAAGCGGCTGCTGAAGACCATTCTCGGTGAGCTCGGCGTCAGTCCCGACAAGCTCTCGCCCAACGAGCTGCGCAGCCGCATCGACCAGGCCAAGAACAAGCTGCTGTCCGTCGATGCCTACGCCGCCGAGGCCCGGCTCGCGGCCGGCGACCGCACGGTGGACGCCTGGCGGGCCTACGAGCGCTCGCTCAAGGCCGCCAACGCCGTCGACTTCAACGATCTCATCGGCATGGTGGTGCGGCTCTGGACGGAGCATCCCCGGGTGCTCCAGCGCTACCGCCAGCGCTACCGCTACCTGCTCGTCGACGAGTACCAGGACACGAACCGCGCCCAGTTCGAGCTGGTGCGGCTGCTCTCGGGCGACGTCGAGGGCATGCCCCCCCACCGCAACGTCATGGTGGTGGGCGACGACGACCAGAGCATCTACGGCTTCCGCGGCGCCGACATCCGCAACATCCACGACTTCGAGGCCACCTTCCCGGGCGCCCGGGTCGTGCGGCTCGAGCAGAACTACCGCTCGACCAAGAACATCCTCACGGCGGCCAATGCCGTGGTGAAGAACAACCGCGGCCGCATGAGCAAGGAGCTGTGGACCGAGGCCCCGGACGGGGCGAAGATCCGGGTCGAGGTGACCGAGGACGAGCACGCCGAGGCCCGCTTCGTGGTCGGCCACATCACCAAGGCCGTGCGCGGGGGGCGCCGCTACGGCGACTTCGCGGTCATCTACCGCACCAACGCCGCCTCCCGCGCCTTCGAGCAGGCACTGACCCGGGCCCGGGTGCCCCACGTGCTGGTCGGCGCCCGCAAGTTCTACGAGCGGCGCGAGATCCGCGACGTGGTGGCCTACCTCAAGCTGCTGCTCAACCCGGCGGACGACATGGCCTTCCAGCGGGTGGTCAACGTGCCCCGGCGGGGGGTGGGCGCGAAGACGCTCGAGGGCTTCCGCACCATCGCCGAGCAGAACGGCGTGCCGCTGCTGGAGGCCGCCAAGCTCTGGGCGGGCACGGGCAAGACCAAGGCCCGGGCGGCGGTGCGCAGCTTCGTGGCGCTGCTCGATGCGCTGCGCGAGCGGGTCGCCGACCACGAGCCCGGCGAGCTGGTCCACATGCTCGTCAAGGAGAGCGGCTATGACGAGTGGCTGCGCCAGGACGACCAGCGCGAGGCGGCCGACCGGCTGGCCAACGTGCGCGAGCTGGCCTCGGCCCTGGCCGAAGAGGACGACGAGGCCGTCGATCCCGATGCCTCGGACGATCCGTGGCTGGCGAGCGCGCCCGGGGAGGGCGAGGCCGGTGCTGGACCGGACGACCCCTGGGGCCGCCTCCAGGCCTTCCTCGACAAGGCCAGCCTCTCGGGCCAGTCCGACGAGCTGCCGGACGAGGGCGTGGGCCGGGTCACCCTGCTCACGGCCCACCTCGCCAAGGGCCTCGAGTTCCCGGTGGTCTTCGTGGTCGGCATGAACGAGGGCCACTTCCCCCACTCGCGGTCGCGCGAGAGCGAGCACGAGCTCGAAGAGGAGCGCCGCCTCGTCTACGTGGCCTTCACCCGGGCCGAGCAGGAGCTCATCCTGAGATCGGAAGAGCACACGTCTGAACTCCAGTCACCGC
>CAXQUZ010000335.1:0-27677 GCA_964226865.1 Myxococcota bacterium | reverse complement strand
AGACGGCATACGAGATAGCATGCGGTGACTGGAGTTCAGACGTGTGCTCTTCCGATCTCGCCGTTGTCGAGCACCTCGAGATCGACGACCTCGACCTCCATCTCGCCGTCTGCCATCGTGACCGGGTCGAAGTAGGGCACCGAGAAGCGGCGGCCGAGGGCGAGCTCTTGCTGGGCGATGACGTGCTCGAAGCTGGTCGAGATCTGGGGCGGCCGCTCGACGGGGAAGCGCAGCTGGCTGGTCTCGCCGGCCTGCTCGACGTCCATGACGATCTCGGTGTCTTCGACCTCGCCCCGCACGCTCAGTCGGACCTGGTCGGCGACCATGAAGAAGTCGAAGCGCCGGGGCACCCCCGCCCCGTCCACCAGGGCCGTGCCCGCCGTGAGGATCTCCTGGAGCTGGCCGAAGGTGGCGACCCGAAAGCTCGAGCGCTGCTCGAAGAGGGTCTGGCCGTTCTCGGCCGGCGTGGCCCGGCTCATCGAGAAGCCGACGTGCTGGCCCTGGATGAAGATGCCGTACCAGCGCTCCTGGGAGGGCCCCACCGACAGCGCCGCGGCGTCGAGTGGAACCAGGGCGTCATCGTCGTCGGCCCGCCAGACGAAGGCGAGCAGCAGCACCGCAAAAAGGGCGACCGACAGCAGCTCGACGACACGCAGCAGGCGCGGGCCACGCATGGGGACTCCCGAGAAGGAAGGCGGGCGCAACCGGCTGCGACCCGGCCACGAGGGTACAGTATGCCGCCTCGGGCCCGCGCGACGGGCGCGACCGGGGACGAGCGCGGGCCTGGGAGCAGACGTGGACGTGTTGAGCTGGGGTGCTTCGGATGTGGGCCAGGCCCGCAAGGTCAACGAAGACGCCTTCCTCCTCGAGAAGGGCCTGGGGCTGTTGGCCGTGGCCGACGGCATGGGCGGCTTCCAGCGCGGGGACGTGGCCTCCCAGGTCGCCTGCAACGTGCTCAAGGAGACCGTGGCCGCCAACCGCGACACCATCGAGCTCTACCGCCACCGGCCGAGCGACAGCACCCGCGGTGCGGTGAAGGCCATGCTCGAGAGCGCCCTGCAGCGTGCCTGTGAAGAGGTCCACCAGGCGGCCGTGGCCATCACGGGCGAGGGCGGCCGCATGGGCACCACCATGGACGCCCTGCTCGTCGTCGGCAGCACGGCCTTCATCGCCCATGTCGGCGACGGGCGCATCTACCTCCAGCGGGGCCGCGAGGTCCACCAGCTCACCGAGGACCACTCCCTGGTCGCCCAGCAGATCCGCGAGGGCAAGCTCACGGTCGAGCAGTCGCGCAAGGTGCGCTTCAAGAACGTCATCACCCGCGCCCTCGGCGTGTTCCCGAGCGTGCTGGTCGACACCCTCCACTTCGAGCTGGACGTGGGCGACCGGCTGCTGCTCTGCTCCGACGGCCTCTACCGCTACCTCGGGCTGCGCGAGCTGGGCTTCACCCTCATGGGCGAGGTCAACAGCGACACGGCCACCAAGCTGGTCGACGTGGCCAACAGCCGCGGCGGCCGCGACAACATCACGGCGGTCATCTGCCTCGCCCGGCCCGAGGGCGACGCCGAGAGCATCGCGCCCACGGCCGAGCGCATGGAGGTGCTGCGCAAGGTCGACCTGTTCCAGTACTGCACCTACCGCGAGCTGATCCAGGTCTGCCAGATCGCTGAGAGCCGCGAGGTGCCCGCCGGCCACGTCATCTTCGACGAGCAAGACCCGGGCCGCGAGGCCTTCTTCATGGTCAAGGGCAAGGTGGCCATCGAGAAGAACACCACCCGCCTCGCGACCCTCGGCGCCGGCGACTACTTCGGCGAGATGGCCTTCATCGACAGCCCCAAGCGCTCGGCCCGGGCCCGGGTGCTCGAGGACGCCGTGTTCCTCGTGATGCACCGCGACCGCTTCCTCCAGCTCATGAAGCGCGACGCCGACCTGTCGGTGAAGCTGATGTGGCAGCTGCTGCGCAAGCTGGCCGAGGTGGTGCGCTCGACCAACGACCGGCTGGTGGCCGACACCATCAGCCTCGACAGCCTCCACTACGTCGGCGACGACGAGAGCTGAGCCGCCCGGGCCGGGCCCTCAGGGCGCCGGCTGGACGTGGGCCTCTTCGATGCGGGTGGCCACGACCGTGCCGGTGTAGCGGAGGGTGTGGCCGTCGCCCACGTCGACGGTGTCGCCGAAGCGCAGGGTGACGGTGGTGCCCTCCCAGCTGACCGTGCCCTCGGCCACCACGGGGCTGGGGGCCGCGTCGAAGCGCCCGGTGGGGGCGTCGGGGGCCACCGTGATCTTGCCCTTGGTCGTGCCGAAGACGGTGAAGGGGCCGGCAAAGTCGCAGGCGCCGATGCCCTCGACCACGTCGCCCGCCTTGACCAGGGCCACCGTGCCCGTGCAGGTGTCGCGGGTGTCGCTGGCGGGCTCGTGGGCCTCGATGGTGAGGGTGCCCGTGTAGTCGGGGGTCTCGACGGCCTTGACCAGCCCGGCCTCGATGGGGGCGCCGCCAGCGGGCGCGGGGGGCGCCTGGTCGGGCTTGGGGGGCGCCGCGGGGGTCGCCGGGGCGTCCTGCGCCGCATCGATCGCCGGGGCCGGGGTCGGTGCGGCGGGGGAGGGGGCGTCCGCACAGCCACTGAAGAGCGCCAGGGCCAGTGCGGAGACGGCAGTGCGGACGAGGGCCATGGCCGAGGCTCCGGGGGAGGGGACGGGGGCGGGGCGCCGGTGGGCAGCGGTGGGCCCCACCGGGGCTGCTATGCTCTGGCGTCGGGTCTGCCCAGCCGGGGACGCCGCCCGGGGCCCGTGCCGGGCGCCCGCCGCCCCTGGCCCGCGCCCGCCCCCCGCCCTCCTGCCCTGCCGGCGTCTCTGTGTCTGTCGTCTCTTGCCCCCCGGCCCTCCGGTGACCGCCCGCCCGGTCGTGGTGGCCATCCTCGTGCTGCTTGCGGCACTGGTGGGGCGGCCGCTGCTCATTCCCGAGAGCTTCGAGCTGCTCGCGGTGGGGCGGTGCCTGCTGGGCCTCGACCCGGGCCCGCTGCCCTGCGGGGCCCTCGAGCTGCTGTTCTGGTCGCCGGGCTACCCGGCGGCGGCGGGGCTGCTGTCGCTGCTGCTGCCGCCGCTGGTCGCCGGGGGCCTCGTGTCGCTGCTCTCCTTCGGCGGGCTGCTGGTCGCGACGGGCCGGCTCGGCGACGAGCTGGGCCGCGACGGGCCCTGGGTGCTGCTGGCGGTGGGCCTCGCCCCGGCGCTGGCCCTCTATGCCCTGCTCATCGACGCCCGCATGCTGGGCCTGTCCTTCATCTTCGGGGCGGCCGTGCTGGTGGCGGCCCAGTCTCGCCGGCTCGCCGGTCCCCAGTCCATCGCCCTCGCCGGGCTGCTCGCGGCCGCCGGGGCCCTCGTGCGCCCCGAGCACCTCCTCGTGGTCGCCGGGCTGGGTCTTGTGGTGCTGGTGACCGAGCGCCGGCGGGCCCTGCCCTTTGCCCTCGGGGCGGGGGCGCTGCTGCTGCCCTACTGGGCGGCCCTGGGCCTGGCGGCGGGGCGGCCGGCGCTGCTGCCGCGCGGGGTGCAGGCCGCGGGCTTTGCCCTGGTGGGCGTTGTTCCCGAGCCCTGGGCCCGGGCGCTGGTGGGGGAGGGGGCGGCCCGCCTGCCCCTGCGCGCGGCCCTCGCCGCCGGGCCCTGGCCCGACGACCTCGGGGTCGCCTTCGGCCTGGATCCCCTCGCGGGCCTCGCGTGGCTGGCGGCGGCCCTGGCGGCGCTCGTGCCGGTCTGGACCCTGGCCCTGGCCCTCGGGGGCGCCGGGCGGCTCTGGCGCCAGCGGCGGTGGCGGCTGCTCGGGGTGCTGGCGGCGGTGGCGGCGCCGGCGGTGGCGGGGGTGGCCCCGCCGCCGGGGGGCGAGCCCGAGCTGCCGGTGGCGACGCTGCTGCCGCTGGCGACGGTGCTCCAGCTGCTCGCGGCGGTGGGGGCCCTGCGGGTGCTGTCGTGGTGGCGGGCCCGGCCGGCCTGGGCGGCGCCCCTGCTGCTGGTGGGGGTCGGGCTGCTCGGTCCCCGGGCCGAGCTGCCGGCCGCGCCCGAGAACACGGCCCGGGGCCGGGCCGCGGCCGCCGAGCTGGGGGCCCTGCTGCCGCCGGGGACCCCTGTGATGGCCAGCTTCGCCTCGTCCCCGGTGGTCCACCTGGCGGGGCTGCGTTGGGTGCCCTGGCCGGCCCCGCTGGCCCCGCATCCCGTGCCACCGCCGGGCCACGCCCTCGTCACGGCCAGCGATGTGGGCTGGAGCCCGGCCGATCCGGCGCTGGTGGGGGCCCGGCCCCTGGCGGCCTGGGGCGAGGGCGAGAGCGCCGTGCTGCTGCTCGCGCTGCCCCCCGCTGCGGCCGGCGCCAGCGCCGAGAGCGAGGGCGGGAGCTGAGCCGCCCGGGGCCCGGGCTCAGCGCGCGCGGCCCATGCGCTGGAGGGCCGCCCCGAGCGAGGTCTGCGGGGCCGGCGGGGTGGCATCGGGCTGGAGCAGCTGGGCCGGCCAGGCCAGCGGCGGGCCCGCGGCGGCGGCGGCCTGGGCCCGGGCGGTGTCGCCGGCGCAGCGCTCGAGGAACAGCACGAGGCCCTCGACCTGGGGCGTGGCCGCCCCGAGGGGAGGCGCCGAGGCCACCGTGGACCGGGCCAGCTCCGGGTCGCCACAGACCGCCACGGCCAGCTCGGCGGCGACGGCGGGGTCGGGGTCTTCGAGAACCTCGTCGATGGCCTGTGGCAGCCGCTCTTGGAGCGCGTGCCAGGCCGCCGCATCGCAGCGGGGCCCCCCGCCGCCGCTGAGGCAGGCCCCCGCGAGCACGGTGTCGAGGGGCGGGATCAGCGCCGCGGCCGCGAGTGCCGGGGCGACCCCGAGGGCCTCCTCGAGGCGACCCGTCAGCACGGGCGAGACCGCGGCCTCGGCGTGGGCGGCGGCGGCGACGGCGTCTCCGGTCGGGGGCCGGTGGGCCCAGGCCCGGGCCAGGGGCGGGTGGCGGCGGGCCAGGGCGTCGGGGGCATCGGTGAAACGCAGGGGCGCCGTGCCGCCGCCGCTGAGGCCCGGGGTGGTCGGGTCGGCGGCGGCCCGGGCCCGGGCGCCGGTCAGGGCCGACCACTGCCAGCCCGCGAGGCCGCAGGCGGCGAGCAGCAGCAGCGCCGCGGCCCCGCGCTGGCGGGCCCGGGGTCCGCTCACGGCCCGTCACCGAGCGCGACCCGGTCGCCGGGGCCCACCCCCGTCTCTGCGCCGAGCAGGGTGTCGCCCCGCCAGACCTCGACGTCGACGGTCGCCCCGGCGGTGCCGAGCACCAGCTCGGGGGCGGAGGAAGAGAGGGTCGTGCTGGGCCAGTGGCGGTGGGCCCAGCGCCGTCCGTCGGGCAGGGTCGCCACCACCCGGTCCCCGGGGGCCAGGGGCCCGACCGTGACGCCCGGCCCACAGCCCCCGCCGGTGGTCCAGGTCCGCAGGAAGGGCACCCCGGCGGTCACGAGGTCGGGCCGGCCGTCCCGGTCGAGGTCGCCCACGGCCACGGCCCGGCCGACCGCCGGATCCGTGAAGCCGGCGGCCGCCGAGATGTCTTCGAAGCGCCCGGGCGCGACCTGGGCCAGCAGCCGGTCGCCCTGGGCCGCGCCGTTCTCCCAGCCGTCCCCCGCCACCCCGGCGTAGCCGTCGAGGCTGCCCGTGCCGTCGGTGTAGAGCTGGCCGAAGATCACGGGCAGGTCAAGGTCGCCGTCGAGGTCGAGGTCGACGAGGGCCGTGCCCCAGCTCGCCAGGGCCTCTGGCGCGGCGGGCACGGTGGCCCCGCGGACGAGGGTGGCGTCGAAGAAGGCGCCGGTGCCGTCATTCTCGAGCAGCACGGGCCCGCCCAGGTTGCTCGTGTAGAGGTCGTCGTCGCCGTCGAGATCGACGTCGCCCACGCTCGTGCCCATCGCGAAGATCGTGAGGTCACAGCCACAGTCCTGGGCCCGCTGGAACCGCCCCTGGCCGTCGTTGACGAGCAGCTGGTTCGGGCGCCAGAAGCGGCCGAAGTCGTTGCTCAGGTAGAGGTCGAGGTCGCCGTCGCCGTCGGCGTCGAGCACGGCGCCGTGGAAGGTGGCGTCGTCGAGGGTCTCGGCCGGCAGCTGGTCGCTGGCGTCGACGAGGGTGCCGCCGTCGTTGCGCAGCAGCTGGTTGGGGGTCGGGGTGAAGTGCGGATCGTCGGGGTCGCGCAGGTCGAAGTCGGCCACGAAGCGGGCCACGAAGAGGTCGAGGTCGCCGTCGCCGTCGAGGTCGGCCCAGGTGCCGCCGTAGCTCTCGCCCAGGGCGCCGGGCAGCTCGGTGGGGGTCCAGGCGAGCCCGTCGGCGGCGCCGTCGTTGTGGAGCAAGAGGTCGGGTGCCTGGTCGCCCCGGCCGAGCCACAGATCCGGCCAGCCGTCGCCGTCCACGTCCCCGGCCGAGACCGCGTTGGCCGGCGGCAGGGCGAGCGGGCTGCGCACGAGCTGGCCCGTGCCGTCGTTGTGGAAGAGCAGGCTCGGGGCGACGGGAATGGCCATCACCACGTCGAGCCAGCCGTCGCGGTCGACATCGAGGACGGCGATGCCCGGCCCCCCCGTGCCCAGATCCCCCGCCACCTCGTCCGGATCGACCAGCGCCGTGTCCTCCCAGGACTGGGAGATCGCGAGCGCGGGCAGGGCGCAGGCGGCGGCCGCGGGGCCCCCGGAGTCGGCGCCCGTGCTCTTGGGGTCGACATGGGGGGGCATGCTGCAGCCACAGGCCACGACCGCGATGCGGGGAGACAGACGCACGACACCACCCTCAGGGCGCGGCGCCGCCGGCCAGGGACGGCGCCCAGAGGCCAGGGCAGGGCGCCCCGGCAGACCAGAGCCGAGGGTAGCCCGGCCCCGGGGGGCGACGGAAGCCTTGCAGCCTCTCGGCCACCACAGCACGCGGCGGCCGCCGACCCTCAGGCCTCTGCAGCGGCCGGCAGGGCGTCCAGCCAGGCCTGCTCCTCGGCGCGCAGGGCGTCCCGGCGGGGGCGGCTGAACAGGTCGTACTGGTCGTAGCGCTCGGCCATGCCCTCCTGGAGGCGGCCCTCGTCGGCCAGGGCCTGGAGCCAGGGGGGCAGGATCTGGGGGGGCAGGTCGAGGGCGTCGAGGGCCTGGATGCGCGCCCAGGTGCCCAGCTCTTCGAGCGCGCCGAGCTGCATGCCGGCGGGATCGGCCCAGTCGACGCGGGGATCGCTGTCCCAGGTGGCCCGGCCCAGGCCGTTCGCGCCGGTGACCAGGGCCAGGGCATAGCGCCGATCGCCCGTGCGGTGCAGGGCCGTGAGCTCCGCCAGCAGGGCCTCCTTGTCGCCCGGGTAGGGCCGCCGCCCGCTCGCGGCCATGGCCCGCTCCTCCGGGGCCAGGGGCGGCAGGGGCGCGTCCCGCTCCGACCGGTGGAGCCCCCGGCGGACCTCGTGGAGGGTGTTTTCGACGGTGCTGTGGGCGAGGCGCAGCAGCATCGCGCGCACCCAGGGCAGGTCGGCGTGGGCGCGGATGGCGGCGAGGCCCCGGAGGTGCTGGCCGCTGTCTTCGAAGTAGAGCACGAGGCTCTTGGCCCGGGGGTCGCCGGTGCGGACCAGGGCGGGCAGCAGGTGGCTGGGGCTGTCGTTGTCGTGCTGGCCGAGCAGCCCGAGGCTCCGGAGCAGGGTGGCGACCGGGGCGCGCGCCGGGTCGCCGTGGGGGCCGAGCACGAGGCTGCCCAGGCCCTCGTAGACGCCGCGCATGGTCTGGCGGCCCACGTCTCCGGGGGTGCCCCGGTCGTCCTTGCGGCGCACCGCCTCGACCAGGGCGCGCGCACCGGCGGGGCGGCTGGCGAGCCCCAGCACCCGGGCCGCGGCGCCGGCCCGCCGGGCCATGGCCTCTTCGTCCCACTCCTCCCAGGCCTCGGGGATGTCGGCGATGAGCTGGGCCTCGATCTCGGGATCCTGGCCGATGCGGGCGAGCAGCGGCCGCGGGAAGCAGTGGAGGAAGTCGCCCCAGTGGTAGCGGCTGCGGCCCCGGCGCCAGACCGCGAGGAAGGCCGTCGCCAGGGGGCCCCCGTCGGTGAAGTCCGCGAGGAGCCGGTCGGTGAGGGGCGCGAGCAGCCGGGAGAGGTCGTGCTGCAGCTTCTTGTGTTTCTTTGTGCCCGCGACGGCGATGTCGGTGGGGTCGAGCTGGCGCAGGATGCTGTGGATCAGGGTCTTCTGGTCGGCCGGGGCGTCTCGGTCGGCGAGCACCAGCAGCAGCCGACCGAGGTTGGCGGCCGAGCTGGCCGTCTTGTGGGCCTTGGCCCGCAGCTTGGCGGCGGCCTTGCCCGCGCGGCTGGTGGGGTCGAGCTCCGGGTCGGGCGGCGTGTCGAGCAGGGTGAGGGCGGCGAGCAGCTTCTCGGGCACGTCCAAGACCACCGGGGCGAGCAGCGGGGTCCAGCTGCCGTCCCAGTCCTCGAGGGCCTCCTCGTCGATCATCTCGGCGGGGCGCTCGCCCCCGTTGACCACCGGCAGCCCGTCTTCGGTGCCCACCATGCCCAGGTCGTCGTCGACCCGCACCGACACCTCCGGCAAGAGGCCCGCGATGCGGTGGGCGGCCGCGATCACCCGGGCGACGTCGCCGTCGGCGTCCATGGGCACGGGCACCAGCGCGCGGCCCACCAGACCGTCGGCCCGGCGCGGGTCGGGCAGCTCGAGCTGGATGCCGCCTTGTTCCCAGTCCCAGCCCGCGACCTCTTGCATGAGGGCGCGCAGGGCGCCGCGGGCGGCGGCGCTGAGGGGGCGGGGGGCGACGAGCTGGAGCGAGAGACAGAGGCCCATGGGCAGACTCCGGGCGGGGCACGCCCACAATGGGGCAGTGTGGTGGGCCCGGGAGCATAGGGCGCGCCGCCTGGCGTGCTCATTGGGGATCACGAGAGTGGTGACCTGGACGCTGTTGTGGGTGTCTCTGGGGATCTCTTGGGTGGGGGCTTGGCTTGGGCGCCCAGGGGGGGGGCGGGGCCCGACGGGGCCGGGGGGCGCTACACTGGGGCTGGGCCGCCGCCCGCCGCCCCTGGGGGTTCCCCTGCGCCGCCTCTCGCCCGCCGCCGCCCTCGCCGCCCTCGCCTGCGGGGCGCCCCCCTACGCCAAGCTGCCCGCCGGGGCCGACGACACGGCCGCCGCGCCCCCGACCCTCGACGCCGGCCGCAGCTGGCGCCTCGACGCCGCCACCCTCGGCCTCGACACCACCACCCCGGTGGGCTTCGGCGGTCCCGGGGTGGCCGTGGGCGATCTGGACGGCGACGGGGTGGCCGAGCTGGCCTGGGTCAGCCCCCGGGGCTGGGGCCTGGTGCTCGCGGCGGACGGGGCGGGCGGCTACGTGCCGACGGCCGAGCTGGTCGGCGGGAACGGCGTGAGCATGGCCGATCCCGACGGGGACGGCGACCTGGATCTGCTCGTGCTGGGCCTGGGCACCGACACCCTCTACACCAACGACGGCGCCGGGGGCCTCACGCCGGCCCCCCTCGACGAGAACGACGACCGGCTCAGCCACTCGGCGAGCTGGGCCGACCTCGACGGCGACGGCGACCTCGACCTCTTCCTGGCCCGCTACCTGCGCGACCTCAACGGGGCCCTCGTGCTCGAGCGGGGGGCCCGGGGCGAGGGCAACGAGGTGCTGCGCAACAACGGCGAGGGCCGCCTCGTGCCCGACCGCGAGCTGCTCGACGACGCCGCCCGCATGGGCCTCTCCTTCCACGGGGCCTGGCTCGACGGGGACGGGGACGGCGACCTCGACCTCTTCATCGTCAACGACTTCGGCCCGACCGTGGTGGGCCACCGCTACCTGCGCAACGACGGCGGCACCCTGGTCGACGCCACAGCGGGCTGCGGCTGCGGCCTCGAGATGTTCGGCATGGGGGTGGCCGTGGGCGACCCGGACGGCGACGGGGATCCCGACCTCTTCGTCACCAACCTCGGGCCCCCCCGCTTCCTCGAGAACGACGGCACGGGCGCCTTCTTCGAGGCCAGTGCCGCCACGGGCATCGCCGTGCCCGACGACGAGCGCCACGACGCCTCGTGGGCCGCGGCCTTCTTCGACCCCGATCTCGACGGCCGCGAAGACCTCGCCGTGACCTTCGGCCAGCTCAACGCCCCGGGCACCCAGATGGCCGAGTGGCTCGAGGACAACGCGGGCATCGACTTCGAGAACGCGGCCGCCCAGCCCGACGTGCTGCTCCACAACCGGGGGGCGGCAGGCTGGACCGACGCCGCGGCCGCCGCGGGCTTCGACGAGACGGGGGTGGTGCGCACCCTGGCCACGGGCGACCTCGACGGCGATCCCCAGCCCGAGGTGGTGCGGGGCGGCCTCGACTTCCTGCTCGTCTGGGACCCGGCCCCCACCGAGAACAACGGCCTGGTGTTCACCCTCGACGCCGGCGACCAGAACCGCTTCGGCCTGGGCGCCCGGGTCGAGGCCACCGTGGCCGGCACGGTCCACACCCGCTGGATGCAGCCCACGAGCCAGGGCAGCTTCAGCGCCAGCGCCCCCGAGCTGGTGGTCGGGCTGGGCCCGGCCACGGCGGCCGAGCGGCTGCGGGTGGTCTGGCCCGACGGCAGCGAGACCGTGCACGAGGGGCTCGCCGCGGGCCGCCACCACCTCGTGCGCTGAGCCGGGCGCTCAGTCCGCCGCCGGCCCCTGGAGCAGGGCCCCGGACCAGCCCAGAAAGGCCGCCCCCGAGGCGAAGAGGCCGAGCACCTGGGTCACCCGCACGGCGACCATCACGAGGCCCGCCGCCGGCCAGTCCAGCCCCCCGGCCATGACCAGCACCCCGCCGAAGGTGGCGTCCCAGGCGCCGAGGCCGCCCGGGAGCACGACCAGCGCGATGGAGGCGACGACGCTGGCCGTGTGGGCGAGCAGGGCCGGCAGGGGCGCGATGGCCGTGCCCGTGGCGGCCCCCGCACAGATGACGGCGACGGCGAAGCAGCCGTGGGAGAGCACGCTCCAGCCCAGCGCCCGCAGCCAGCGCCCGGGCCCGACCCGCACCCCCTCCGAGAGCTGGAGGGCGAGGGTGTCGATGCCGGCGGCCGCCCGGGAGAGCAGGGCCGAGAGCCGGCCGCGGGTGCGGGCCGCGAGGGCGGCGGGCAGGGCGCGCCCCACCCGGCCGAGGGCCCGGGGAAAGAGGGCCACCGTGCCCGCCCCGACGCCGGCGATCCCGAGCAGCCCGGCGAGGGCCCAGAGCAGGGTCCAGAGGTGGTCGGGCACCGCGACCCAGGGCAGCAGCAGCAGCACCAGGGCCCCGCTGGCGCCGAGGCCGCTGAAGCGCCCGTGGAGCGAGGTCGCGAGGGCGGTGGGGGCGGGAATGCCGTAGCGGCGCTGCATCGCGGCGGCGATGGCGAGCTCGCCGGCGGGGCCCGGGAAGCTGAGGTTCAGCACGGTGGAGGCCACGAGCAGGGTGCCGGCGGCGAGGGGCCCCGGGCGGCGGGGCAGCCCGGGCGGCAGCAGGGCGAGGAAGCGGGGGCCGGCCATGAGCAGCCCGGCCAGCATGCAGCCCACCGCCGCACCGAGCCAGGCGGGCCGGAGCCCGCGCAGGGTGGCCTGGAAGGCGGCCGTGCCCCCGAGGCCGGCAATGCCGGCGCCGATGCCCAAGACGACGACCAACACGACCGTTCCGAAGAGGGCCGTCCGCAGCAGCACCCGGCTGGCGGGGCTCAGTCCGGCCCCCCGGCCGCCGGCGCCCGCCGCTCCTGGAGCAGCCCCGGCAGCCGCAGGGCCAGCCGCTCGGCCACGGGCAGCAGCGCCCGGCTGCGGTCGGCCCCGAGCAGCACGGCCCCGACGATGAAGGGCAGCCGCGGCCGGGGCGCCGGGCAGCGGCCGCAGGGGCTGTCGGGGGCGAGGGCCCGGGCGGCGTGGGACTGGCGCAGGGCCTGCAGGGCCGGGCTGGCCAAGATGGTGGCCAGATCCTCGTGGTGGAGGTCGCCCACGGGCTGGTCGAGGCCGGCGAGGTTGTAGCAGGCGTAGACCCGGCCGTCGTGGCGGGCCACCAGCGGCCCCCGCCAGAGCAGGTGGCAGGGGTTGGTGCGCCGCCAGCCGTCGGGCGCGTAGAGGGCATGGGCGGGAATGCCGATGTCTTCGTCCTTCAGGCGCACCTGGTCGACGCCGGGCAGCCCCGACCACTGGGCCACGAAGGCGGGCTGCTCGTGGAGGTTGCCCGCGACGCGCACGAACTGGACCACGAGGGTGGTCGCGGCCCCCCGGGCCTGCTTCTCGGCGGCGAAGGCCCGGACGTTGGCGGTGGTGGTGGCGAGGTCGCCGCCGGGCCGGAAGCGGTCGTAGGTGGCCGGGGTGGCGGCGTCGATGCTGGCGATGAGGTGGTCGACCCCGGCGTCGAGCAGGGCCGCCCGGCGCGCGGCGTCGAGCAGGGTGGCGTTGGTCGAGAGGATGCTCGTGAGCCCCAGCTCGCGGCAGCGCCGCAGCACGGCGAAGATGCGGCCGTCGAGCAGGGGCTCGCCCAGGCCGTAGAGGTAGACGTGGTCGCCGCCGAGGGCTGCGTGGGCCGTGAGCAGGGGCCACAGCAGCGCGTCGGGCATGTCGCGGCTGCCGTAGCCCTGGCCCGTGCGGGGGCACATCGGGCAGCGCAGGTTGCAGCGCACGGTGGTCTCGATCATCAGCGCCGAGGGGCCCGGCCCGGGAGTGGCGCTGCCGAGGGCATAGTCACGGGCCAGCCGGGCGCGGCGCAGCAGGGTGCGGGCAGCGGTGCGCATGGGGCTCCGGGGGGCAGGGCGACCGGCGCGAGGCTACCGGAGGGCACGCCCCGTGCCCGGGTCCTACCGCGATGGCCGCCGTCCCCCCAGCATCGCCGCCGCCTGTGCCCCCTGCCGAGAGCGCGGGGGCGTGGGGCGCGGCCTTGCTCTGGGCCGCGGTGGGGGCCTGCGCCCTGGCGGGGCTCTCGCTGCTCGTCCGCAAGTGGCAGGGCGTCGACCCGGCGGTCTTCGAGGCCGACACCTACGTCCAGGGGCTCCGGGCGGGCTGGGCCCACGGGCGGCTCTGGCCCTGGGAGCTCACGGGGCGCTTCTGGCCCTTCCTGCTGATGGCGCCGGGCATCTACCTCCACGCCGGCCTGGGCCTGCTGCCCACGGCGCTGCCCGCCCTGATCCTCCAGGGTCTCGCCGTGGTGCTGGCGGGGGTGCTGGCGGGCCGCCTCGCCCAGGCCCGGGGGGCGCCCCCCGCCGCCGGGGCCGGGCTGGCCCTCGTCTGGATGCTCCACCCCGCCGCGGGCGTCGGCATGGCCTGGGGCTGGAGCCCCTATGCGACCGGGGCGCCGCTGCTGGTCGGGGCGGCCCTGGCCCTGGCCCGGGGGCGCGGCCGCTGGGCCCTCGGCCTGGCCCTCGCGGCGGCGGCGATGAAGATCAACGTCGCGATGATGGTGGGCGGCCTCGCCCTCGCGGGGGCGGCGGGGCTGCTCGGCCGGGTCCACCGGGCGACCGGCCGGCGGCTGGCCCTCGGGATGGTGGCCTGGGGCCTCGGGGTCGGCCTCGCCTTCACCAGCGCCCTGTGGTGCGTGGGCACCCTGCGCCAGGACCTCCACCTCGGCGGCCCGGCGCCGGCGACCGCGGGCGGCCTCGCCACCGTCGCGCTCATGCTGCTGCCCCTGCTGCCCCTGCTCGGGCGCCGGGAGGCCCTCGTCGCGCTGCTCGGGGCCGGGGCCGAGCTCGCCTACACCGGGCTCGTGAACCCGGCGAACTCGGGGCTGATCCCCGCCGCCGCCCTCGTGCTCGCGGCGGCGGGCTGGGGCCTGGGCGCCCGGCGCCACCTCGGCCTGCGTCTGCTGCTGGCCGGCGGTCTCGCCCTCGGCGCCCACCAGCGCTACGCCCCGCCCCGGGTCTGGCCCCTGCCCCTGAGCCCCGCGGGCCTCGCCTACCGACCGGATCCGGCGGGCGCCCGGCTGCGCGCCTGGGTGGCGGCCCTGCCCCCGGATGCGTGGTTGGTGGCCTTCGACCCCGCGAACGGCGCCGTCGGCACCCACCCCGGGCCGGTGATCGAGCCCGCCGCCTGGGACGGCCACAGCCGGGCCGCCGTGCTGCTGCCCCAGGGCATCGCCGACGACCGGGGCCTCGGGGGCTGCTCCGCGCCGCTGGTGCCTGCCCGGGAGGGCCGGCCCGGGATCGTGGCAGGATGGTGTGGAGAGGGCCCGCCCGCCGCCTGGGCGCCGGCCCGGCCTGCCCTGGAGTGCCTCGATGGACTGGAGCTGGATCGACCGTGACGCCCACGAGGGCCCCATCTTCCGGGTGGGCCCCGACACCTATGTGCGCGACCAGCCCGGCGGCCGGGTCATCCGCCTGACCACCACCTACGCCCCGGGCCTCGACTACATCCAGCCCGCCGTCGACGCCTTCGCCGCCTGCGCCGAGCAGCTCGGGGCGCCGCTCATCTTCGTGCTCGAGCCCGACGTGAAGAAGCCGCCGCCGGTGCGCTTCCTCTACGAGTGGAGCCGCATGGCCTACGAGAACGGCTCGGTCGACCGCAGCTGGTTCCTCATGCGGGGGCGCCTCGGGCGCATGGTGGGCAACGTGGTCTGCCGGGCCTTCGTCGCCGGCGGCATGCCCTTCTCCGCCCTCGGCAGCCGCGCCGAGCTCGACGCCATCCTGGCCGCCGAAGACCTCTCCTGCGGCCGGGAGGGCTTTGCCCTGCGCCCGACCACCACGGCCCTCGCCGTGCGCGGCGGCCTCGGCGACGGGGCCTACGGCCAGCTCGTGCGCCGCATGCTCCGGCGGCTGCGGGGCAAGGGCGATCAGCCCCGCCCCTGATGCTCCAAGATGGCCACCATCAGGCCATCTTCGGGGCGCCTACTCGTCGTACCACCGGGGCTTCCAGAGCTGGTTGACCCCGGCGAAGCCCTCGAACTGGCGCCGCCCCCGCAGGGCCTCGTAGGCCTGGACGGCCATGGCCCGGCTCACGGCGTAGGCGAACCAGCGGTGGAGGTCGCGGCGGTTGCGCTGGCGGCTGAACATGCGGCGGCCGTAGCGCCAGGGCTTGCGGATGACGAAGTCGCGGTAGTTCTCGGCGGTGAGCTGGGCGACCTGCTCGCGGCTGAGGTGCTCGGTGGGCATCACCGGGTAGAACATGTCGAACTTGTCGAAGTCGGTCTCTTCGAGCCAGCCCTTGGCCAGGGCCTCGTCGTAGAGGGGGGTGCCCGGGAAGGGCGTGATGGGGTGGAAGGCGGCGAAGTCGAGGTCGGCCTCGTGGGCCAGGGTGCGCAGGCCGCGGATGTCGTCGGCCGTGTCGGAGCGCAGCCCCGTGATGAAGGTGCCCTGGCGGAAGACCTCCGGGTACTTGTCGCGCAGGAGATGGAAGGCCTTGATCGTGCGCTCGCGGGTGTAGCGGTGCTTGTTGAGCCAGCTGTAGTCGTCGGTGCCCTCGCGCTCGACGCCCACGAGCACGTGGCGCAGCCCCGCCTTCACCATCAGCTCCAGCGTGCCGTCTTCCTCCTGCTTGAGCAGGTTGTCGATGCGGGTGAAGGCCCACCAGCCGAGCTCGTAGCGCCGCCGGATGATCTCGGTGCAGAACTCGCGCAGCCAGCGGTTGTCGACGTTCCAGGTGGCGTCCGTCCAGAAGAGGTAGCGGATGCCGTAGGTCTCGTAGAGCAGCTCGATCTCTTGGATCATGCGCCCGACGCTCTTCGAGCGGAAGCCGGCCCGCACCTCGACCGAGCCGTCGGGACGCAGGGTGGGGCGGCCCTCCTGGACGATCCACGAGCAGAAGTTGCAGGTGTCGACGCAGCCCCGCGAGCGCTGGACCGTGACGGCCTTGGGCCAGAGCCGGCCGAAGGGCGAGTACTTGCGCAGGTCGATGAGGTCGTAGGCGGGGATGGGCAGCGAGTCGAGATCTTCGATGACCGGCCGCGGCGGGTTGTGGCGGATGCGGCCCCCCTGGGCCGGGTCGCGGTAGACGATGCCCGCGACCTCGCGCAGGTCGCCGCCCGTGCGCAGGGTCTCGAGCAGGTGGCGCAGGGTCTCTTCGCCCTCGAAGCGCACCACAACGTCGACCTCGGGGCACTGCTCGAGGGTCCAGTCGGGCTTCGCGCTGTAGAGGTGGCCGCCGGCGACCAGCACGGCCCCGGGGCAGGCCTCTCGGGCGGCCCGGAAGGCCTTCATGCCCTCGTGGCCATAGACCACCTTCTCGCCGATGCACACGACGTGGGGCCCCTTCTTGCGCAGCACCTCCGGCAGGCTCTTCCAGCCGATGCCCTCGAGGCAGCAGTCGAGGATCTCGACCTGGACGTTGGCCATGCGCTGGCGCAGGTAGGCGGCCAGGGCCGGGTAGCCGAGGGGCAGGAGGAAGTTGTCGCTCTCGTTGAGGATGGGCCAGTAGTGGCGGCCGGGCCGGACGAAGAGCACCCGCAGGGGGGCGGCGCCGGTGTCGAGGAGCGGCGGGGACTGCGCGGGGGGCGTCATGGGGGCCTCAGCGGGGGGACGGGGCGGAGGGGGTGAGCAGGGCGGCGGCCTGGCGCAGGCTGTGGGCGAGCTGGGCGGGGCGCCGGTGGCGGCGGAGCTGGCGGAGGATCACGCGGGGGTGGGCGTAGAAGCGGCGCATGGCACCGGCCTGGGCGGCGGCGGCGGCGGCGGGCCCGAGGAAGCCGCCCTCGTGGCGGAAGGGGGCCCCGGGGCGGGGGGCCGCCACGTTGAAGCTCGCGAAGTCGCAGCCCAGGCCCACGGCGTAGTCCACCACGGCCGCCGGGGGCAGGGGGGGCGCGCCGGGCACCCCGAGCAGGAAGTGGCCGCAGACGGCGATGCCCTCGGCCCGCGCCCAGCCGATCTTCTCGCGCACCTCGGCGAGGCGCAGGGGCTTGCGCAGGGCGCGCAGCACGGCCTCGTCGGGCAGCTCGAGGCCGAGCTGGAGCACGGCGCAGCCGGCCCGTGCGAGCGCCCGCAGGTCGGCGCGGCTGAAGAGATCGATGCGGGTGAAGGTGTTCCAGCGGGGCCGGCCGGGCAGGTCGCGGAGCACCCGCAGCACCGCCTCGCGGTGGACGGGGTCGGCGCCGAAGGTGGCGTCGCGGAGGTAGTGGTGGCGCACGCCCTGGCGGTCCAGCCAGCGGAGCTCTTCGGCGAGATCTTCGGGCTCGCGCACCTTCCAGTCGACCGCCCCCGTGTTGCAGAAGCGGCAGGAGAAGGAGCAGCCATAGGTCGACAGGGGGCTGCCGACGGGGCCCGGCGCGTAGGGCAGGGTGTAGCCGGCCGCGGGAAAGGCCCCGTAGTCGGGCAGCCCGTAGGCAAAGCGGGCGGGGGCGGCGACGACGGGGCGGGGCTGGCCCCGGTGCCAGAGGGGGCCCGCGGCGGTCTCGGGGGGGCCCGCGAGGGCGTCCAGCAGCCCCGGCAGGGCGAAGTCCAGCAGGGCGGCGTCCGCGGCGGGAATGGCCGTGAACACGTCATCTTCGGGCTCGGTGGCGCCGGTGGCCGAGAACTGGGCGACGTCGCCGGAGACGACGATGCGGCAGCCGGGCAGGGCGGCCCGGACCCGGTCGAGGAAGGCGGCGTCTTCGGCGAGACTGGCAGACCCCACGAGGGCGAGCACGAGCGCGGGCCGGGCGGCCACCACGGCCTCGAGGGCGGCCGGTGCCGAGAGCCGGGCGCCGATGGCCTCGACCACCGTGACCCGGGCCTTGCCGCGGAGCAGGGCGCTCTGGACGAGCAGATCCATCGGGTAGAAGCGGTAGGCCCAGCGTCCCTCGAGGCTGCAGTAGCCGTCCCGCAGCCAGGCGCGCGTGCCGGGAGGATTGAGGAGGACGACAGAGGGCAGCATCTGTTGGAAGCTAGCACGTTCGGGGGGGCGGAGGCGGCCCCTGCGTTAGGTCCCGCCCATGAAGGTCGTCCTCGTCAACCCCGGCTCGTCCCTCCGCAAGGTGGGGGGGCTGCTCGCCCGCTTCGTGACGCCGATCCCCCCGCTCGGCCTCGCCCAGCTCGCCGCCCACCTCGAGAACCACGGCCACAGCGTCGACATCATCGACCAGTACTGCGACGGCCAGGACGCCCCGACCCTCGCCGCCCAGATCCTGGCCCGATCGCCCGGCTTGGTGGGCTTCTCTTGCCTCACCCCCAACATGAGCGCCGTGCTGGCGACGGTTGCCGTGCTCCGGGCCCATGCCCCGGGGCTGCCCGTGGTCTTCGGCAACACCCACGCCGCGGTCTTCGGCGAGCGCATCCTGCGCGAGCGCGAGGCCGACTACGTGGTGATCGCCGAGGGCGAAGCACCGCTGCTCGGGCTGGTCACGGCCCTCGAAGCCGGCGAAGAGCCCGTCGGCATCCCCGGGGTGGGCCGCCGCGGCCCGGACGGCACCCCCGTCATCCTCCCGGCCGCCCGTCCCACCGAGCGCCTCGACGCGGTGGCCTGGGCCGACTGGTCCAAGCTCGACCTCTCCCGCTACACCAGCCACCCGATGATCGCGATGGACGGCATCACCCTGCCGATCCAGGGCAGCCGGGGCTGCGCCTACGCCTGCACCTTCTGCGCCCAGGACCAGGTCTTCACGACCGTGCGGCGGCGCTCGCCCCAGAGCATCTGCGACGAGCTCGAGCACAACATGGAGCGCTTCGGCGTCACCCGCTTCGGCTTCATCGACGCCTACTGGCCCCTGTCGGTCAAGTCGGGCCACGCCTTCCTCGACGAGTTCGAGCGCCGGGGCCTCCACACCCAGCTCACCTGGGTGACCGAGACCCGGGTCGACAAGGTGGACCGGCCCCTGCTCGCGCGCATGGCCGCCGACGGCTGCCGGCTCATCATGTACGGCATCGAGTTCGGCAGCGACGAGGCGCTGGCCTCGACCCAGAAGCACGCCGTCACCAGCGAGGCCGTCGACGCCATCCGCTGGACCCACGAGGTCGGCATCCTCACCCTCGGCCTCTACGTCATCGGCATGCCCGGCGAGGACGAGGCGAGCATCCGCCGCACCCTGGCCTTCGCCCGCGAGCTCGGCACCGACATCGCCAAGTTCAACATCGCCGTGCCCCTGCCGGGCTCCCAGTTCTTCGAGGAGACCATCGGCCACCGCCGCGACACCCTCGACTACGACGCCTTCCACTCGTGGTTCAACCCCTTCGCCAGCGGCCGGGGCCTCGTCTGGACCCCCGAGGGCCTCTCGGGCGACACCCTCGTGCGGCTCCAGCGGCGGGGCATGCTGCGCTACTACCTGCGGCCCCGCCACGTGGCCCAGGTGCTGCGGCGGCGGGCCATCAAGCCGAGCGACATGGTGCTCGGCGGGGCGGCCCTCGTGGGCGACGCGGCCAAGGCCTGGCTGCATGGGATGCGGCGCCGTGCCCCGTCGTCTTCGTGATCGCGTCGGGGTCGCCCGGGCCTGGCTGAAGGGCGAGCCGGTGCGGGTGCCGGGCCCGGCCGTGCTGGCCCTCGAGACGACGGTGCGCTGCAACCTGCGCTGCCCGATGTGCCCCCGGACGGGCGCCGGCTACCCGGCCGAAGACATGGAAGATGCCCTTCTGTGGCGCATTCTCGACGAGTTTCATGCCCTCGGGGGCGACCTCGTCTGGCTCAACGGGCTCGGCGAGCCCTTCCTCGACCACCGGCTCTTCGCCGTGCTCGACCGCTGCCGCCAGCTCGGCATCGGCACGGTGGTGGCCACCAACGGCACCCACCTCGGCCCCCGCCAGCGGGCGGACCTGCTCGCGGTCGGCTGCGACCAGCTGCTGGTCAGCATCGAGGGCGTGACCGAAGAGACCTACCGCCACCACCGCCCCGGCGGCAGCCTCGCCCGGGTGCGCGCCCAGGTCCGGGCGCTCGCCGCCGAGAAGCGGGCGGCCCGGAGCGCGATGCTGCTCGGGGTCCAGATGGTGCGCATGCCCCGCACGATTCCCGAAGAGCAGGCCTTTGTCGACGAGTGGCGGGCGGTGGCGGGCGTCGACATCGTGCGCCTCAAGGACGAGGAGTTCGGCGCGGCCGGCTACGCCCTCGGGGCCCCGGACGCGCCGGCGCGCCACTCGCCCTGCCGCATCCTCTGGACGGGGCCGCTCATCGTGCGCTGGAACGGCGACGTGGCCGCCTGCCACCCCCGGGCCGCCGACCACCTCCACATCGGCAACCTCCGCCACCAGCGCCTCGCCGAGCTCTGGCGGGGGCCCGCGCTGGCGCGGCTGCGGGGGCTCCACGGCACGGGCCGGTCGGCCGAGGATCCGGCCTGTGCGGCCTGCCCGGTCTCGCGGCCCCGGCGGCCCTTCGTGCTGGCGGCCATGGCCGTGCGGGCCCGCACGATGCAGCGGGCGATCCCCAGCGCCGAGCACCTCGCCCGGCGCTGGGGGCTGCCCTTCCTCGAGAACGCCCGGCGCTAGCGGCCCCGGGCGCCGGCCCTCAGTCGGGGGTGGCCGTCATCGTGCCGCTGTACTGGATGGTCATGCCCTCGGCCGAGACCTCGCCCGAGAACACGATGTCGACGCCGCTCTCGCTGACCGTGCCCGTGAGATCGGCGGTCAGGGGCGAGGGCGAGGTGTTCCAGACGGCCGTGATCGCACCCGCGTCGACGGCGCCGTTGATGGGGCCCGTGGTCGTGCCGAAGGCGGCGAAGGGGCCCGCGAAGTCGCAGGTGGCCGTGCCGCTGATCTCGATGTCGCTCACCGAGAGGGTGGCCGTGCCCGTGCAGACGTCCGAGGTGCCCGAGCCGGTCTCGGTCGCCGTGAACTCGACCGTGCCCGAGTAGGGGTCGCCCCCCGCGTCGGCATCGGCATCGGCATCGGCGTCGGCGTCGGCGTCGGCATCGGCATCGGCATCGGCATCGGCGTCCGTGTCGCTGTCGGCGTCGGCATCGGCATCGGCATCGGCATCGGCGGTGGTGCCCGAGTCTTCGCTGCCCTTGCCGGAGCAGGCGGCGAGGCCCAGGAGCAGCAGTGCGGTCATGCGCATGGGGTCTTCCTCCAAGTGGAGCGGCGAGTATCGCACGGGCAGCCCCGTCCGGGTCGCCCCCCCGCCGCAGTGGCTACGATGGGGCCGCCCCCGCCCTCCCGGAGCCTGCATGGCCGCCCCCCGCACCGTGGCTGGCGCCCCCCTCGTGGGGCGACCGGGGGACGGCTGGTGGCTGTGGGCGCCGCTGCCCCTGCTCGCCGGGCTGGCCTGGCTGGTCCGGGGCGAGGCCGCCCACGTCGGCACGGCCGGCCTCATGGTGCTCAACTTCCTCCACCTCGCTGCCACCTGGACCCGCCTCTTCTCGGAGGGCAGCCTGCGCCAGCGGGCGGGTCGCCTCGTCCTGCCGGTGCTGCTCGTCGCCGTCGCGGGCCTCATCGTGGCGGCGGGCCGGCTGCCCTGGCTGCTGCTGTTGGTCTTTCTCGCCAACATCCCCCACATCGGGCTCCAGAACTTCGGCTTCATCCGCGCCGGGGCCCGGGCCCGGCGGCTGCGACCCCGCCCGATCGATCGGGTGCTCGACCAGTGGTACCAGGGCCTCGTGCCCACGGGGCTGGCCCTCTGGTTCGCGACCCGGCCCGGCGCCGACCTCTTCGACAGCGCGGCCCTCGGCCTCGACACCCTGCCGCCCGCGCTCTTCTCGGTGGGCGGCGTGCTCCTGGGGGCCCTCGCCCTGGCCACCTGGGGGCGCATGGGCTGGCTGGCCTGGCGGGGCCAGCGGGTCGGTCCCGAGCGGGTCTGGCTCCACCTGGGCTGGGGGCCCGGGGCCTGGCTCTGCTTCTGGCTGCTGCCCCCCGAGCTCGCCGCCATTCCCCTCGCCGGCGCCCACTACGTCCAGTACCTCGTCATCGTGCGCCGCTTCCAGACCCGGCGCGGCGGGGCCTGGGGCCGGCTGCCGGCGCCCCTGTGGCTGGTCGGCGTGGGCCTGCTGGCGCCGGGCATCCCCGTGCTCGCCCACCTCGTCCTGGCCGACACCGTGCCGGGGGTCGACCTCGTGCTGGGCAGCGCCGCCAGCCTCCACCACTTCCTCGTGGACGGCCGGCTCTGGCGGCTGCGCGACACGGCCACGGCCCAGACCCTGCTGGGGCCGCCGCGCTGACCTCGCCTACTGGATGGCGGTGCCGAAGCGGCCGCTGCGCATCGTCGGCAGGGGGCCCGTGTTGCTCGCGTCGCACCAGTCGTAGGAGAGCCAGACGGCCTGGGCCTTGCCCTTGATGTTCCGGAAGGGCACGAAGCCCCACACCCGGCTGTCGGCGGAGTGGTCGCGGTTGTCGCCCATCACGAAGATGTGGCCCTCGGGCACCTCGACCGGCGGCATGTTGCCCATGCGGGCGCCGTAGGACTTGGCGTTGAGGATGGCGTGGGGGTGGCCCTCGAGATCCTCGACGTACTCCCGGGTCGGGTGGGGGGTGCAGCGGTCGTCGACGAAGGTGTGGTCCTGCTGGTAGGTGCGCGCCTGGGCCTTGCCGTTGAGGTAGACGACGTTGTCGCGCACCTCGACCGTGTCGCCCGGGAGCCCGATGACCCGCTTGACGTAGTCGAGGGTCGCGATGCCGGGCACGGGCAGGTCGAGCACCCGCGAGAGGCCCTGGTCGGAGTCGGGGTAGACGAAGACCACGACGTCGCCCCGGGCGGGCGCCTCGAGCTCGGTGCCCGGGAAGGGGATGCGGGTCAGGGGGATGCGGAGCCCGTAGCTGAACTTGGTGACGACGATGTGGTCGCCGATGGCCAGCGTCGGCACCATCGAGCCCGAGGGGATGCGGAAGGGCTCGGCGAGCACGCTGCGCACCAGCAGCACGACGAGGATGGCGGGGCCCCAGGTCTTCACCACGTCCCAGATCCACGACAGCACGCCGTCGCCGCCGGGGCTGCTCGGGGGACTGCCGACGGCGTCGTCGTCGTCGTCCAGGGGAAGCCCGGGCAGCGGGGTCTTCGGGGGGGCGTCGGGGGGAGTGGTCACGAGGACGTCCTCGGCAGAGCAGGAGAGCGGCGCCCCTAACCCGGGGCGGGCCCTTGGCACTCCGGCCGGCACTGCCCGCCGGACGCCCGCTGTCGGCTACTGGCGCAGGCTGAAGACGGTCACCCCCGTGCCGTCGTCGAAGTGACGCTCGTCGACGGCATGATCGGCCAGCTGGGCCCGCAGGATCTCCAGGCCCTCGGCGCCGTAGGCGGCCTCGTCCACGACCACGAAGCGCAGCCCGTCCGCCCGCACCCCGTCGATGACCCGCTGGCGGAAGGGCGCGCTGCGCTCGTCGTGGGCCGAGCTCGGGATGGGGCGGCCGGTCATGGCCGGGTGGGCGAGGTCGTCCCAGTTGCGCAGCAGCCGGTAGAGGTCGGTGTCGACCTTCATCGGCACGAGGGTCTTGAGGCTCGGGTAGCTCAGCAGGGGCCGGGCCATGCGCACCTGGAGGTACTGCACGTCGGCGCTCGACAGGGAGTCGGCGATGGAGGCGAAGACCGGCAGGTCGCCCCGGCGGCCCGACTTCGGCGCCGGCCGCATCTGGGGCAGGAGCACGGCGGCCCCGCCTCCGGGCTGGTCGGCCACCCAGTCGGCAAAGGCCACCGCGGGCAGGCTGTGGGCGGGGAAGGGGGCGTGGAAGCGGGCGGTCTCGGCACCGGCGCGGGTGGCGGCGGCCGCGAGGCCCAGGGCCAGCACCGGGGCGCCCCAGGCGACGGGACGGCGCAGCCAGCGGGGGCGCCCGAGCAGCCAGAGCAGCCGCGCGAGGCCCATGCCGCCGGCGACCGCGAAGCAGAGGGTGGCGGGCACCAGCCAGCGCCGCGGGAAGCGCACGCTGCCGATGCCGGGAAGCTCGTAGAGGCGCTGGTTGGCCCGGAGCAGCGCGAGGCCCAGGTCGCGGCCGTCGGCGCCCAGCCACTGGGCCAGCTCGGCGGGGATGCGGTCGTTGGTGCCGAAGCTGAGCACGACGGCGGCCGTGCCGGCGGCGAGCCAGGGCAGGGAGCGGGGGGCCCCGAGCAGCCCAAGGCCGAGGCCCGCCCAGAGCACGGCGGCGGGAATGGCGGTCGGGGCGAGGGAGGGGTCGCGCACGGTGCGCTGGCCGAAGTCGTACTGCCACCAGGTGTGGAGGTCGGCGGCGTTCATCTTCCAGAGCTGGGCGCTGGCGAGGCCGATCTGTTCGTCGATGGGGAAGTTGCGGTAGAGCAGCGCGAGCACGAGGCCGCCCAGTGCCAGGGGCAGGGCGGCGGCCCCCAGCCCCCGGAAGAGCGCCCGGCGGCGGGCCGCGGGCCACCCTCGAATCAGCTCGAAGGGCAGCACCAAGATGCCGATGAGTGCGGCATAGACGCCGTGGTAGGGGCTGTCGAAGGCCACGAGCACGGCGAGGCCGCCGGCGAGCAGTCCCCCGGGCACGGAGGGGCGCCGGGCGAGGTGGACGGCGGCCGCGAGGAAGAGGGGCACCAGCCAGATGGCGACGTGCTCGGGGGTGCCGTCGGCGACGGCGTGGAGCAGCATGGGCGGCGAGAGCAGGGCCCCGGCGGCGGCCATGCCCGCCGGCCAGGAGTCGCCCAGCACCCGCACGGCGACGGCGGTGGACCAGCCCGCCGCGGCGACCAGCAGCACCATGGTCAGGTCGAAGGCGACCACCGGGTCGAGCACGAGGCCCAGGGGCGCGGCGAGCATCCCGCTGACGAAGGGCAGCACCAGCGCCAGCACGCCGAAGGGGAAGTTGAGCTCGGTGGACCAGATGGGGGTGTCGGGCGGCAGCAGCGAGCGGCGGAGGTGGTCGATGCCCCACATGCCGCGCACGGCGTCGGTGTCGGCGTCGCCGACGATGGCCGCCCCCTCGACGTCGAGCAGGGGGCTGAAGAGCCAGCCGGAGAGGGCGAGGCAGGCCAGGGCCACGAGCCCCGCAGGCACGAGCTCCTCGACCGGCGGGGCGAGGTCGCGGAGCCGGCCCCGGAGGCCCGCCCAGCGGGGGCGCGGCGCGGGAGGCGGGGCGCGGGGGGCGGGCGGGACGGCGGGCAGGCGGCACTCCGGGGTCGCGGGCCACAGGGTAGCGGCTGCGCGGCGGCAGCGGGGGCGGGGCTACTCCCGCGACAGGGCCCGGGCCCCGCGGGCCGTCATCGTGAGCCCCTCGGGGTCGGTCTCGAAGGCCCCGCGCATGCTGCCCGTGGGGTCGATGAGCACGAAGCGCTCGCCGTGGGTGATGTCGCCGATCTCGGCGGGCCGGCCGGCGGGGCCCAGGGTCAGGCCCTGGATGAGCCCGTCGGCGATGGCCATGACCGTGTCGCGGTCGCCGGTGAGGAAGCGCCAGGTCTCGGGGTCGGCGTCGTACTGGGCGGCGTACTCGGTGAGCACGGCCGGGCTGTCGTACTCGGGATCGACCGAGAGCGACACGAAGGTGATGGGCGCCCCCAGGGCGGGCGCGGCGGGCAGCTCGGCGCGGAGGGCCGCCATCTTCGCCGTCAGCGTGGGGCAGACGTCGGGGCAGCGGGTGAAGATGAAGTCGAGCACGACCACCTGGTCGGCGAGGCTGTCGCGGGTGACCGGGCGGCCCTGCTGGTCGGTGAGCGAGAAGGCGGGCAGCCGGCCCATGTGGGGCAGGGGCGGCGGGGCCGGGCGCAGCATCATCCACACGGGCAGCACCAGCGCCGCCAGGGCGAAGGCGAGCCAGGACGGGCTGGTCCAGAGGGTCAGCCAGAGGGGACGCGAGTCCTGGGCCACGGCGGGCCTCCGGGCAGGGGCCGGGCAGGGGAGGGGAGCCGGGGCGCCAGACCCCCGGACGGGCCGGAGCATCGGGTCGGCGCGGCCCCCTGCGGGCCCGGGGTCAGACGAGCTGGTCGACCGAGAGCGCCCCGAAGAGCGCCGTCAGGTAGACGAGCGAGGCCAGGAAGAAGCGGCGGGCCCAGCGGGGGCCGAGCTGGCGCCGGAAGCCGTCGAAGGCCAGCCAGAGGAACCACAGGCCGAGCACGGCGCCGACGGTCATGGTGACGATGCCGGCGACCCCGGCGTGGGCCAGGAACAGGGGCGTCGCGACCAGCGGCACGGTGTAGAGCAGGGCCTGGCGGCGGGTGGCGGCGAGGCCGAACTCGTTGGGGAAGACCACCATGCCGGCCTTCTCGTAGTCGCTGGCCCGGTAGATGCCGATGGCCAGCGAGTGGGGGATCTGCCAGAGGAAGAGCAGCAGGAAGAGCAGCAGGCCGCCCATGTCGAGGCGGCCGGTGACGGCCGTCCAGCCGATCAGCGGGGGCAGGGCCCCGGGCACGGCGCCGACGAGGGTGCTCAGCGAGGTCGTGCGCTTCATGGGGGTGTAGACCATGACGTAGAGCACGAGGGCCACCGCCGCGAGCAGCCCGGCGAGGGGCGTGGTGGCGAGGGTGAGCAGGGGCACCGAGATGAGCGACAGGGCCACACCGAAGGCCAGGGCCGTGTTCGGCCGCACCCGGCCCGAGGGCAGGGGACGGCCGCGGGTACGGAGCATGCGCCGGTCGAGCTCGCGCTCGAGGTAGCAGTTCAGCGTGTTGGCGCCGCCGACGACCATGGTGGTGCCGAGCACGGCCGCCAGGGCCGTGGCCGCCGAGACGTTGCGGTCGGCCAGCCAGACGCCCCCGCCGGCGGTGATGAGCACGAGCGTGCTGAGCCGGGGCTTCGTGAGGGCGAAGAGGTCGGCGATCAGCCCGGGCGAGCGGGGCGTGGCCTCGCCGTCGCCCGCGGGGGCAGCGGCGAGGTCGACGGCGGGCGTGGAGACCGGGCTGGCCATTCCTGCAGTCCTCCCGACGGGGGGCAGTGGGGGCGGACCGGCGCCCCGGGGCGGTGCCGGGGGCCCGCGTGGGCCGCCGGACAGGGCCCGCCGCCGAGACCACAGGCGGACGGGTGTGGGTCATCACCTCTCGCTGTGGCGGTGTCAAGCGCCCCAAGGGGCAGCCCCGCGACAAGAGGGCCCGCCGGGGCGGGGGGCCGGGCCCCCGGGGCGCCCAGGGCCCTGCATAAGTATGGACAGCGGGCTCCCGGGCGCGGGCACGATCCCGGGGGGGGGTGGGGGCCGGGATGGTGCTGCCGGACGCGATCGCCAGCGGTCCTCCCGCGCCCCGGTCCCCGGGAGGGCCCCGGGGCGGCTGGCGTGTCGAGTCGTGCCTGCTGGCGGGCCCACACGGCGTCGGCCTTGCCTGCTTGCACGCCGATGCGGTCAGACTAAGGTCCAGTCTTGGGCCGGCGCTGACGACATCCGTTGACGGCCGGCCGGGGTGACGGTTAGCCCCGCCGCCTCTACCCGCCGGTGGGGACAGGCTTGCGTGGAACATGGGCGCCCCGGCGTCCCGCCCGCCGAGCCATCGGGCTTCCCGGCACTCCGCCCCTCTCATCGAACCCGGCGCCACCCTGCTGCTTCACACCGGAAGCACGGTCGTCAACCAGAGGCTGCCATGCAGTTGGACTTCATCTTCCAGAACTTCCTCGTCATCGCGGTCGTGTGCTTCGGCGCCTGCTGTGTCGTGGGCCTGGCCGTGGTCATCCCCGTCGTCGCCAACGTCATCCTCGCGGTCTACAGCGCGGTGGCCGGCGAGATGGTGCAGGCCCGCTTCGCCGGCGTCGAGAGCGGCGTGCTCTTCCCCGATGAGCGCAAGGGCGAGTTCCCCCACGTCGTCATCGGCTACGCCCCCGGCGACGGCCCCAAGGCCGCCACGGGCCCCGCGCCGGTGGTCGATGTCGAGCCCGACGAGGTCCCCACGGGCATGCTCGTCCGCCTCGCCATCGCCCTGACCATCGTGGCCGCCACGCTGGTCTTCGGCGGCACCCAGCTCTTCGGCCACACCCTCAAGAGCCAGAAGGCCGCGAAGGGCTACGAGCAGGTCGAGGGCAACATCCCGCGGGCCTCCGCGAAGTGAGCTTC
>CAXQUZ010000334.1:0-14859 GCA_964226865.1 Myxococcota bacterium | reverse complement strand
GCTCGGTGCTCTGCGTGCCCATGCGCCACCAGGGCACCATCATCGGCGCCATCTACGTCGACAGCCGCAGCGCCAGCCAGCAGCACCTCTGGGAGAGCGCCGAGCTGATGCGGGGGCTCGCCGCCATGGCCGCCGTGGCCCTCGTCAAGGTGCGCTACTTCGAGGCCACCGTCGAGCAGGCCCGGGTGGCGGCCCGGCTCGCCGAGCGCGAGCGGGTGGCCCGGGAGCTGGCCGAGAAGAACGCCCAGCTCGAGGGCCTCAACGAGCAGCTCCGCAAGGCGGTGGTGACCGATCCCCTGACCAGCCTCTTCAACCGCCGCCACCTCACCGAGCTCATCCAGAAGGCCCACCAGCGCTGCGCCACCGACGCTGTGCCCGGCGGCTACGGCGTCATCATCTGCGACATCGACCACTTCAAGCGCATCAACGACACCTGGGGTCACCCGGTGGGCGACCGGGTGCTGGTCGAGACCGCCGCCCGGATGCGGGATGCCGTGCGCAGCAACGACCTCGTCTTCCGCTACGGCGGCGAGGAGATGGTCGTGCTCACCCGCGACACGACCGGGCCCCGGCTGGCGGCCCTCGGCGAGCGGCTGCGGCAGGCCGTGCGCGGCACGCCGGTCGAGGTCGGGGACGGCGAGCATCGGACCATCACGGTCTCGGTGGGCTGCGCGGTCTACCAGCCCGACCACGACCCGGAGTGGTCTGCGGTCGTGCACCGGGCCGATGTGGCCCTCTACGCGGCCAAGTCCGGCGGCCGCGACCAGGTCGTGATGAGCGTCCCCGGCGACGAGGCCGCCCACGGGGTGGCCTGAGCGACCGCCCCGGTGGGGCCGCTCCGGTCATGGGCCCATGAGCCGGCCCCCGGTGTCCGGTGGGGGCCCGGGTGGCGATAGGGTGCGGCATGTCGCCTCCCCACGCCGCTCCCGCCGCCCGTCCCTCCGGTCCCCGCCAGGGCCCCGCCGCCTCCCTCCACCACGCCCGCAAGGCCGTGGCCATGGTCTGGGAGACGGATCCCCGGCTCTTCGCGCTGCTGCTGGCCATGACCGTGCTCGCGGGGCTCTTGCCGGCGGGCATCGCCGTGGTGGGCCAGCGCATCGTCGACGCCGTCGTGGCGGCCATGGCGGCGGGCCCGGGGGCGGATCCCTGGCCGGCCCTGCGCTGGGTGGTGGTCGAGGGGGTGCTCGTCGCGAGCCTCGCCGGGGTGCGCCGGGCAGACCAGACCGTGCAGAGCCTGCTGCGGGCCCGGCTGGGCCACCGCGTCAACATGCTCATCATCGACAAGGCCCGCCAGCTCGAGCTCACCCAGTTCGAAGACGCCCGCACCTACGACCGCATGACCCAGGCCCGCCGGGGCGCCTCCTCCCGGCCCCTGGCCCTCGTGCGCAAGAGCTTCGGCCTCGTCCGCAACGGGCTCAGCCTCGCCAGCTACGGCGCCCTGCTGCTCTCGTTCAGCCCCCTCGCCGTGCTGGTGCTCGCCCTGTCGACCCTGCCCGCCTTCTTCGTCGAGACGCGCTTCGCCGACCTGGGCTTCCGCCTCTTCACCTTCCGCTCCCCCGAGCGGCGCATGCAGAACTACCTCGAGGTCGTCGTCAGCCGCGAGGACTACGCCAAGGAGGTCAAGCTGCTCGGGCTCGGGCCCATGCTCGTGCGCCGCTACGACGACATCTTCCAGACCGTCTACGCCGAGGAGGCCGGGCTCGTGAAGCGCCGGGGCCTCTGGGGCTACCTGCTGGGTCTGGGCTCGACGGTGGCCCTCTACGCGACCTACCTGTGGATCGCGGCCAGCACGATCTCCCGGGCCATCTCGCTCGGCGACATGACCATGTACCTGCTCGTCTTCAAGCAGGGCCAGGCCGCCTTCCAGGCCATCCTCCGCGACCTGGGCGGCATGTACGAAGACAACCTCTACCTCGCCAACCTCGAGGAATTCCTCGCCACCCCCGTGCCCGCGCCCGTCGCCCGGGCCAGCGCCGGTCCCGTGCCGGGCGACGGCGTGCGCTTCGAGGGCGTGGGCTTCCGCTACCCGGGCGCGCCGGCGGATCAGTGGGCCCTGCGGGGCATCGACCTCCACCTGGTGCCGGGCCAGAAGCTCGCCCTGGTGGGCCACAACGGCAGCGGCAAGACCACGCTGATCAAGCTGCTGACCGGCCTCTACCGCCCGACCGAGGGCCGCATCCTGCTCGACGGGCTGCCGCTGGGCGACTGGGACCCGGCGGCCCTCCAGGCCCGGGTGGGGGTCATCTTCCAGGACTTCGTGCGCTACCAGTTCACCGTCGGAGACAACGTGGGGGTCGGGGATCTCGCCCGCATGGACGACCACGGGGCCCGGGTGGCGGCCGCCGAGAAGGGCATGGCGCGCCCCTTCATCGAGCAGATGCCCGCGGCCTGGGAGACCCAGCTCGGCCGCTGGTTCCAGGACGGCCAGGAGCTCTCCGGGGGCCAGTGGCAGAAGATCGCGCTGAGCCGGGCCTTCATGCGCTCCCAGGCCGACATCCTCGTGCTCGACGAGCCCACCAGCGCGATGGACGCCGAGGCCGAGGCCGACATCTTCAGCCGGGTCCGCGCCCTGGCCGACGACAAGCTGGCCATCCTCATCAGCCACCGCTTCAGCACGGTGCGCATGGCCGACGAGATCATCGTGCTCGCGCAGGGCCGCATCGAAGAGCAGGGCAGCCACGAGCAGCTCATGGCCACGCCGGAGGGCCGCTACGCGCGCCTCTTCACCCTCCAGGCCCAGGGCTACCGCTGATCGGCACCGGGGGCGGGCGGGGCGTCCTTGAAGCGGATGCGGAAGGCACAGACCGGGCCGCCGGTGGCGAGGGTGGAGGGCCGGTCGAGGGCGTAGGGGGCGCCCGGGCGCTCGAAGTAGACGGCGTCGGCGTGGCAGAAGAGCGGCGCGAGGTGGGGGCGCCCGAGCTGGCGGCAGTAGCCGTGGAAGCGGCAGGCGTGCACGTCGAAGCCCACCTCGTCGTCGGCCAGGCGCACGGTCGCGGCGGCGATGTTGCCGAAGCGGCGGAAGGTGCGGCGGACGAGGGCCTCTCGGGCGGCCAGGGGCGCCCCGGGCCACAGGGTCGGGTCGAGGGACGGGAAGAGCGCGTCGAGGAAGGCCGCACCGGTGGCGCCGACGACCTCGCGCAGCACGGCGGTGGCCGCCTCGCGGGAGAGGCCGAGGTCGTGCACGAGGGCGTCGTCGAGCAGGATGACGGGCGCGAACTGGCGCCGGGCGAGCCACTCCTCGTCGTCGTGGGGGTCGGCGGGGGGCAGCCCGGCGAGGGGTGTCGTGGTGGCCTGGCGCCAGCCGAAGTGGACCAGCAGCCGGGCGCCGCGGACGGGGCCCAGGGAGCGGAAGATGGCGGCGACCGCAGCGGGCTGGCCGCGGCGCAGCTCGAAGCCCCGCAGCCAGGCGCGGCTGGGGGGCGGGATGTGGGGCAGCGACACGGGCACCTCAGCTCTGGGAGCGGGCGTCGTCGACGGCGGCGGCGGCCACGATGAGGGCGTCCCAGCGGTCGAGCTCGTAGAGCTCCACGATCTCGGCCACCGCCTCGACATAGGTGGGGCTGGAGGCATAGCGCGGCGCGATGGCCTCGAGGAAGCCCCGCCAGTCGGTCCACTGGCTGCGGGCCCGGGCGTAGCGGCGGTCCTGGCCGAGCAGCCGGGCGTGGTGCTCGATGGACTCGGCCTTGGTCGCGTAGCGGCGGAAGGTCTTGCGGGTCGGGCGCAGCCGGCCGCGGCTGTGCTCGTGGGTCGCGAGGCGCACCCGCTGGGAGGAGCTGCCCGCCTTCACCCCGAAGAGGTTGTGGTGGTGGGCGGCGAGGCCCGAGCGCCCCCAGCCGCTCTCGAGGATGGCCTGGGCCAGGGTGATGGAGGGCAGCACCCGGTGCTCGCGGGCGGCCCGCAGCACCGACTCGGAGAGCTCGTCCAGGAAGCGCCCCCGGAAGCCACGCGGCCACTGGTTGTCATCCAAGATGGCCTCGAGCGCAGCATCTTGGACGGAGGCATCGGTGGCCCGGACCCAGAGGAAGCGGGCCTGGTCGCGGCGGGCCTCGGCCGTGGGCGCCTGGTGGAGCCGCCCGAGCTCGCGCACGAAGAGGGCCTGGCGGCGGGCGGCCACGCGGCCGGCGTCCACCACGGTCGGGGGCGTGTCTGTGAGGTGGAGGGCCCCGACGACCGCGGCCGTCCACCGGGCCGGCGCGCTGTCGGGGGCGGCGGCGGTCTGGCGTCCCAGGCGCGGCGCGAGGGCGAGCAGCAGCCCCAGCACCAGCGCCAGCAGCACCACATGGGGCCGGGTGCGCGGGCGGGGACGGCCGCGCACGGTCGAGCGGCTGAGGTCGTGTGGAGACCCCGGCTTGACCTGACAAGGGCTCTCGGCGAAGGGGAGGGGATCCGGGCGCCCCGCACGGGGGAGGAAGCTCAGCTGCCCGCGGCGGGGCATGGCTCCATGGGGATCATCAGGCTCGCATCAGAGAGGACGGCGGGACTCTGCCAGAGGCTGGCCGGCCGGGCAAGGGGCCCCGGGGCCGGGGAGCCTCAGCGGCGGAGGTCGAGCGTGTCGTGGACGGCGTCGAGGCGGGCCGTGAACTCGGGCCGGAAGTGGTCGCGGTGGAGCCCGTCGACCGTCTCGAGCAGCTCGGCCTCGAAGCGGCGCGCCCAGCTCACGGCGTCCTCGTTCCAGCGGCGGTGGATGAGCTTGCGCCGGGCGGCGGCGGGCACGGCGATGGGCTCGAGCCAGCGGGCGCAGGCCTCGTCCACGGCGGCGGCGCGGCGGCCGTCGTCGGGGATGAGCAGCGCGGCGAGGTCGGTGATGTGGGTGCGGAGCTCCTGGCGGGCGCCGAAGATCATGGGCGCAATGACCAGCTCGTTGAGGGGCAGCGAGCAGCCCTGGCGCACCGTGCGCAGCCAGGGCAGGCGGCGGACCGACTCGATGGCGTCGTTGCGCAGGGCCATGCGGCGCCGGTGGAGGCGCGCGTCGTAGCGGGCCAGGGCCAGCTCCTGGAGCTCGTGCACCGCGTCCCCCTGGCCGAGGATCCGCAAGGACCGGGCGCCGTGGGGGGCGGGACGGAGGCGGGGGTCGGGAGCGGGCAAAAGAGACCTCGAGGCGGGGAGCGGACGCCGACCCGACCGCGGGGAGCGGTGGGGGCGCCGGGGCGACTTGGGAACAACCTGCATCGGTTCCGGGGCCCCCGCCCTTTCAGTCACTTGCGCAGCTTCTCTCAGGACCGCGCCGCTCAGGGCGCTCTGGACAACAGGGGGGGGCTCAGGCCGGCAGCTCGACGTCGTCGCGCAGCACCACGGCCAGTATCTCGGCGTGGCCCGTGTGGGGGAACATCTCGTAGAGCGTGGTGTGGGCGACCCGGTAGGCCGTGCCCCGCAGGGCGCCGAGGTCGCGGCCGAGGGCCCGGGGGCTGCAGCTCAGGTAGAGCAGGGCCCGGGGCCGGGTCAGCAGCAGCTTCGGCAGCAGCTCGGGGGCGCCGGCCCGCGGCGGGTCGAGCAGGGCCACGTCGAAGAAGCAGTCCCCAGGGGCAAAGGCGCCGGCGTCGCCCCGGCGGATGTCGGGGACGGGCACCCCGGCGGGCAGGGCCCGGGCCGCCTCCCGGGCGTCGCGGGTCGCGCTCGGCGAGGACTCGATGAGGGTCAAGGCCTGGCCCTCGGCGGCGAGGCCGAGGCTCAGGTTGCCGTTGCCGGCGTAGAGATCGAGCAGGTGGGCGGGGGCCAGGGCGCGCACCAGCCGGTGGACCCGGTCGACGATGGCGGCGTTGATGCCCGGGTTGACCTGGAAGAAGGAGCCGGCGCTGGCGAGGAGGGGCAGCCCGGGCCCGTCGAGGGTGAGGCGGGGCTGGCCCTGGATGCGGTCGCCGTCGAGGGCGACCCCGGCGAGGCCCAGGGCGTCGAGCGCGAGGCCCTGGAGCTGGGCGCGCAGGGCCGCCGTGCCACCGCCGCGGGCGCCCCGTCCGCCCCGGGCTCCCCGGCGCTTGCGGGCCGGTCCGCTGCGGGCGGCACTGGTCGCCGCGAGCACGACCGCCGTGCCGTTGGTGCGCAGCTCGACGCTGGCGAAGCCCGGCAGGGGCGGCAGCCGGCCGAGCACGGCGTTGATGGCCGGGTGGGCCACGGCGCAGGCCGACAGGGGCACGGCCGTGTGGCTGCGGGGGCGGGTGAGGCCGAGGCGCCCGTCCGGTCCGGGCCGCAGGCGCAGCCGTGCGCGGTAGCCCACGGTGGCCGGGGAGGGCACGAAGGCGTCGATGGGGTGGTTGATGGCCCGGGCGGCGCCGGCGCGCAGGGCCGCCCGCTGTTCGTCGAGAGCGACGGCCATCTGGGCACAACCGCCGCAGCGCTCGAGCTCGGGACAGGGGGGTGTCGGCGACACGGGGGCTCCGCGGCAGGGGGAGTGGGGGGACGAGGGCCGCGGTTCGGTTATGCTGGCGCGCCACTGCGTGCGGAGTCCTCTACCATGCCTGTTCGTCCGCTCTCTCTCCCGGTCTCTGGCGGCGTCTTGCTGGGCCTCGGCCTCGCGCTCGCCGGCTGCCAGCAGATGTCCGATCCCGGCCAGCCCTTTGCGCCGGTCGCGACCCAGGCCTCGGTGGGCGGCACCAGCGTCGGCACCCTGCCCGACCCGGATCCCCGCTTCCCGCCCAAGGGTGACGAGCCCATGGTCATCTCGAGCGACACCCTCGCCGAGAACGCGCGCAAGTCCCAGAAGAAGCGCGAGACCCTGCCCCCCGAGAACAGCCCGGCCGATCCGGCCGCGGGCGCCTCCCTGCCCCCGGCCGACGGTGCGGCCCCGGCGCCCGCCGACGGCACGGCGGCCCCGGCCGACGGCGACGCGGCGGCCCCGGCCCCGGCGGCGGCCCCCGTCCCGGGCACGGCCGCGCCGGCCCGCGAAGACCTCTCGGCCCCCAAGGGCAGCGCCTGGCCCGTGCGGGTGGTCTCGACCCTCCCCGACACCCAGCCCCCCCGCGCCATCCTCGGCCTGCCCGACGGCCGAGAGGTGGTGGTGACCGCGGGCTCGATGATCCCCGACCAGGGCATCGTGGTCATGGCCATCGGCGCCGAGCGGGTCCAGATCGCCCGCATCTCGGCCTCGGGCGACCACGCCGTCATCCGCGAGGAGTCGGTCGACGCCCAGTACTGAGCGCCGCCCCCGCCCGCGCCCCGGTGCCCTTGTGGTGCCGGGGCGCGCTGCGTTTGGGGGGACGCGACCGCGACGGGCCCAACCGCTGCAGGCTGCAACGCTTCGTTGCAGGAATGGAGGGGGTCCACAACCCTGTACAAGGCCCGGGGTGTTGCCATGTGCAGCGCGCGGGAGCTCGGGGCCGAGAACGACAGCGCGCCGGCCTCTGCGAGAGAGACCGGCGCGCGGGGCCCGGGGGCCAGGAGCGGGGCTCAGATGGTCTGGCGCAGCCGGGACAGGGCGCCCACCTCGATCTGGCGCACCCGCTCGCGGGAGAGGCCCATCGACTTGCCGATGTCGGCCATGGTGCGCGAGTCGCGGCCGCTGAGGCCGTAGTGGTTGAGCAGGATGTAGCGCTCGCGCTCGTCGAGCACGTCGCCGAAGGCGCCCCGCACCCGCTCCATGGCCTGGAGGCGGATGGCGTTGGTCGAGGGGTCGACGTGGCGGCCCTCGGTGTGGAGGCGGTCGCCGACGCTGAGGCCGTCGTCGTCCTGCTGGTCGATGCTGACCACGCCGCCCTGGGAGAGCAGCAGCTGGGCCCGGGCCCGGTCGATGCCCACCTCGGCGGCGAGGTCGTCGAGGGTCCAGTCGTCGCCCTGGCGATCGAGGCGCACGGCAGCCTGCTGGAGGTTGCGGATCTGCTCGACGGCGCCGCCGGGCAGGCGGACCATGCGGCCCGTGGTCTCGAGGGCGCGGGTCATCTGGGCCCGCACCCACCAGCGCGCATAGGTCGAGAAGCGGATGCCCCGGTCGGGATCGAAGCGCTTCGCGGCGCGGAGCAGGCCGATGAAGCCCTCCTGGACGAGGTCTTCCTCGCCCATCAGCGAGCAGGCCAGCTTGCGGGCCTCGCCCCGGGCGATGCGGCGGGCCGACATGGCCAGCTCCCAGCGCAGGGCCTCGGCCTCGGCGAGGCTGGCCTGGGCGCTGCGCACGTCACTGAGCAGCTCAGGGTCGGCCTTGGCGGCCTCGGTGGAGGCCTCGACGGCGGCGATGAGCCGGTCGACCGCGCCCGCCCGGGTGCGCTCGGTCCGCTTTGGACGCTTGCGCAAGATGACCTCTGCCTCGTCGATCCCGGCGATGCTCTCCCGAGCCTTGCGCTCGGCGGTGCGGATGCGGCGGGCAAGGTCGCGTTCTTCTTCGGCGGTGATGCGAAGCATGGCGTTCTCCGGGACGATGGGGCGGGGCGCAGGGTGCGGCCACCGGGAGGGGGTCGCACGAGGGGGAGGAAGCGGTGCGCGGGGGGAGCGCGGCCGGCGGGGCGGGGCGGCAGGAACCGCGATGTCGCCGGGCCGGTGGGGTTGCGGGGTTTGCAACACCCGTGCCAGTGCTCCCCTCGGCTGTGCACACGCTACCACGGGTGCACAGGGTTTGTCACCTGTTGCGAGCTGCAACTTCTGGTGTTGCAGGTTGCATCACTGGTGCCTACCTTCCGTGAGAGCCGGCCAACCCCTGGACCCGCCGGCTCCGTCCCCGTCTGTCGCCGATTTCTCGCGACCGGGGACTCCCTCACGCTCGGGGCCCGCCGGGGCCCGCATGGTGGACGCATGGAGATCACGCTGAGCGCGGGCTCGATGGAGGCGGTGCTGGCCAGCCCCCTCGTCTCGGCCCTGCTCGACCAGATGTCGGACGGCGCCGTCGTCATCGACGCCCGCAAGCGCACGGTGCTGGCCATGAACCGGCGGGCGCGGCTGCTGCTCGGCTACGGCGACACGGCCCTCTCCGACTGCCTCTGCCGCGACGCCCTGGCCTCGCCCATGTGCCAGACCTCGTGCCTGCTGAACGCCGAGCTGGACGGTGTCATCGGCCAGGGCGCCGAGACCTTCTACCAGGGGGCCCAGCCCGGCACGGTCGTGCACGCCGAGTCGCGCATGATCCTCGTGCGGGGCCCCGACGGCGCGCCCCTCGCGGGCATCGAGCTGTTCCGCGACCTCTCCGAGACCCGTCGCCTCGAGCGGGATCTGCACGCCCGGCGCTCCTTCCACGGGATCATCGGCGGCGCGCCGGCCATGCAGGCCCTCTACGATCTCGTCGACCAGGTGGCGCCCTACGAGCTGCCCGTGCTCGTGACCGGTGAGTCCGGGGTGGGCAAGGAGCGCTTCGCCGACGCGGTCCAGAGCCGCAGCGACCGGGCCCGCAAGCCCTACGTGAAGGTGAATTGCGCGGCGCTCAACGCCTCGCTCATCGAGAGCGAGCTCTTCGGCCACCGCCGGGGGGCCTTCACCGGCGCGAGCAGCGATCGCCGCGGCTCCTTCGAAGAGGCCGACGGCGGCACCATCCTGCTCGACGAGGTGGGCGAGCTGCCGCTGCTGCTCCAGGCCAAGCTGCTCCGGGCCATCCAGCAGGGCGAGATCCAGCGGGTCGGCGAGGACCGGCCGCGCATGGTCGACGTGCGGGTGATCGCGGCCACCAACCGCGACATCGAGGCCGACGTGCTCGCCGGCCACTTCCGCGAAGACCTCTACTACCGGCTGGCGGGGGTGCGGGTGCATGTGCCGCCGCTGCGCGAGCGCCTCGACGACATCCCGGCCCTCGCGGAGCACTTCCTCGCCCGCTTCGCCGCCGAGGCCGAGCGCCGGGGCCGCCCCAAGGCCACCGCCGGGCTGGCGACCGAGGCCCTCGAGGCCCTGGTGGCGCGCCCCTGGAAGGGCAACGTGCGCGAGCTCGAGAACGTGCTGCGGCTGGCGTGGATCCGGGTGCCCGAGGGGGGCGAGATCCGGCCCGAACACCTCGAGGTGCCCGGGCGGCGCAGCCCCGAGCCCGAGCCCATCTCCCTCGCCGAGGTCGAGGCGCGGGCCATCGAGAAGGCCATGCAGCGCAGCGACGGCAACATGGCGGCGGCGGCCCGGCTGCTGGGCATCGACCGCACGACCCTCTGGCGCAAGCTCAAGCGCGCCTGAGGGCCCCGTGTCGGGGCGCGGCGGGGGCCCGCGGCCGGACGGCGGTCGTCGGCCGGAGGCGGCGGCTCAGTCGTCCCAGCAGAGCACGCGGACGTGCATGTGTTCCTTGTGGCTCGGCGCGTGGTGCACGACGCCGGTGTGGGTCCACATCCGGGTGTAGCCGCTGGGGAAGATGCGGTCGGCCTCGTCGGCGCTGAGCTCGCCGCTCTCGATGGTGTAGCTGCGCAGGGCCGCAATGAGTCGCTGGTCGAGCAGGATGCGCTCCACCAGGCCCGTGTCGAGCATCGAGCGGATGAGCAGCCAGTTGGCTTCGAGGTCGAGCTCGGTGGGCCGCACGTCGCGGAAGCCGCCCTTGTGCATGCGGCCGTTGCCCCAGTAGAGCCCGATGTCGGCGTCGACGCCCGAGCGGTGGGACTTGTGGCCCTCGAGGGGGCCGCCGTAGCGGGTCGAGATGTCGCCGATGACGATGGGGTCGGCCTCGGGCATCAGCCAGGCCATCTCTTCGCTGACCCGGGTGATGACCTCGACCATCTCGGCCCGGGCCCAGGCCTTCTCGGGGTGCCAGCGCTTGTAGAGCTCGGGGGCCGCGGGCAGCTGGACGCCGCCGCTGAGGTGGCTCTTGGGGCAGGTGCCCAGCCGCTGCTCGGCGGTGTCGAGGGGGGTGGGCAGGGCTTCGTCCAGCCAGGGGCCCATGGACTGGGCGTGGGCCAGGGACAGGGCCAGCGAGAGGCCGGCGGAGAGCGCGAGAAGGGGCACGACACGGTCCGGGGGCCGGGGCGGTCCGGGAGGGACCCGCCGAGAGAACACCAAGCGAACGCCGCGGGCTAACGGGCCCGGCCGCCGCCATCAACGGTGGACACGTCAACGCCGCAGTTGATGAGAACTCTCAGGGGGTGGGCGTCTTCGTGGGGTCGTCCTCGCCGGCGGGCAGGGCGTTGCCCGGGTCGCGCGACAGCCCCTCGGCCACCCGCGAGAAGCGGGGGTCGCCGGTCTCGGCGGCGAGCTGCTTCATGAGCTCGACGGCGCGGCCGGGCTGGCCGACCTCCCGGGCGGCGCTGGCCAAGGCCGCGGCGAGGTTGACCTCGGGGGTGGTGCGCAGGGCCTCGGTCAGCACCCCGAAGGCCTCCTCGGCCCGGCCGGTGCTGAGCAGCATGCGGGCGAGGGCGAGGGTGGGGCCGATGCTGTCGGGGAACTGGGCCATGGCCTTGCGCAGGGTCGTCTCGGCGCGCTCGACCTCGCCCAGCTCGGCCCGGGCGATGGCCGTGGCGACGACGACGCTCGGGTCGTTCGGGCGGGCGGCGGCGGCCTTGTCGAGCAGCGGGGCGGCCTCGGCGGCCCGGTGCTGGCTCAGGTAGAAGGCGCCCACGGCGCTCCAGGCCTCGGGCGAGGAGGGCAGCGCCACGAGGGCCGAGCGCAGGTCGCGCTCGGCGTCGGCGACCCGGCCCTGGCCCGCGAGCACGTTGCCCCGGACGAGGCGGGCCCAGCCGCTCTCGGGGTTGGCCGAGACCACCTCGCCGAGCAGCTGGAGCGCACCGGCGGGGTCGCGGGCGGCGGCGGGCCGGATCTCGAGGAGGGCCGTGGCGCCGTCGAGGCTGAGGCGGCCCCCCTGGATCTCGGCGATCATGGCCCGCTCGACCCGGAGCTGGGCGTCGTCCTGGGTGACGAGCTCGAAGGCCCGCTCGTAGGCCTTGTCGGCCCGGTCCCACTCCGAGGCGGTGAACAGGGCCCGCGCGAGGGCGACCTGGAGCTGGGGGTCGTCGGGCAGGCGGCTGGCGGCGCGGGTCAGGATGTTCGGGGCGTCGTTGGGCACGAGCGCTGCGAGGGCCAGCCAGGCGCCGTTGTGGCCGGGGACCTGCTCGACCGCCCGGCGCGCGGCGCTCTCGGCGGCGGCCCGATCGCCCGACATGGCCCGGGCCCGGATGAGGCCGGTCCAGGCCTCTTCGAGGGTGGGGGCGGCGTCGAGGGCGGCCTGGAAGGACTCGGCGGCGGCCGTGACCCGGCCCGTGGCGGCCTGGACGGCCCCGAGGCCGGCGTGGGCGTGGGCGTGGGCCGGGGCGAGGGCCAGGGCCTTCTGGTAGGCGGCCTCGGCGGCGTCGGGGCTGAGCTCTGCCCGCCCGAGGAGGTACCAGGCGTCTGCATTCTCGGGCTCGACCCGGATGCGCTCGCGCCACTGCTGGGCGGCGGCGGCGCCCTGGCCGATGGTCAGCAGGATGTCGACCTGGAGCTCGGCGGCCTCGAGGTCGGCGGGGTGGGCCTCGAGGTGGGTGGCCAGCGTGCGCAGGGCCTTGCCGATGTGGCCGTGCTGGAGGTCTCTCTCTGCGTCTTGGACGGGCCCGGCCTGGGCGAGGGCGGGCAGGGCCAGCACCAGCGCGAGGGCGAGGCGGGCGGCGTGGCGCAGGGCGCCGGTCCAGTGGGAGAGGGGCGTGGGCACGGGGAGGCTCCGAAGCGGGCGCGCGGGAAGGCCGGGGGCCGGTCCAGGGTGGTACAGTCGCGGCCGCGCCTCGGCAAGGGCAGGCCGCCGTGGGCCGGTCGCTGTCGACCCCCGCCCCGGCCCGCCACCTGGGGCGGTGTCGTCGGCCAACCCGCGGCCCCCCGGGCCCATGCCCCCCGCGCTCCCTCCCGCTCCGGACGCCCCCCATGTCCCTGCTCCCGGCCTCTCTGCTGGCCCTGTCGACCGGACTGGTCGCGGCCCCTGCCCACGCCCGCCGCCCCGAGGTGGCCGTGGTGGGCGTGCACGTGGCCGCCGTGGACGAGAGCGCCGCCGAGGCGGTGGTGCTCGATCTCGAGAAGTCCATCGAGAAGGCCGCGAAGGTCGATGTTCTCGAGCTGGGTCAGGTCCGCTCCCGCCTCGCCGGGCGCGAGCCCCTCGTGCTCGAAGAGGCCTTCCTCGGCCCCGGCCGGGCCCGGCTCGACGAGGGGCGGGTGCTCTACGAGCGGGCCGAGTTCGACGCGGCCGTGCCCGTGCTGCGCGAGGCCGTGCACGCCCTCGAAGACGGCTCGCTGGGCACCACCCACGTCAAGGATCTGCTCGACGCCCTGCTGCTGGTGGGGCTCGCCGAGTTCGGCCGGGGCGACGAGGCCAAGGCCGACGAGACCTTCGCCCGCTTCGTCGTGCTCGACCCCACCCGGCGCCTCGACACCGTGAACCACCCCCCCAAGGTCGTGGCGCGCTTCGACGAGGTCCGGGCCCGGGTGCTCGCCGCCGACAAGGCCGTGCTCAAGGCCGAGGTGCCCGACGCCTCCCAGCTCTTCGTCGACGGCCGCAAGGTCGACGCCGGGGCCCTCTCCCTGCCGCCGGGCGAGCACTTCGTCGTGCTCCAGGCCGCCGACGGCCGCCGCCAGGCCGACCGGGTCTTCCTCTCGGCGGGCGACACGGCCTTCTGGTCGGCGGCCGACGCCTCCCGACGGCTCTCCTCCCCGGTCGACGACCCCGACGGCCGCTCCGACCAGACGGCCCTGCTCTACGCCGCCCTGGGCGCCCACCTCGACGCCGATCTCGTGCTGCTGGGCGGGGTCGACGCCGACGGCGGGCTCGCGCTCCAGCTCTATGAGCCGCGCACGGGCAACTTCTCGAAGACCGTCTCGGGCGAGGCCGGCGCCGATCCGGCGGGGGAGCTGGGCGAGCTGGTGCCCGTGCTGGCCGGCTACCTCGGCGACGACGGGGTGCTGCGGCCCGATCGGGTCTCGCGCAACATCGCCTCCCTCGACATCTCCAGCAACGCCCTGCTGACCCGGCTGCTGCTCGACCCCCAGCCCCTCACGGTCACCGAGATCGAGCGCCGCGGCCCCCCCTGGTACGTCTGGGCCGGGGTGGCGGCGGTGGCGGCGGGCGGGGCGGCCGGGCTGGCGGTGGCCCTGTCCGGCGACGACGGCGGCGGCGGCACGACGACCACCACCACCGAGGGCGAGACCGTGACGACCACCGAGACCAAGGGCAGCGTCGTGCTCACCGTGCCCTGAGAGGCGCGGGCGGCGGGCTCAGCGGCCCGAGAAGTCGGGGCTGCGCTTCTCGAGGATGGCGTTGACGCCCTCCAGGTGGTCGTCGCCGTTCTGGACGATGCCCTGGTAGGTGGCGGCCAGCTCGAGGGCCACGTCGAGGGGCAGCCCCCAGGAGCGAGCGGCGGCGGACTTGGTGAGGCGGACGGCGAGCGGGGCGTTCTGGGCGATCTCGGCCGCCAGCGTGCGGGTGGCGGCGACCAGCTCCTCCGGGTCGACCACCTGGTTGACGAGGCCGATGGCCCGGGCCTCGTCGGCGTCGATGACCCGGCCCGTGAGCACGAGCTCGAGGGCCTTGGGGTAGCCGACCGTGCGGGCGAGCAGGGCCACGCCGCCGTCCCCGGGCACCAGGCCCACCTTGACGAAGGTCGAGCCCAGGCGGGCGCCCCGGGCGCAGATGCGCAGATCGCACATGCAGGCGAGGTCGAGGCCGGCGCCGATGGCCGCGCCGTTGATGGCGGCGATGACGGGCTTGTCGAAGCGCGCGAGGCGCCGGGGGATGGCCTGGATGCCCCGGGTGTAGCGGCTCCGGAGCTGGACGGGGTCGCCGGCGAACATGCCGGCCCGGTCGCGCATGGCCTTGAGGTCGCCGCCGGCGCTGAAGGCCCGGCCCGTGCCGGTCACGGCCACCACCCGCACCCGGTCGTCGGCCTCGGCCGCGTCGAGGGCGGCCTGGAAGGCGATGAGCATCTGGTCGGACCAGGCGTTGCGGTAGCCCGGGCGGTCGAGGCGCAGCCCGCGCAGGGAGGGCCGGGGGGGATCGGTCTCGACGTGCACGCCGGACGGGGTGGTCATGGG
>CAXQUZ010000333.1:0-4322 GCA_964226865.1 Myxococcota bacterium | reverse complement strand
GACTGGAGTTCAGACGTGTGCTCTTCCGATCTCTCCCCCCCGTCGCGCTGCTGGCCGCCCACCCCAGCGCCGCCAGACCGCGGCCGAGCCGCCCGGCCCTCCCCTCCCCGACCCGACACGCCTCCCTCTCCGCGGCCCCCCGCCCGGTGGCGCTCGGGCCCCGCAATGCCACGAGATCGTGCCACGGGCTCGTCGAGGATCCGGCGGCGGTCCGGGTCGCAGGGCGCAGCGGCGGGCCTCTGCGGGACCGGCCCCGACCCGGCGGGGCCGCGGTGGCACGCCCCGGGCCCCACTTGGGACGAAGGGTTGCATCTGCTGACACCGAGCGCCCGGCAGCCGCACCCGCCGTGCTGGCGACCACCACGGGTTCTTTCTGATCCGATCACATGGTCCCACGTAGCCCCGCCCCGATGGCCTCCGTGGCGCGCACCGGCAGAGCCCGGAGCGCAGGGGGCGGGATCCCTCAGGTCGAGAACGAAGCACGCCCTCCTGGCGGACCAGGAGGGCGTGCAGGCTTGTGTGACCCGAGGGTCACACAACATGGCTCACTTGACGGGCATGCCCGCGATGCGCTCGCGGAGGGTCTTGCCGGGCTTGAAGCTCACGTAGTTCTTGGCGGGGATCTTGAGGCGCTTGCCGGTGGCGGGGTTGGTGCCCACGCGCTCGGCACGCACGCGCCGCTCGAAGGTGCCGAAGCCGGCCACGAGGACCTTGGCCTCGTCGGTGTCCGCGGCGGACAGGGCGTCGGCGACGATGCCGTTGTCGGCATCGAAGAGCAGGGTCAGGATCTCGAGAGCCTTGACGTTCGTGATCTGCGCACGGCTCGCAAGCCGGGCCGCGATCTCCTTCTTGTTCATGGCGATGCTCCTAGGGGAAAGAATGGTCAGTGTGAACCGACGGGGCCCATCCGAGAAGGACGAACCGTTGGGACGACACGAGGGGGAGGGTGAGCCCTCTCCGCCCGAAAGTCAGGGGCCGGCCCCTCGGGACCGGCGGTCACTAACAGGAATGGCGAGGTCGGCAAAAGACCGGGCTCGTCGATGATTCCCGTCCGGGACGGGCGCTGCCGCATATCACGTCGGCGCCACTGTCGAGGGCCGAAGCGGCCCATGGCTGGGCAACTTCGTCGGATCTTGATCGGGACTGGCCAGAGCGGGGGAGCGGCCCCGCGCGCGCGTCCCGACCCCCGCCCGGGCCCGCCCCGGGCGGAGAACCCACCAGAACAATGCAACAGAGGGCATTCTCCACAACAAAGAGGCTGGTGGTGCCCGTTCTGGGCGCCGGCGGGCGCTCCCCCGTCCGGGTCAGCCTGACAACTGTGTGGCAGATGTGACGCAGGGCGCGGCGGGGCCGCCGCATCGATCACCCTGGCGGCAAGGGCGCGAGAGCAGGGGGGGGTCATCGGCGAGGGGCTGTGTGCCGATCCCCTGGGCACGCCCCCCGAACCATCCCGGAAGTGCCGATGCCCACCACCCTCCTGCTGCTCTCCACGATCGCTCTCGCCCAGGCCGCCCCCGACGCCGACGCCCCAGCCGACGCGCCGGACGCGGGCACGGCCACCCCCGCCGAGGACACGCCCCCGCCGGCGCCCCCCCTCGACGCCGACGCCCGGGCCGGCGCCGAGCCCCTCGCCCCCCTCACCACCGAGAGCCTGCGCCGCTACGAGCCGAAGCACGGCGCGCTCCCCCAGATTCCCTACGGCCACACCGGCTTCACCGCCTACACCCTCGAGTGGGGCGAGGTCGAGCTGGGCAGCGGCGGCGTCCGGGTGGGCGCCCTGCCCCGCACCCAGATCGGCAGCCAGCTCAGCGTGCTCGCCATCGGCGCCCCCAACGGCCAGCTCAAGGTCGACGCGCTGCGGATCGGCCCGGTCGACCTCGCCGCACAGGGCGGCATGTTCATGCTGCCGGCCGGCGGCTTCACCCTCCAGCAGGTCGAGGCCGGCGGCGTGCTCTCCACCCGCGTGATGCCCCGCTGGTCCGTCCACCTCGGCAGCAGCTACGAGGCCTGGAGCGCCACGGGCACCCCCGACCTGAACGACATGCCCTGGGCGGTCGAGATGTTCTTGCCCCAGGCCGGCAACTGGCAGCAGGTGCTCGACTACCTGGGCGAAGACGGCGGGGTCGACGTGAGCCTGCGGGCGGTCGACCTGCAGCTGGCCACCGACGTGCGGCTGAACCGCCGCGACAGCATCATCATCCAGGCCGAGGCCGACGTCTGGAGCTCCTTCATGTCGTCGGTGGATCCGAGCGAGATCCCCGACGACGCGGCCCGGATCCGCCCGGTCGTGGACCAGGTGGCGGCGCGCAACGAGCGGCCCATCGCCAACACCTACGTGGCCACGGCCTCGTGGCAGCTCGACTGGAAGCGGGCGAGCCTGCGCATCGGCGGCGGCCTGTCGTCGGTGCCCTATGCCTGGGCCCTGCAGAGCACCGAGTTCACCTGGGCCTTCGGCGGCGAGAGCCGGCGCTCGGAGCGGCGCATGATCACCCACTGGCGCGAGAACCGCGCCGAGCTGGCCCGAGAGGCCCGCCGCGGCCCCGAGGCGCCGGACCAGGACGCGGGCTGAGCCGCCCGGGGGCCGCCGACCGAGACCGGGGCCCCCCCAGGCGCTACCGTGGGCGGGCCCTCCGCCGGAGCCCCCGTGCCCGCCGCCGCCACGCGCCGCCTGCTCGCCGTGACCCTGCTGCTCGGGGCCGTCCTCGGCCTCGCGGCGGCCGGCCGGGTCCACAGCGGCCTGAGCCTCTCGCCGCCCGATCTGGCCTTCTTCTTCCAGAGCTGCTGGAGCGCCGCCGCGGGCCGCGGCTTCGCCCAGACGGCCCTCGAGTTCGACCGCGGCAGCCTGCTCGGCAGCATCCACCTCAGCCCGGTGCGCCTGGCCCATCTGCCCCTCTGCGCGGTCCTTCCCGACGCCCGGGCCCTGGCCGCCCTCCAGGCGCTCCAGCTCGCCCTCGCGGCGGGGCTGGCGGGGGCCTGTGTGGCCCGGCTGGCCCCCCAGCACCGCGCGCTCGCCGCCGGCATGGCGCTGGTGGTGGGGCTCCACCCCCTCTCGCTGGCCCTCGCGACGGTCGACCTGCGGCCCCTGGTGAGCATGGTGCCCGGGGGCGCCCTCGTGGTCTTCGGGCTGGTCCAGGCCCGGGCCCGGCCCCGGGCAGCGGGACCGGCCGCGGTCGTCTTTGCCGGCGGGCTGCTCTGTGTGGCGGCCCGGGAGGAGGCCCCCTTCGTGCTGGCCGCCGCCCTGCCCTTCGCCCGGGGGGCCGGCTGGCGGGCAGGTCTCGCGCTCATCAGCGCCGGGGCCGTGGGCGCGGCCCTGCCCTGGTGGGCCTGGGGGCGGGCCGGCAACATCCAGAGCAACGCCGACCCCCTCGGCACGGCGGCCGACATCCTCGCGGGGCGGCGCCCGCTGTTCCGCTGGCACCAGGAGACCCGGTTTCTGGCCCGGGCGCTCGCCGCCGGGCTGCCGGCCCTCGCCGCCCCCGAGCTGCTGCTGCCCGCCCTCGCCGGCTGGCTCTGGATCCTGGTGTTCTCGTCCCTGGAGCCCGCAGCCCCCGGCCAGGGCGGGCTGCACTACCTCGCCGTGGCGGGGGCCCTGTTCCTGCCGGCCGTTGCCGTCGGTGCCGGGCGCCTGCTCGCGCGCCTCCCGCCCCGCCGCGCCCGGGCCCTCGTCATCGGGAGTGGCGTCGCAGTGGGCATCTTCGGCGCACCCGAGCTCATCGAGGCCGCGGGCTGGGCGCGCCCCCGGCCGGCCCCGCTCGCCGCCCTCGCCGCCCCCCTCCACGAGCACTGCGGCCCGGTGCTCGTGCCGCCGGCCCTGGCCCCTGCCCTCGCGGCGCGGCCCGTGATCCGCATCCAGGGCCACTTCGCCGCCCCTGCGGCCCGCATCCGGGAGGAGGCGGCGGCCCTGTGCCACGCCGTCCTGCCCGCCGCGGCCCCCCCCGATCCGACCGCCGCTGCCGAGTGGGCCCGCTGGCAGGCCGCCCTGGGCGACGCCGGCTTCGTGGCCGAGGCCACCGCCGCCGGCCACACCCGCTGGGCACGGCTCAGCTCGCCTGGGCCGACCTGTGGCTGTCGTCCCGCTCCTGCTCCCGGCGCTCCCGCTCCCGGGCCATGACCCAGCTCGCGATGCGGGCCTGGTGGCGATCGAGGTGGGGCGTGGTCTCGGCGTCGAACTCGAGCCCGACCCCCGTGTCGTCGTCCATCGGGTGGCAGGCGCGCACCCGGGCGCCCAGCGCGAGCCGGACCTCGCCGTCGTCGTCGGCGAAGCGCAGGGCCACCTGGAGGAAGCTGCCCCAGGTGCTGAAGTCGTCGAAGGCCACGGGCAG